>NZ_BAABRO010000001.1:600000-900000 GCF_039545035.1 Novipirellula caenicola
ACCGGCAGGGACCCGAAAGAAAAACAATCCCATCATCAAGGTCATGATGTTCATCATTTTCTGCGTCATCGCAGTCTGCTCGTCCGTCGCAGGCGGCATGAACATCTTTTGCTGCAACAGGAACAAGCCGACCACAAATACAGGCAGCACATTGAAATAGGGCCCGAGCCAACCGGTGCCACGGCCGGACAAATAATCCCACAGCCAATCGCCCCAATAGGCCGCCATATCGGGGCCCGCCAAGTTGGACGCCCAGCTTGTCGCCGACGAGACCGCCTTTTGACGAAGCTCGATGTCGACCGACAAGGCTCGGTACAACCCGATAAAGATCGGCAACTGCAGGAACATCGGCAAACAACCGGCCATCGGATTAAAACCCACCCGAGCCTGCAGTTCACGCTGGGCCTTCAAGCGGCCTTCCATGTCGTCTTTGTATTTTTCGGAGATCTTCTTCAGCTCAGGTGCCAACTCCTGCATCCGCTGTGCATTGATGGCCGCTTTGCGGCTCAGCGGAAACATCAATCCCCGCACCAACACGGTCAACAAAATGATCGCAACTGCATAGTTTCCGACCACACCGCCGATGATGTGCAGCAATCCAGCCAACAAACGAGCGAACGGAGAAAACCAACCGTAATAGATGGTGTCGCCCAAACCATATTCTTCAACCACGTCCGGGTCCTTGGGGCCGGCGAACAGACGCAGCGTCTGCGTCAAGGATTCGCCCGGCTTGACCGTGCTGACGTTGCTGGTCAGATAAAAGGTCGTGTTGACGGCTCGTTCTTTGTGGCGTGGGATCTGATCGGCATCCGCCACAATCCCCGCTGAAACGCGTTGCATTTCAGTAAACGCCTTCTTGCCAGCTTCGGGTAGATAAGCGGCAACGAAGTACTGCGCATCGACGGCGACGTACTTCAGCGATTGGGTGCTGACATCCGAGTCGGGCGAATAGATCGACTGATCCGGATCTTCGGGCTGCTTCTTGGCAAGCTTCAACAGATCGTAACCGCTCAGCAATTCGTGCCGATTTGCGACACTGGTGTATACGATATCGCGAGCCGCCGCTCCGCTGAAATTGGGGCTAATCTTGTTGCTGTACCACCAACCCTCTAACGTCAAACCGTTGGGGCCATGAAGCCGGTAGGCAACATCTTGAGGCTGATCGCCTTTGTTCTCGATCTGAATCCCCATATCGATCACGTAGCTGGCTTTGGCTAGACGATAGCTGCGAACCAATTCCAGCGGTTGCCCTTTGGCTTTGTCGAGTTCTTCGCCGCTGAGCTGCAAACGAAAACGCAACTCGTCGACATCGCTCAGCGCGACGCCCGCAGACTTGTCTCTGTTGTCGATCGACCACACCAAGCTGGCAGGATCCGCGATGCCTTTGATCGCTTCGTCGCCGACCAAAATCCCTTTGCGATTGACCTGGGCCAACGTTAGCAAACAGGACAACTCGGAATAGTTACCAATCACTTCGTCTGCACCACCATCGCGTGCCAAACGAATCAAATCCAATGGGTGTTCGCTCAGTTTGACGGTAACCGTTTGCGGCGTTAGCGAATCGTCGCCCGAATTGTCCGAATCGCCGGATGCCGCCGCGCCGGAGCGATGCAGCAGTTCGACTTTGACCGATTCACCCGGTTTGGTTTTCACCAAGGCAGCATCGATGTCGTTACGGCGGACAATCGGTTTGCCATTGATTTTGGTAATGATGTCGCCCACCTGCAGCCCAGCGAGCTGAGCCGGAGTCCCTGGCCCCACCACATTGACGCGGACGCCGTCGACCGATTCGGCGGGCGTCGCGGCCAAGTAGCCGATGTACCCGCTGCGGATGTCGACGCGGCGATACTTCAGTTTGCCGTTTTCTTCGCGCTGAACCAATTCGATCCGCTCAATCGCACCGCCACGACTGTTCAGCGTGACCAACATCGAGTAGCCCGCCTTGGGGTCCATCGATCCCAGCGTCACCCACTGGGGCGTCTTGGGACGCTCGGGAGTCGCGTCGGCGGCAGTTTCCTCGGCGGTGTCGGCATCGTCGCTCGATTCGGCGTCGCTACGATCCGGGTCCACCACGGATTCCTCATCTGCTTCCTGATCGTCTTCATCCAGCGGTGCGGCAACCTGCTGTTTGTCCTTGGCGATCGGTTGAGGCGGAGGCAGTACCCAATGCCGCAACGACATGTAGATGACCAAGAATGCTGTGGAGTAGATAATGAAAGTGAGTAGACGCCGTTCCACAGTGATTGCCAGCAAAAGAGGAAATGGGGAGAGGTAGTTCGCGAGAGTTTGCGTGTAAACCCTCTATTCTGGCAGTGTTTTTAAATCTTGGGAAGGCGAACGAAAACGTTTTGCGGGAATGGGTTGCAGCGACGGGACGCAAAATACGAACGACCGGCAAATAATTTGCCGAAAACGACCCCGCCTCGATAATATGGGAACAATTCGGACGAGTTTTTCGTCCTATTGAAACAGTACAGCCCCTCATCACCCTCTGCCTTGCTAGGCAATCCCCGTTCGACTCAAAGCCACAGACGAAGCACGCCCCCCACAGTACCGGTTTGGTAAACCTTGCGGGTTGTACCGAATTTTTTCGTCTTAACGGCTGTAACTGGTCGACGAGTAACCGATGAATGGGCCCGATACATGGGCCATGTCCAGCCGGAATCCATTCCTGCTGAGCCATGACCGCCCGCTATTTTTTGCACTTGCCGCCTGAGAGAACTGATGCGACGCAACTCCGAGAACCGCTCGAATTCCTCCGAGAACCGCTCTAGCGCCGTAAACCAACCGCAAAAACGACGTCGTGGCATGCTTCGCGAGCTTTTGACTCATTTCCGCTCGGCGAACGAGACGTCAGTCTCGGCAAAACGAGGCCGACTGCTACTGGAATCGCTCGAACAGCGACAATTGATGGCGGGCGACGTCGAATTGATGTCAACCGACGGCATGACCGACTCGTCGTATAGCACGCTCGCCTCGCAAACCGGCAGCATTGCATCCCAGACGGGAAGCAGCGTGTCACGAGCCGCCGAAGGCGAATTAAAAGCCGATTTGGTGCAATTTGCAAAGGATTTGAAAGACGCCGGCGTGATCATGTACGGCGCCGAATGGTGCCCGATATGCACCGAACAAAAACAGTTGTTCGAGGATGGCGGCAAGGAATTGCCCTTTATTGAGGTCACCAATGCCGACCGAACTCCCTCGCAATTGGCCATCGACGAAGGCATCACCAGCTATCCAACTTGGGAATTTCCCGATGGCACCCGGTTGGTGGGCGTCCAGTCACTTGCGACGCTTAGCGCGCGAAGCGGGGTAGCGATCCCACAAGGGGAAACCCCATCGTTTGATACGATCGGGAACAAAACGGTGCAAATTGGTGCTCCGCTGCACGTTCCTGTGGACGCCTACGATCCCGATGGGGGCCCGTTGACCATCACGGTCAGCGTCGCGAATCCGGACCTATTGGAAGCGGTCGTCTTGTCGGGGAATCGATCGATTCGGATCGACATGGAAGGTTACGGCGACATGGTATTCGAATTGTTCGAGGACCGAGCGCCGACCGCAAGCGGGCGAGTGATCACGCTGGCCAATCAAAACTTCTACGACGGCATTCAATTCCACCGTGTGATTGACAACTTCGTGTTGCAGGGGGGCGATCCGACTGCAACCGGCACTGGCGGTTCGACGCTAGGTGATTTTGACGATGATTTTCACCAAGACTTGATGCACACCGGATCGGGCGTGTTGTCGTACGCCAAAGCGGGCGACGACACCAATGATTCGCAGTTCTTCATCACCGAAGGCCCGCAGCGGTTCCTCGATTTCAACCACAGCGTGTTTGGCCAGCTTGTCGAAGGCGAAGACGTCCGCGAGGCAATCAGCGAACATGCCACCAACGCGAGCGACAAACCTACGACCGCGATCCGCATCACCAGCGTCGACGTGTTTGATGACACCGAAAATGCCGTCGTGATGCTCAAAGCCAAAGGCAACACCACGGGCACCACCAACGTCACCTACACCGTGACCGATGCACAGGGCCGTACCTATTCGGAAACCACCACCGTCAGCGTGATTGCGGACACGTCCAACAGTCAACCATTTTTGAATGATGTCGCGGACCCTGCGGCAGTCCCCGCTGGGACCAACGCCACGCTGACGTTGTCGAGTGTCGACGTCGAAGGAGACGCGGTCACGTATTTCGCTAGTTCACAAAACACCGCATCGGCCACCGCTACGGTCAATCCAACCACCGGCGTCGTCACGGTCACGCCCAAAGCCGGTTTCGTGGGAACCGTGCCCGTTTTGGTCGGCGTGCGTCCTGGGACTGGCGTGACGGGAAATTCATCAAGCGACATGGACACGCAGCTGGTGACATTCACCTTTGGCAGCGGCGAAACGGTAGCCACGCCAACGGGCATCGACCTGAGTTCCACTCGCGATACGGGGGTTAGCAATACCGACAACATCACCAATGCGGGAACGTTGTCGTTTGTGGTTACCGGAGTCACCTCGGGTGCAACCGTCGAATTGGTCAACACCGCAACGAACGCGGTGATCGGGGTGGGATCGGCAACCGGCACGACGGTCACGATCACAACTAACAATATCGCCGCGTTGGGTGATGGCACCTACAACATCGCCGCACGCCAAACCATCAACGGTGTCACCAGCGAACGCACCGCGGGCATCAACGTGGTTTACGACACCGAGGCTCCAGGCAGCGTGGTCGGCACCGCGGCTACCCAAGCCAACGTGGGACGCGAATTCCGCACCGATTTGATCAGCAGCGAAGAAGGCTCGGGGCTGACGTACACGTTGACTTCGGCACCTGCCGGCGCGACCATTGTGGCGGCCACGGGCGAAGTCGTGTGGACACCAGCGGCATCGCAAACCGGCGACAACACGTTTACGGTCGAATTAACTGATGCAGCGGGCAATGTTCGCACCGAATCGTTCAACGTCAATGTTGCCGGCCAACCGATCGCCGAGATCAAGTTGACGATCACCGATTTGCAGGGCCAACCGATTACTGCGGTCCAAGTGGGGCAAGAATTCAATTTGAACATGATCGGCGTTGATGCTCGCACCGGCGACGATTTGGATGGGATCTTCGCCGCCTTTGCCGACATCTTGTTTGACAGTGATCTGATCCAACCCAAAGCGGGAACGTCGATTACGTTTAGTGATCGCTTTCCCACCGTCCAAAAAGGAACGATTTCGGACGGTTTGATCGATGAACTCGGTGCGGCAACCGATCGTTTGACGCCCAGCGGATTGACGGACAGTTTGATTGCGACGATTCGCATGGAAGCGTTGGCGACCGGATCGGTGAACATTCGCTCGGAACCCGCCGACGCGGCTGATAGTGAGGTGCTGTTGTACGGGAACGACAACCGTATTTCCGCCGACGCGGTGGCCTATGGCAGCGTGCAGCTTGCGATCGGGCAAAACTTTACCGTCGCCGATGACAAAATCACGATCGCCGAAGACTCCGCGCCTTCGACTATCGATGTGCTGGCCAATGACAAAGTCATCAGCGGGACAGGATCGTTGACGTTGGTCTCGGTGACGCAGCCAACAAGCGGGGCGGCCGTCAGTGTCCAAAACGGGAAAGTCGCGTACCTGCTGGACAACAATTTTAACGGTGTCTTTGAATTCACCTATCGCGTTCGTGACGACCAAGGCATTCAAGAGGATGCTACGGTGACGGTCACCGTGACTCCGGTGAACGATCCGCCAACGGGCACCGATGACTCATTTGAGGTCAACCAAGGGGAAACCTCGATTCCGCTGGACGTGTTGCTCAACGATGTGATCGCTCCCGACACTGGCGAAACCCTAAAGGTCACCGCGGTCCAGGGAACCACGGCCAAGGGAGGCACGGTTACCATTTCTCAGAATGGACTCTCGGTTCTCTATACGCCGCCAGCGGACTTTACCGGTAGCGATTCGTTTACCTACACCGTTTCCGATGGTTCATTGACGGACCAAGCAACCGTGTCGTTGGTCGTCAAGTCGTCCGACCCACCACCGACCGCAGTGGGCGACGCGTTTACCGTTACTGAGGACGCCGCCGAAGCGCAATTCAACGTGCTCAGCAACGACACGCGTGACGTGGACAACCAGGCGTTCACGATCATCGCGGTGGGCACCGCCGACAAAGGAGGTGCTGCACGTGTAAGTGACGATGGCACCCAAATCTTCTACAAACCCGCGGCCAATTTCAACGGCACCGAGACGGTAACCTACACCATCCGTGACACCGGAGGCGGGATCGCCGTCGGCACCGTCACCTTTACCGTCACCGCGGTCAACGATGCTCCGCCGGTCATCAGTGCCGTTGCCAAACAACACAACGGCACCAGCGAAAAGTCGATCTTCTCGCTCTCGGAATTGCCTGCGAACGTCGACAGTGGCGAAACGCTGACGTTCTCGAACCTCAGCACACCAACGGCGGGTGGAACGGTTCGTATCGATGCCACCACCGGCACGATTTTCTATAAACCAGCGGCCGGGTTCAAAGGCACCGACACGTTTACGTACCAAGTCAACGACGGCAGCGGTTTGACCAGCACCGGCACGATCACGGTCGAAGTCTTTGACTTTGTGCCTCGTGACGTGATGCTGAACTTCTATGCGACGGACATCGACCCGAGCCAGATCAGTGGCATCAAGCTAACCGGAACCGACGACTCCAACACGACCGTTGAGATTCCGTTGTCCTTCACTGGTGACGTGCCTTCGTTCAAGGACATTCTGCCGGGGACGTACCAGTTACAAATTCCTTCACTACCGTTCTTTGACAATGGATCGGAGCCTCAGTCGATCACGGTCACAAGTTTGCCAGAGGATGGCGACATGACCGTCGATATTACGCTTGGACGACTGCGTCCGGAATTCATCACGATCCGTGAATGGCTAGGCTCGACACCGAAGCAATCGTTGTTAGTCGCCGTTGAACCCGGCAGTGCCAGCGCCGTCGTCGTCCCTTCGGCGGCCGTGATGTCGATTTCCAACCCGACGGTATCGCTCGATTCGACAAGTGCAAACCTGACAATCAATGGCACCAAGACCACGACATCATCGACGGGCACGGTGACCACATCGCAAGTCACGGCGACGTTGCCCACGACGGCAGACCGACGGGTGCAACCCCTTGGTCAATCGGGCCAAATGAAACTGTTCCGAGTCAGCGTCGACGAGGATGACGTGACGTTCGCCGCGCAAACCGCTTCGACAGCGGCGGCCAGCACCACTGAATCCTCAGGCACCAGTTCGACTTCGGCCTCGGGTGAATTTATCGAGTCCGACGCCGATGCATCGGCTTCGTTGGCTGCCACCCAAAGTGCCGCTGGAACCCTCGGGGTCAACAGCGATGACGACGATGAGGTTAGCGAGTCGCTGCTACGCGCTCAATTGGCAAGCTCGTCGTCGACGTCGTCCAACGCGGATGCCGTTGACGATGCAATGAGCCAAGTCGCATCCGAATTGACTCTGATTTCCAAAACGGGCGACGCGCTCGCGGAGCAAGATGGCACGGAAAACCCGCTCAGCGATCAAGCCATTGACGCGGCTATCCTGTCGGATTTGTAGGGCGATTTCGCAGGATTTGCAGGGCGGCTGAGCGTGAAAACGACGCGAATCCGGCCCTTGTTTTGGCTCGGAACCGAGGCCAAATTCTTGTTCGCAACGCCCTAATTTGGGCGTTTGTGAGGGGTTCTCGAGCTCGAAAACCGTAAAAGTGCGTATTTTACGGAAAAATAAAGTTTCCCATTGACAGAACAGTGGCCGTTGCTAGGCGGCCCCGTTTCCACCGCGATTGTGGTCGCAAAACGACCATATTGCAGAAAACACTGAAAAACGTGGGCTTTTTTGGGCAAAGCCGGGTTGCGTCAGGGGCATGGCCGACATAACACTTTGCCCTATTGAAAACATCGAGCTATCAAGCTCAACCCAGACTACTCTCACCCTGTGATAAGAAGGTTGTTGCACATGGCTAAAGCCGCACCCAAGGCAGCCCCACAAAAGGCTCCGACCAAGACTCAGATTTTGGCTAACATTTCTGAAGCGACCGAATTGACGAAGAAGGACGTTGCTGCCGTCTTCGACGCGTTGACCGCTGAAATCGAAAAAGCGATCAGCAAAGGTGGCCCAGGCCAGTTCGCAATCCCAGGTCTTTGCAAAATCATCCTCAAGGACGTTCCTGCAAAGCCAAAGCGAAAAGGCCGTAATCCTGCCGACGGCAGCGAAATTTGGTTGAACCCCAAGCCAGCAAGCAAGAAGCTTTCGATCCGACCTTTGAAGGGTCTGAAAGAAATGATCTAAAAACCCAACCCGGGTTTTGACGATTTTTCGATCGCCCCGTCACGGGGCGAACAAAATAGAAGTAGCTGGCCAGCCAACGATTTTAATTTGGTTGCCAGCTCTTTTCGTTTGACGAGGCTCTCGACTCGTTCTCTTCGTTTTTCCTTTGCTTCTCTGCATTGGATTGCCCCCACCGGAAGGTTCGCTGACAGACGGAACCATCAAGAAAATCACGGCATTGGTATTTCGTGAATTTTCTCATTTTTGTTAAAGGTCCAAGTCAGAACCAATTTCCTACGATTCTTTCGGTGTTCGACATGCGACAACTTTGCCTCGGAACCTGCATGTTTGCGTTGGCCCTAACCAACGTTGGCTGTAGGCAAACGACTGGCCCGACTGCGGGCGGACCGCTCACACCAGTCGGCCCCATGGCCCCGGTTGGACTCACGCCCGCACCGATCGGAGGTGTGGGAGCCAGCTCGGCAATCAGCCCACTGGGTGCCTCGACGCGAGTGCCACCGCCCCCCAACAATTCGTTCCAAAACGCAAACGGAGCGACGGTCGGCTTTGTGCCTTATGGACAATCCAGTGTGCCTCCGTTCCAGTCGCCCAATCAAGCCCAACCGTTTGATTCGTTTTCATCGAATCCCTCGCAGAACATGGGATTGCAACCGACCGCTCCACCGCAGCTGGCTCAAGTCTCTGGGAACTCCTTCGACAATCAAGCCATCGGTTCCGGTGTGGCGACCACGGGTTGGCAAGAAACTCATTCGCAGATCAACACCGTCTCAGGCACGTTTGCCAATCCCGGCAACGGCCACCCTGGTGCTGGCTACGAACCCGCCAATTCAGCCCCCCGCGTTCGCTTTAACGGAATGCAGGTCCATGATTTGACGGGAGCCCCGAAGACGCCCTACAGCGTGTCTCCGGCGGCAACCTATGCGGCTCCGATGCAATCCAACACCATGAACACCTTGAGCCGCGGATACTATCCGCCGACAGTCGACAATGGAAACAGGATCAACTTGGCACCGCAACGAGCTCCGGCCGAGTACCAGACGAATCCACAATACAATCCGCAGCCGATTCCGATCTCCGAGCGTGATCAGAATGTCAGCGGATCGAATGAACCCTACCGAGCCAGCGGAGACCAGTTTAACTCGGTCGACAATGTTGCCTCATCGCCATCGGCGGCGGCATTGCAACCGGTCCCCCCGTTGACGCAGGAAACCGCGACGGCCAACGCTTTCGAGCAACCGAACCGTCAATTGGCCGAGCATCAACCATATTCGGCCATGGAACCCGCGTTTCAAGGGGCACAACGTTTTACGACGCCGGTACCAAGCACCGAGCCCCTTAGTCAGCCCGCGGCGCAAACTGCAGAAAACAACAACACGCTGCGTTGGGGCCGACCTCGCACCTCGTTTTAGCCACGCGGAAACTCAGACTGCCCCGCCAGCGAATCGCCTCGGAAAACATGACCGGGAATTCAGCGATTGGTCATCTCGCCACCGGCATTAGTGTGGGGCAAGCATCGAGTAGGTCGAATCGATTGAGGCAAAGCCAAATTGCGGATCCTTTCTCGGCCGGTTCACGATCGCTGACAACAGCTCCTGCAAATCTTCGATCGGCTCCGGCTTGCTGTACAGATAGCCTTGGCCGAAGTCACACTTCAAATCACGCAGTTGCTGCAGTTGACGCGTGGTTTCGATCCCTTCGGCAATCACTTTGGTATCCAAGTTGTGCGCCAACGTGATGATCGCGTGGATGATGGATTCATAGTCGTCGCCGACTTCCATGGTCGAGACAAACGAACGATCGATCTTCAACACGTCGATCGGGAATCGATGCAAACAGCTAAGCGATGAGTGACCGGTACCAAAGTCATCCATGTGCAAGCGGATACCGAGCTTGCGAATCTCGCTCAAACAATCGACGATTTGCTCGGGGCTATCCATGATCATCGATTCGGTGATCTCGAGGTTGAGCTGATTCGGAGAAACATTCTCGGTTTCAAGCACGTCTTTTAGCAGGTCCACGAAACCGACGTCAGCGAGCTGTCGTTTGGAAACATTCACCCCGATGGAAATCGGCGGACCGTCACCGCGGGCTTCGTTCAAACGATGAATGGTGCGGCACGCTTCCTCGAGGATCCAGCGACCGATGGGAACGATCAGACCGATCTCTTCGGCAACGGGAACGAATTCGGCGGGGCTGATCAAACCTTTGGTTGCGTGATCCCAGCGAACGAGCGATTCGAGTCCGACGATGACGCCCGTATCGATATCGAAGATCGGTTGATAGACCAATCGCAGCCCGCCGTCTTTCAACACGGTGCGAAGCGCCTCTTCGAGTTCGAGTCGCTTGAGGACCGATTCGTGCATGGCGTGGTCAAACACCGCCAAGCACTGTTTGCCGCTAAATTTGGCGCGGTACATCGCCAAATCAGCGTTTCGCATTAATTCTTCGGGAGTGGTCACCGAATCGTTCGAAAAGGCGATGCCAAGGCTGGTCCCGAGGGTCAACTCGTGACCGCTGACGGTGTAACGGCCGATCAGATCGGTACGAATTTGTTCGGCAAATTCGGTCGCCGCTTCTTCGCTAGCGACGTTGCCTAAGAAGATCACAAACTCGTCGCCGCCTAGTCTCGCGACCAAATTCTTTGTTTCGGTTTCTGAATGACGCGAGACGCAGTCCACCGCCGACTGCAAACGTTTGCCAATTGCTATCAGCAACTCGTCGCCCACGGCATGTCCGAGGCTGTCGTTGATGATTTTGAAATTATCCAGATCCAAGAAAATCAATGCATCACAATTACCGTTCGTAAAGGAACGGTTCGCAAATCGCGACTCGAGCATTCGTTTCAGGTGGGTGCGGTTTGGCAGATTGGTCAACGAATCATGAGTCGCGGCGTGCTGTAATTCCGACTCTGCTGATTTGCGTTGGCGAATCTCGACATGCAGCTGTTGGTTCGAACTGCACAACTGTTTCAGTCGCCCGACCATCGTGTCGATATTGGTCGCTAGATCGCCAAATTCGTCATTGCGATTAATTTCCGAACGAGCCGAAAAGTTCCCGGTCTCCCCCATCCGTGTAGCATGCTGAGACAATTGATTCAGCGGATTGATGACGATCTGTTGTAACAACAACAGCAGGATCGACAGCACGACGAAGGCGGCGGCTACGAGCGAACCGATGGCGTAATGCATCGCAATCCGGCCCTCTTCGGAAATATTGCGACGTACAAATGCGTACGTCGACAAAACCGGGTTGCCATGGATGTCAAGCAACGTTCCTTCGGCGACAAGGTTCTCATCGTCAAGCTCTCGAATCGCGACCGGCGCGGCGGCCACCGTGCTGGCATGACGCTCGCGATTGTGTAACGCGACGGGGTGAATGTTATGCGTACCGATCGTCAACCGATCGATTGCATCCACTTGGAAATTGACGTCGGCTTGTTCCGCTTTCGCTGCAATTGCCTGTTGATCCAAAAATCGTCCAACGACGGCGACGCCTTCGACATGATCATGGCCGTCACGAACGATGGGACGTGCAAGGACGATCATCGGGCCCGCGGCGGTCATGATAATGCCGCGTGTTTCCGTGGCAGCATCATGGGGCGATGAGAGCAAGGGCTCGAGAACAGGATGGGTTGGCGTCCAATCATCCGCAGGAAACGACGTGACCGAGGTTTGCGGTTGGCGGACGTAGCTGGCTTGGGATGCAGGCGGATGGATGCACTGGTGCACCACTTTGCCGTCAGCGTTGACGACAGCGAACATGTCCAGATGCTGGTCCGAACCAGGCGGTCTAAGTTGGCTGCGACGCTGAAAGCAATCGGTCGATTGGTCGACGTAATCCTGCAGCGAATCCCACTCGGTTGGCAGGTCCAATACCAAATGCAGATTATCGATGTCTCGCTGGATGCTGGCGTGGCAACGCTGCAAATCCTTGGTGGCTTGGAATTGCTCGAGTGCGACGAAACGCGGCAACACCACGTATTGATGGATCGCTGTATCAATCACCACGTAAGTGATAAAGACCGCGATCAAGGACAGCAATATCTTCAGTCGCAGATTCATTCAGCCAAGTCCTACCCCGCCAGCTCGCACGTCTCGTTCGGGCAGCATGACTTGCAGAGGCAATCGAGCAAAATCATGACATGAACGAATTCGGAACGCGGGCACCGACCTTGCAGGCACCAACAACAAACGTTCCGTCACAACTGTACGACAAAAGTTGCGTAGGACCGTGGAAGCCGCATTTCAGAAATCCGAAGCTTCACCACGGCGGGTAGCCCAAACGCTACAGACCGACCAGACCGACCTGCAGCAGCATTCCAGACCGCGAACCGCTGCTCGCGGTTTACACGCGGTCGGAGATCGCAGACCGCAATGGGCCTGCGCTAAATCGGCACTGGCTAACGTTGGCCGCCATTGGGCTGCGTTAGGCTGCTTCGTCGTAGTACCCGGCCTCGTCACGGCCATCGCCGTCCCAGTCGCCGACGACGGGTTGGCTGTTTCCGCTCGGCCGTGGCACTTCGATTTGAAGATCGTTACCGGTGATCTTGCGATCGCCATCGGTATCGATGATCCACACATCGCCGCGAACGACTCCGATTTCGTCGATTCCGTCCCCGTTAAAGTCACCGACGATCGGTTCGTCTCCGGGGCGTCCAAATTCGACTTTTTCGTCGTCCTGGGTCCAGCGTCCATCACCGTCGGTATCGAGCATCCAAGTGCCACCGCGGAAGACTGCGATTTGATCGATCCCGTCGCCGTTCCAATCACCCGCGATCGGGGTGTCGACTTGTTCACCGTATTGGAACACGTGATCGACCGCGTCGGCCCGCAGATTGCCATCGTTTCCGCGACGCAAAAATCGCTCGCGATCCTCGCCACGATCGTCGACATGTTTGGCCAAGGCTTCGGCGGACAATTCGCGACGTCGTTTGTTTTCGGGATCGGGAAGCCCGGGATCCTTTTTGATACGCTGGGGGTCGCGATGCCATTGGCGACCAAAGATCGCCACATCGTCTTTACCATCACCGTCCCAGTCGCCTACGACGGGACGATCCAGTTCGGTCCCCAGTTTGATCCACATGTCCCCTTCGTCCCAACGGCCATTGCCGTTGAAATCGACGAACCAATGTCCGTTGACGAACAACACCGCTTCGTCTTTGCCATCGCCGTCAAAGTCACCGGTCAAGGCCACGGCATCGGCTTCGCCCATGGTCAAACGATCGGCAATTTCCATCATCTCGCCATCGGCGTTGACGATCACCCAGCGACCAGAGGTATGTTCACCCTCGGTCCAATTCTCTTGCATCGTGGTTGCACCGACGGTCTTGATCACCGCCGATCCATCTTCGGCCGATCCCCCAGGGAATCCACCGTTGATCACGCTAAGGTGCCACGACACGGCCCATTCGTCGTCAGCGACCATGGGACGACGGAACGATTGAAGCTCGCCAAACCCGACCAAGCGAATTTGTGGATCGAAGGTTTCAATCGGGGTGTAAACTTTGACGTCTTCGATTGGATCTTCGATCAATTGCGGGATCGCAGGTTCGGTGATCGCGATCTCGCTAAAGTTATTGCTGCGACTTGAACCGCCGGCAGCCAAATTGATAAACAGAATCGCGTCATCACGTGGATCCGTCGCTTCGCTCAGTGCCAACGTTTGCACACGGATGGCGTCGTCTTCGGACAACGCATCCGCCGGATTCACCGCAACCCCGCCCGTCGAACCGGCTGTATCCAAACCGTCAATGTAATTTTCAGGTTGCACCTGATAAACACTGTAGGTACCTGGACGAAGACCGGTAAATTCGTAGTAGCCAAACTCGTCCGTCGTAACGCGGATCACGCCATCGGGATAGACGCCGGCAAGTGCTCGATCGGATGTAAAGGCTTCGCCAAGAACGTTTCTTAGCTCCAGCGTCACTCCGCCGATCAAAATGTCATCGTCGGTCAACAACCCGTCTTTGTAGTCACGCAGGTCCTCGGCACTCGGTGGCGTATTGGTTGGAATCGCCGAACCATCTTGGAACACATAGCCCGAGATGGTTGCCGGTGGGACTTCGGGGAAATCATAGTCAACGGCGTTGGTGCCGCCGGTCAGTTTGATGCCACTGATCAGGTCATCCGCCGTCACGGCTCCGCCGGCCGACCCGGCAACCGCCCCACCGTCAAATAAATCGGTGGGCTGATGTTCATAAACCGAGTAGGTGCCCGGTGCGAGGTTAGCAAACCGGTAGTTACCGAACGCATCGGTTCGCGTTTGTGCAATTCGATTGCCCGCTTCGTCCAACAGATCGATCAAGATATTGCCGAGCGGAATGTCGCCCGAATTGAACACACGGTCTAAATCGGTTTCCTTCCACACCGAACCTGAAATGGTCGACGGTTCGCGTTCGCAGAAGTCGTAATGGACGACGTTGGCCCCGGCGACCAAATCAAGTGCCATGTGATCGTCGCCGATCACTTCACCTCCGCCGCTTCCGATACTCTGCCCGCCTTGGAAGAAGCCATCGGGTTGAATTTCGACGATGTGATAGCGTCCCGGTGGCAGGTTGCCGAAACGGTACAATCCGCTGGCGTCGGTTGTCGTTTCGGCGATCCGATTGCCATCTTCGTCACGCAGTTCAACGCGAACCCCGGCGATCGGTTTTTCACCTTCCTCATACGTACAGTTGCCGTTGCTATCGACGTGCACATAGCCGCTGATCGAACCAGGCAACAATTCGCCAAAGTCATAATCGACGATGTTGCGACCGGTAGCAAGAGTCACCCCCGTCAAGTCATCCCCGAGGATGGTTCCGCCGCCGCTGCCGATGTGCTGGCCGCCTTGATAATACCCTGCGGGTTGATGTTCAAAGATTTGATAGTCGCCTGGGGCGAGTCCATCGAATCGGTAGCGGCCGTTGGCATCGGTCACGGTCGAGGCGATCACCTTTCCGTTTGCGTCGCGCAAATCGACCTTCACGCCTGCAATCGTCGCTTCCTCGGAATCACGTTGCAAATCGGCGTCAGCGTCGATATAGACAACCCCGCTGATCGAACCGGGTGGCAGTTCACCAAAGTTGTAGTCGACAACATCCCGTCCGGCGGTCAGCGTCAATCCGGTCAAGTCTTGATCGAGAATCGTGCCGCCACCGCTGCCGATATGTTGAGCCCCTTGGAAGTAACCGCTCGGTTGTTGTTCAAAGATTTGATACTTGCCCGGAGCGAGCCCTTCGAACAGGTAACGACCGTTGGCATCGGTGACGGTGGTTGCCACGATAACGCCTTGCTCATTTCGCAGTTCGATCGTCACATTGCGGATGGGGCTTTCACCGGTATCACGCTGAAAATTGCCATCCGCGTCGATATAAACGACACCACTAATCGATCCCGGCGGCAATTCACAGAAATCGTAATCGACGATATTGGCACCCGCCAACAAGGTCATTCCGAGCAAGTCCTGATCCAACACCACCCCGCCGCCGCTGCCGACGACCTGGCCGCCTTGGAAGAACCCATCAGGCTGCTGTTCAAAGATTTGGTATTCGCCCGGCCGTAGTCCTTCGAAGCTGTATTGACCTTGGGCGTCGGTGGTCGTACGTGCCAAAACTTGACCGTTGCCGTCTCGCAGCTCGATCGTTACCCCGGCAATCGGATCTTCGTCGGGATCTCGCACACAGTCGCCGTTGCTGTCGACATACACCACCCCGCTAATCGACCCTGGCATTAGTTCGCCAAAGTTGTACTGGGTCAATCGATCGCCCCAGCCGATCGGGATGCTCGAAATGACATCGTCGACCGAATCATCGCCCCCGTTACTGCCGGCTTGTTGTCCTCCTTGCAACCATCCGGTCGGCTGCATTTCGCGAACCGTATAGGATCCGGCGGGCAGATAGGTGAACCGGTAAGCTCCGTTGGCATCGGTACGAGTGGACGCTACTTTTTCGCCATTGCTGTTGAACAATTCCACCAGCACGTTTCCGATTCCGGCTTCGCCCGCGTCACGACGATTATCGTTATCACGGTCGTCATACACCACGCCGCTGATTTCCGCAGGTGGGCGTTCACAGAAATCGTAGTCCACGGCGACTTCGGCCGACGCCAAGGTGATTTGGCTGATCCGGTTCGGTGGATTTGCCACACCGCCCGCTGAACCGGCGTGAGACGTGCCTTCGAAGTAGCCGTCCACTTCGCCTTCGATCACGGTGTACTGGCCAGGCGCGATGTTGGTGAACGAATACTTGCCCTCGGCATTGGTCGTGGTCCGAGCGACCTCGTTTCCGTTGGTGTCGAGCAAACGGATCACGACGCCCGACGGAGTGACTTCGCCTTCGTCGTAATCACAATCGTCATCGGCATCGACATGCACACGGCCCGAGAGCGTTGCGCCGACCAATTCGCCAAAGTTGTACTCGACTCCGGATTGACCTTGCTTCAATTCGATATCGATCAGCGAGTCGCCGTCGCTTCCGAGTCGTCCGATGGGCGTCCCCGAGACGGTGCCGGCGGTGTCTTTCCCGTCGTAGTAATTGTTCGGTTGCGTTTCGACCAAGCGATAGACGCCGGGCACAATCCCTTTAAACTCGTAACGTCCATTTGCATCGGTGACGGCGGTGGCGACAACCTTGCCATTTGAATCGATCAATGAAACCGTGGTTCCAGCGATGCCTTCTTCGCCTCCGTCGCGTTTACCATCATCGCTGCGGTCGTGATAGACGTAACCGCTAATTGTGGCCGGCGCGATTTCACAGAAGTTGTATTCAACGCCGCGTCCATTGGCGGTCATCGTGATCTCTTGGATCAAACCACCACCCACGGCGGTCCCCGACGCCGAACCATCCACACGACCAACATGCGCACCGCCATCAATCAGTCCGGCTGGCGTGTATTCAACGATCCGATAGTTGCCGATCGGCAGCTCGTCAAACTCGTAACTTCCGTCGGCCGCCGTGCGTGTTTCGGCAATGATCGTGCCGAAGGAGTCTTGCAGTACCACACGCACGCCTTCGAGCGGTTTGTTGCCCGGCGCGTCGTGCGGGCCTTCACAATCTTCGCCGGGTGCTACCAAGTACACAAAACCGGTGATCGATCCAAACGGTGTTTCGCCAAAGTTGTAGTTGACCCCGGCGCTGGATCCGGCCAACACGATGTCATGGATCGCATCGCCAGGGTTGTCGGCTCGTCCCACGACGCGGCCATTGATCGTTCCGGGCGTATCAAGACCATCGTTCAAGTACGCAGGCTGGTCGACTTCGATGACTTTATAGGTCCCCGGAGCCAAACCGTTAAACGAATACGAACCGTCCGCCGCAGTGGTTACGGTAATCGCCGACTGAGCTGAAATGGTGTTGATTGGAACCAATTGCACGCGAACACCGGCGATGCCGGTTTCACCAGCGTCTTTTTGGCCGTCGTTATCGTCGTCACGATAGACGTAGCCTGACACCGATGCCGCTTGAGCTTCGGCGAAATCGTAACGCACCGCGTCAGTATCCCCGAGCGGAATATCGATATCCGCCAACACGTCGATCGATTCGACAC
The DNA here is from genome assembly GCF_039545035.1 of Novipirellula caenicola. Taxonomy (NCBI): domain Bacteria; kingdom Pseudomonadati; phylum Planctomycetota; class Planctomycetia; order Pirellulales; family Pirellulaceae; genus Novipirellula; species Novipirellula caenicola. Next base: position 617,853 of record NZ_BAABRO010000001.1, read on the forward strand.
GTCCGCTGGCAACGCCATCGACGGAGCCTGGAATGGCACCGACGCTGAACAATCCATCGGGTTGGGTTTCGACAATTCGATAGCGTCCGGGGGCAAGTCCCAACGCGCGAGGGAAAACGTATTGTCCATCGCCATCGGTCGTCGTGTGATGCCCGGTATCGACGTAACGATTGGTCGCTTCGTCCCATTTGAACAGCGAAATCGTTACCCCACCGACGGCCGCTTCGCCGTTGTCACGGGTTTTGTTCAAATTGTTGTCGAGCCAAACTTGGCCGGCGATTGAAATTGGTTTGGCGATCTGGCCGGTCGTCGCCACCGCGGCAGCCGATCGGTTCGGACGGCTATCCACGCCGGTCCCTTCGTCGGGCGGCAAGTTCAGTTTGTAGTCCGCGTTCGGATCGCCGTAGTCGTTCAGAAAGACCGCATCGGCATGCGATGTTTCGTAGTGGGGCGCATTGAAGGTGGCTTCGAGAATCGAATCCTGGAACTCTTGCCCCGATGCGATCACATCCAAACGGCTATTGAATTGATCCAAATCCGGCAGGTTGCGAAGCACTTCGTCGACATCGATCGTGAACTCCAACCGGTCGCCGGCGCGAAATCCCGACAACCGCAGTATCAATTCCTGGCCGCCATCTTCGACTTCGGCGGTGGCTTCGACCGTATGCCCATCGGCCGTCAGAATACGCACGATTTGAAAGTTGTGCGCGCCGTTCTTGCCACGGCCACCGAGTTCAGTGTCGTAGATCAAATCGCCAACGGTGATCCCATCGCCGTCTTTGTCAGTGCGGATTCGTAGCTCGCTCAACTCGGTGCCCTCCGCACCGCCGGTGAACGACAAGATGAATCGGTCGCCTCGCGAGTCACTGCCGACGTCTTGGTCCGATTCCAAATAATCGGTCTCGATATAGACGACGCCGACGTGAATTGGATCGGCCGCGAACAATCGACGACTCTCAAGCTTTTCGGACGTCAATATTCGTCGCTTGACGTTCTTGGTCCGTGTACTGCTTTGGATCGATCGGCTGCGTTTTGATTTCCAAATCACCCGAGGCACCTCCGTGTGCGATGAACAAATAGGATCGTCTTTCGCTTCCGCGAGAGAAACGATTGAGCATACTTTCGCAAAGCGAAAAGCGACTCATGATGGGTTGTTTTTGTCGTTGGCTAAGCGTTTAGCTTGAGCGTCGACTAGCGTTCAATGGGAAACGTTCCCTCGGCGATGCGGCTGTCCGAACGATGCAGTTCGTCCAAACTCCATCGTCGCAGCGTGGCGTCATACCCACCCGAAAACAGGCTGCCGCCGGTTGCGGTCAACGTAGAAACCGTCCCCACATGTCCCTCGAGCCGGTGTCGGATGACGCCGGTATCGGTATTGACGATGTGAATGACGTTATCCGACCCCGCCACGGCGATATGTTGACTGTCAATCGTTGCAATCGCAAACAGCCGACCTGACGTGACGGCAATGCTGTGAATCTTCTTTTGATTCAACGTGTCGTAAACAGTGACCACCCCATCTTCGGCGACGGTGATCACATTATTGCTATGCGGATGAAACGCAATGTCACGAATCCGGGCGGAATGCAAGTGCGGTTCGGCGATCAGATTCCCCGATTGTGGATCAAACAGATGCAAATCCCCACTGCGACCTCCGACTGCCAACACTCGCATATCATCGCGATAAGCAATGCTGCGAAGGTCGTTACAATCGCACGAGAATTTGGGAGTTTCGTTGCCAACGGCGCCAATGATGAACACCTTGGGATCGAACCCGACCGCGGCAATCTTGGTTCCGTCCGGTGAAAAGCACACACACGCTAGCGCCGGAGTCCCCTGCATCCGCTGGCCGATTTCAAACGATCGTTTGCGGTCCCAGAGGATCAATTGCCCATCGTTACCGGCCGAAACAAGCGAGTCGCCGGTATTGTCAAAGGACAAAGTGCGGATCAGATCTCGGTGGCCCTTGAGCGTATGCTGCACCTTGAGCGTCGCGACATCGATGATGCGAATCCCAAAATCGTCACCTGCGGCGGCCAACAATTCACCGCGAGGATCGGCGGCGACCGCGGTCACCAGCGGCGGCGACGTACGATCCCCGATCGGTTCCAACCGGATCACCCGGCTTGGGAACGACGGATGCCCCAGTGCATTGGCAATCGCTGGCGTTTCGGCTAGCAAAACATCCGCAGTGCTCACGGCGATCATCGCCGTCGTGGCGGTGGCAATCCAAGTCCGGCGTGAAACACAACGCGGCATAGCTGATCCCTCAAAAACGAACGAGTAATCCAGGGGCGAGGACGCAGCATCCATTTCGTGTTTCACCACGAAGTGTACAAATGTCGCCGAAACGTTCGACATGGCCGCGCATAGACCCAGTTACTGTCTAAATCGGCAGTCCGAAAAACCGTCATGAACGGAATAATCGGAAAAGTCGAATTTGCGGGAAGGCCTCACGCATCTAGCGATGCTAGCCTCGATCGCTTGCCTCGACGGCATCACTTTCGTCGATCGCCCGAGGGCATCTGCCACGATCTTGGCAGACGCCCCGTTCGCGTTCGTCGCTTGTGCCCTGCCAGCCTACTCTTCCAAGCGGAACATCACGGTTCCCAACGGCGGCAGGTCGACCGAGATGCTGTCGGGACGTTCGTGGTGCCCTTCGCCGAACGTTTTGCGGCCTGGGTAATTGCCGACATTCGATCCACCGTAGGCTTCGCCGTCGCTGTTGAAGATCTCTTTCCAGAAACCACTCGCCGGCACCCCGACACGATAGCCTTTGCGAACGACGGGGGTGAAGTTGCTGCAGATTAAGATTGGCGGTGTCCCCTCGAGTCCCTTTCGCAGGTACACCAGCGTGCTCTCATCGGCATTCAAGCAATCGATCCACTCGAACCCATCGCCGCTGAAATCGAGTTGATGCAGTGCAGGATTTTCGATGACCAATTTGTTCAAATCGGCGACCAACTGCTGCACACCTCGATGGGTCGCGAAATCCAACAGAATCCAATCGGGACCGTCGTCGTGGTTCCACTCGGTCCACTGAGCCAACTCGCCTCCCATGAACAACAACTTCTTGCCCGGGTGCGTCCACATGTAGGAGTACAACAAACGCAAGTTGGCAAATTTCTGCCACATGTCGCCTGGCATCTGGCTGATCAACGAACCCTTGCCGTGCACGACTTCGTCATGCGACAGCGGCAACATAAAGTTTTCGGTGAAGGCATAAATCAGACTGAACGTCAATTCGTTTTGATGGTACTTGCGATGAATCGGTTCATTGTGCATGTACGACAACGTGTCGTTCATCCAGCCCATGTTCCATTTGTAGGTAAATCCGAGTCCGCCATCGTCGACCGGTCGTGACACGCCGGGCCACGCGGTTGATTCTTCGGCCGCTGTGACCACGCCTGGGTATTTCTCGTGAATGGCCGTGTTGAATTCACGCAAAAAGTCAATCGCTTCGAGATTCTCGCGGCCACCATACTGGTTCGGAATCCACTGGCCTTCTTCGCGGCTGTAATCCAAATACAACATCGATGCCACCGCGTCCACGCGAAGCCCGTCGATGTGATACTTGTCCAACCAGAACAACGCATTGGCGACCAAGAAGTTGCGAACTTCGTTGCGGCCAAAGTTAAAGATCATCGTGCCCCAATCCGGATGCTCTCCTTGGCGTGGATCGGCGTGTTCGTACAACGGCGACCCGTCAAAACGACGCAGCCCATGTGCGTCTTTGGGGAAGTGCGCGGGCACCCAATCGATCAAAACGCCGATGCCGTGCTGGTGCATGTAATCGACGAAGAACATGAAATCTTCGGGGCTGCCGTGACGGCTTGTCGGCGCGAAATAACCAACGGTTTGGTAGCCCCATGAACCCGTGAAAGGATGCTCACTGACCGGCATCAGTTCAACGTGCGTGAAATTCATGCGATGACAATACTCGGCCAAACGGCGAGCCAAGTCACGATAATTTAGCCAGCCATGGGTTCGGCCTGGGCCTTTCTGCCAGCTGCCCAAGTGCACTTCGTACACGTTCATCGGCTCGTGCAGCGGGTTCCAATCGCTTCGTCGATCGATCCACTTGTTGTCCGACCATTGGTACGAGTTCAAGTTCGCGACGATCGACGCCGTCAATGGCGGCAACTCGGCTGCCAAACCGTACGGATCGCTCTTGTCGACCCACGAACCATCGGTGTTATGGACTCGGAACTTGTAACGATCGCCCACCTTCGCGCCAGGCACAAACAATTCCCAGATGCCAAGGTTCGGATGAATGCGGGCGACATGTTTGCGTCCGTCCCAGCCATTGAAATCGCCGACCACTTGAACCGATCGGGCATTGGGTGCCCAAACGGCAAAGTTCACGCCTGGTTTACCGTCGACAGTGCGAAGCTGGGCCCCGAGTCGTTCGTAGAGCTCGTAGTGCTTGCCTTGGCCAATCAGATAATTGTCAAAATCGGTCAGGATCGACGGCGCGGCGTACGGGTCGTTCATTTCAATTGTTTCCCCGGATTTGTTGGTCATCTGGATGCGATACTTCGAGTTGGCAATAGTGTGAACACGCGACTGATTCTCCTTTGCATCTTGGCCCGTTGCCAGCGTCGCGTCGACCATCGGGTCGCAAATCGCTTCAAAAAAGCCTGCCGGATGAATCCGCCGCATTGCACGTCGCTCGCCGTTTTGGGGATCAATCACCCAAGCTGCCTGAGCTTCCGGCAAAAAGCTGCGAACCGCCGTGGCCGCAGTTCCTCGATAGTCAATCGGATGAGGTCCCAGTAGACCAGAGGGGTTTTCGTGGGTTCCGTTGATCAACTTCGAGATCGACGATAGCGAAACTTGTGTGTGCATTTGGGATACCGAAAGACGAAAAAATCGGGTTGATGGGTGAATTGTTCTGTTGAAAAAAGGGACGTCTCTCGCTTTGGACGAGAGACGTTACGTATCGAGCTTGGCGAAGCGGCGGTTGCACCAAGCAATCATTTTGGCCGCGGCGGGTGGGCTGTGCGGCCAGCCCACCACCGCCGTCTAGCACTAGGAATCGAGCAAATCAGCGGTGCGAATTCGCCGCCGCGCCGGAGCGCTGCCCGATGATGCTCCGCCGCCAAGTAGCCATTGGCGAAGCCGATCGTTCGGTGGCTTGATTCGCGGAGCGGGGGCTGCCGAGGCATGTGCCGAATCGACTCGAATCTGAACCCCATCTGCGTTGCCCTGGTTCTCGGCCGGCCGCCGATCGGGGCTGACCAGCCGCGACGAAACCAAACACGCTTCGACACGATGGATCTGCAACGCTCGATCGATTCGTCGCCACAGGTCAGCATGTTGAACATCAATCCGACGCCCAAAATGCTCCCACACGAAATTGTTCTCGCGCCATCGAGGCAGCGAATCGGTGAGCGAGCGAATCAGATAACGATTGTTGCTGATCAGCGTGACCGTCGACGCACCTTCGATCGCTTCGAGTCCGCGAACGGCTGCCAACAACGTCAATCGGTTCAAATCGCCGACCTCGTTGTCTTGCGCTGAAAACACCGGTTCACCACCGGCGGTCTCTAACGAGAACTGCCAAAAGCCGTCCATCAGCGTTGTGGAACGCGCTTCACAAACCAGCAGGTATTCCGAAACGATATTGTCACTAGGTATTTCGACGTGGCCATCAGCGGGCAACATCTCTTTGGCGACGCTCTTGACAGTGCCAAGCACTACCGGAGGCGTCGTCGCATCAATTGATTGAAGCATCACGACTGGGGTTTCCAACAGGATGGGTCATAGGGTCTGGGTCGATCATGCCTTGATCTTTCCAAAACCCGACGAATTGGGAGTTTCGATCCATCAAGCGCACCGAAGCGTCGAACATGCCAACATCGCACTCATGCGATGCTTGCAAACGACGGGGTGTACTTGAGGGTTCGGCAAACTCGACCTAGCCGCCAAACTTTGACTGCTGGAAAAAGTCAACCTGGTTTCTAACACGCCGCTATGAATCGCGCGACCGTGATAACCGGTAGGGAAGGGGAGTGGGGAGTGAGGAGTGAGGAGTGAGGAGTGAGGAGTGAGGAGAGGAGGAGAGGGGGAGACAAGGGGACAAGGGGACAGGGAGGACGGGCTGCTGAAGGGGCAGCCCGTTAGTAGAAACGCGGGGCTTTAGGAGAGGACGGGGCAGACGTCGAACCATTCGCGTTTTTGACGATGCATCCACTCGCCCGCTTCGGTCGGCCCCCATCCTCCAGGCTCGTAGGTGAACAAGTCCGGAGCGGCGGGGCTTTTCCATGCCTCGATGATCGGATCAATGATCCCCCACGCCAATTCGACTTCATCACTGCGGGCAAACAGACTGGCGTCGCCGGTCATCGAATCCAACAGCAAGCGTTGGTATGCATCGGGCATCGACGTTCCACCGGGGGCTTGGCGGAAGCTAAAGTCCAACGTGCTCGTTCGCGTCTTCATTTCCGAATCCGGCACCTTGGTTTCGAAATGCAGCTGGATCCCTTCGGCCGGTTGCACTTGAATTACCAATCGATTGCCTAGCGGCGAACGCGTTTTTTCTCCGAACAAAATGTGAGGCACATTTTTGAACTGGATGACGATTTGCGTGGTACGGCACGACATGCCCTTGCCGCTTCGCAAGTAGAACGGAACGCCTTTCCAACGCCAATTGTCGCAGTACAACTTCAGCGCCGCAAAGGTTTCCGTATGGCTGTTGGCGGGAACGCCTTCTTCTTGCAGGTACCCTTTGTATTGACCTCGCACGGTATTCACCGCGAAATCACTACCGGTCATGCGGCGAACACTGTGCAACACCTTGACCTTTTCGTCACGCACAAGCGCCGAATCGTAACGCGCCGGCGGTTCCATCGCGGTGATCATCATCAATTGCAAGATGTGATTTTGGAACATGTCACGCAGGATTCCTGACGTGTCATAATATCCAGCGCGACGACCGATCACGACTTCTTCGGCCACCGTGATCTGAACGTTGTCGACATAGTTGCGATTCCAGATCGGTTCAAAAATGCTGTTGGCAAACCGCAACGCAAAGATGTTTTGAACCGTCTCTTTGCCCAGATAATGATCGATACGATAGATCTGGTCTTCACGAAAAACCGAATGAATCGAACGATTCAATTCTTGAGCCGTTTTCAAATTGGTCCCAAATGGTTTTTCGATGATCACGCGGCGGAAACCGTCGCGGTCATCGGCCAACCCTGCGGCACCAAGCTGCTTGATTGCTTCCTCGTACAACTGAGGCATGGTCGACAGATAATAGACCCGGCCGGTGTGAGCTTCGGTTTCGATCGAACTTAAGAATTCGCCGAGCTTCGTAAAATCACCGGCCTCTTTGATGTCACCGGCTTGATAGAAGACGTTCTCGCTGAACCGATTCCAGATTTCCGCGTCGAACGATTTACCGGCGAACTTTTCGGTCGTCGTGCGAAGTGCATCCCGCCACTCCTCATGCTCAAAATGACTTCGCGATACCCCCACGATCCGAGATCCCTCGGGCAGGCGATTCTTTTTGAACAACAGGAACAGTGCCGGAATCAGCTTTCGGCTGGTCAAGTCGCCCGAAGCGCCAAAAATAACGATCGTGTGAGCCATGCTTCGTTTTCCCCTGCGGTGTCCGTGCTTGCGGTGCTCAAAGGTTCATGCGTCAAACAACGAACGCTTGACGTGATAGGCACAGCTTAAGGGACGAAGGGAGCTTCAGGAAGATCAGGCCGCACGCGAGTACAGTTAGGCAGCCCGGCGCTGTGGCGATAGCGCGGCTTTGATCTCTTCCGTCTTGGTCCCGGCGGGTTGCGCCGTGGTGGCGGCGATCTGCAGCACTTGTTGGATCGGCAGATCGTTATCGGCGATCACTTGGCAACCGAGACGGTGATCCAAGTTCAACAAAATCGGAGCCCGCAGGTTTGTCGTGACTTTGCCTTGACGTCCCGAAACGGTCGTCATCACATAGAGTTCTGAACCGGGGCGAAGATGCAAGCTGCCGAGTTCCCGGCGGCTGATGTGCACGCGATACTCCGAGAAAAACGCTCGCGGGCTGATCAGCGGAATGGCCCGATCGCCTCGCGAAGCACTTTGCAGCCACGCCACCGATGCACTCTCGGGGTCAGGCAGCAACGCCCATTGGCGAAGCGTTTCCATTCCGATCAATCCTTGAGGGAAAAGAAACAACTCGTCCGCGTTGATCTGCAACGTGCCAAAACGATTCGTATCGATTCTCATGTCGTTTCTTTCCCGATTTCCAGTTGGTCTTATGGACAGAAAGGTCGGTCGAAGACCTGCCAATCTCTTTATCGGCTCGCCCCTCGGCAAAATGAAACAATTCGGAAAAATCGTTACAAGTAGTTCAAAACGGTCAATTGTGAAGTCTGTCCGATGATTCGCATCGACGCTTCTAAAGCCAATTGCCGCTGACTCAAATCGCTGATCACGGTCGCCAAATCGGCGTCCACTTCGTTGGAAAGTTGTTCGGTCAACTGGATCACGTTGGTTTCGGTGGACGCCTTCATATCTTGCAGGTTCCGCGTCCAGACCCCGATTTTGCCTCGCGTCTGACTCGCACGATCCAAATCATCGTCCAATCGGGCCTGCAGGCGTTCGATCTCCACGACGTCGTTGTCACGAATGGCCGTTTCGAGTCGCAGCAGCGTATCAAGGGCGCCACCGGCGTCTCGCGGCATGTAATCTTCGCCGGCAATCTGGTTCACACTTCCGACCGTTTCGCCAAAGGCTTCGATTTCGCCTTCGGGGATCAAACCGAGCCGTGTTCCCGCATTACTCAATTGCGGTTGGCGAATCGACATCGGATTGGCTCCCGGCGGAGCCTGCAACTCGATTCCGTTGCCAACGGTATTGAGACCGACCAACACACGGGCGGCGTCTTGATTGTTGGGGTGGTTGCGAATCAGACCAATCACATCCTCAATGGTCTCGGCCCCCTCGAGATCCAATTTCAGCTCGACACCATCGGGCCGGGTGATCACCAAATCCTCGCTTTGCGTATTGAGCACGACGCCCCGGCCACGGCCGAGCTCGTTCAGCGTCGTCAGTTCGGTCGCCGATCGGATCCCCAAGGCGCGAGCGGCGTTGCCACCGTTTTCGCCCACTGAATAATCCACCCCGCTTCGCAAGGCACGCAATTGGATACTGCCGTCGGCCTCATTCAATTCCGCATGCACGTCGGCACCGCTGCGATTGATCGCGATCAAGACGTCTCCCACCTTTTCAGCGTCGCTTAGATCGATCGAAAAACTTTGATTTCCCTGCTTGATCGTCAGACCACTGCTCAAATCCACTCCGACGCCGGACGCCAGATCGTCGATCTTGGTTTCCGTGGTCAATCGAGGTGCGAGACGGTCTCCGGTAAGCGGCGGTGCCTTCAATCCGCCGGGATTCGAGATCGATAGATCACTCGCCAACGTACTGCCCTTGGTGTCTTGGATCGCCAACGTTCCGGGCAAATCGTCGGCATATTTGATCTCGATCGAATCGTTGGCGATTTTCACGCTCAGCGGTCGTCCTTCTAATTTCACTTGCGACAACACATCGACCACATCGCCGATCGTCGACGCGTTGCTGAGGTCGACCTCGACCGTGCTGTTGCCCCCCGACAACTCAATCGCGCCCGCCGCGACCCCGGCGCCACCACGCATGTCGACCAAGCGGGTATCGTAATCAAGCGCCGCACCGAGCGGTTCTCCCTTTAGAAAGACGCCGTTGGTCCCGAGCGAATCCGACGCGGTGACATTGATATCGGATAACTCGCCGCCCCCAAGCATGGTCTTGCCGACCGCATCACGTCCGGAATAGACGATATCGTTGTCGACGTAGCTGTACGCGTTTCCGCCGTTCAGAATGCCGCCGAGCAGTTGTTGGTCGCGGAACATCGCGTTGCCGGCCGTGTACACGCTGTTGATCGCTTCACGAATCGTTAGCGCCAATGCTTCGCGTTCATCGTCGGAATTGATCGTATTGGCGCCCTCGACCGCCGTCGCTCGCGCGGTGATCAACGCATTGTCAATTTGCGACAATGCGGTGTCGGCCGAATCGTAGTAGCCGATCGTCGATTCGGCATTTCGCACCAATTGGTTGCCACGATCGATCGTGCGATTCAGCCCGAGTGCCCGGTTGGCTGCCGCCGGATTGTCCGAAATTTTTAAGACACTGCGTCCCGTCGACAATTGATCGTACTGACGCTGCAACGCCAACTGATCCGCGTTCAGCTGGAACATCAACCGCTGGTTCATCAGCGGGGTGCTGGTGCGATTCGCCGAGACGGGAAGAATGGCCATGATGTGCTAAATTGCCGCGTCGATTGCTCGCCGCTTCCGCGTAAAATGAAATCGGTAACTCCACTCGTTCTCGTCTGTTATCGGAACTCTTTCTAAATTAACGCCAGTCAATCCGTTGCGATCGCTGTAATCCGTCTTACCGTCACCATCATGCTGGCAAAACAATGAGCCAATTCACGCTATTTCGCCTATTGTGACACCGTGCATCGTGAGACACCGTCAGTTCTGCTGTTACTCTATTTTCCGCATTTTCAAAAAAAATGATTCTGATCGGCACCATGAACCTGACGCGGACGCGTGATCGAGGCAATTTTTACTGCCCGACGTGCCGCACGCCGCAGCCGTTTCGCCTGCGAGCGAGACGACCTTTTTTGACGCTCTACTTCGTCCCCACGGTGCCGATTGGTGCTGCCGAAGAATTCGTGCAGTGCGATAGTTGTCGCAGCACCTGGGACACCAGCGTGTTGAGTATGGATCGACAAACGCACGAAGCGACGATCGAGTCTCAGTTTCGCGACCAAGCGATTCGTGCGGCCGTTTTGGTCGTGCTGGCCGATGGCGAGATCAGCGAAGCCGAGATCGAGGCCCTGCAAACGATCGCCAACGATTTGCTCGAGCGACCGATGGACCGCGAGGAACTCGGACGTTTGTGCAGCATCGCGATGGAAAACAAGGTGCTGGCGAAAAACTACGTGCTGACGATTTCGCGAGGATGGAACCAAGATCAACGGATGCGAGCATTGCAGGCGATGTTTCTTGCCGCGTCGGCCGAGGGAACCCTGCAACCCGAGCAAATCGCGATTCTGTCGGACATGCGCGAGATTCTCGAGTTGACCGACATGGAATACGAAGCGGCAATCGAAGAAGCACTGCAGTGGCAAGCCTAAATCGGGGGCCAATCACACAGACGATCAGGGGGGCCGCCAGCCGCCGATCCTCAACGAAGGATGCGTTGGCGTTATCGACACCGCAGCGGCAACATTGTGCCCCGCATGCGTGTTTGCGGGCATCGCGGTGGTGACGCAACCAGCCTCCCATCTTGGCGAATGCTCAGGGATCCCTAAAATCGGCGGTGCACGATGTGAAAGAATCGGTCTTTCTCGCTCCCCGACCTGCCCTCAAACCTTGACGAAATCACTCCATGCCCAGCAAACATACCTTGGATATCAAACGCGTTGCCATCTTGTTTGCGGGGGGTCCCGCTCCGGCTGCCAATGCAGTGATTTCGACTGCCGCATTTTCGTTCCTCGAAGAAGGGGCCCAGGTTTTTGGAATCAAGCATGGTTACAGCCGTTTGGCCGAATACACCGCCGCCGGGCCGCTGCAAGAGGGAACCGACTACATCCGGTTTTCTCACGATTCGCTGACAAACGCGCGTAGCAGTCGCGGAATCATGATCGGCACCGCCAGAACCAACCCTGGCAAACACGTCAATTCGCCAGCCCATCTGAAAGACCCTGAGTTGGTGGCCCCGCTGCGACGAGTCTACGAAGGTCTTTGTTCACTCGAGATTGATGCGTTGATTTCGATCGGCGGCGACGACACGCTCAAGACTGCGAACAAACTGAAGATGTTCCAGGACAATCTGCCTGCCGACGCTCGTCGATTCCCGATTGTGCATCTGCCTAAAACGATCGACAACGATTATTCGGGCATCGATTTTACGTTTGGATTCTTCACCGCCGTGGAAACCTTGGCCGAAGAAATTCGCAACTTGAACTTTGACGCCGCTGCCGGCCGCTCCTACTTTCTTTGCGAAGCGATGGGACGTAGCGCCGGATGGCTCGCCTATGGAGCCGCGATTGCGGGCGAAGCCAGTATGGTGCTGAGCGTCGAAGACATTTGTGGCGCGTTGGCTGATGAAGAGATCATCAATCACGAAACCGGCGAGTCGCGAAAAGTGATGGCATTGGACCGAGTCGTCGATCGCATGGTCGACATGATGCTGGCCCGCGAACGCGAAGGTCGCCAATATGGCACGATCGTGATCGCCGAAGGGATGGCCGAATACCTGCCCACCAAATACCTCGAAGGGGTCAGCCGCGACGATCATGGACACATCAATATCTCGTCAATCAATCTGTCGACGATGATCTCGAAATTGGTTAGCGAGCGTTACAACGAGCGAACGGGCAAAACCCGCAAGGTCAACGGATTGCAACTCGGGTACGAAGCTCGTTGCGCCCCGCCGCAGGCCTACGACGTGATGCTCGGATCGCAATTGGGCGTGGGTGCCTACCGAGCGCTCGTCGAAGAACGACTCAATGGCGTGATGGTCTCGGTTTCCGGCCAGTTCGATTTGCACTTCGTCCCCTTCAGCCAACTGGTTGACCCAGAAACGCTGGTTACCAAAGTGCGGTTCATCGAGCAGAACAGCGACTTCCATCGCTTGGCTCGTTTCTTAGAAACCTGTATCGACAACTAATCCGCGGCCGCCGCCAATCAAGCAGCCGCCAATCAGGCTGCAGCCCGTGAAAACGAGGGGCGACAAGCTGCATTCTGCGGTTTGTCGCCCAAAGCCAGCGAAGTCGGCGATGACGCTCGCCAGAGCATCAACAAGCGTGGATTATCGCCAGCCCTCGCAAATCACCACCTTCTGGCGCAGGTAGCTACCCCCAAAGATGCTTCACGGCATTTTTTCTTCTAGGGTTGATTCTCATTTCCCCTGCGCGGAACTCCGTAAATTCATTGTTTCCGCTAGAAACTTCTGCGAAACCGAGGGGTTAAAAGCATCAGCTGAGTTCCGAGTGGATGTCCGTATAATCGGTGCGCCCGCCTTAAAACCTCTATTCTGGGCCGTTCCACCAAGGCTTCACACGAGGAATTTAGCGAATCGTGATTAAGATAATCGGGTGGCGAACCGGTAGAGTGCCGCCCACAGCCAAAATCGCCCGCTTAGAAAAATAGTGGCCTCCTCTTCCACGGAATCGTTTTTTCGAGCATGAAATACTCGCTCTTTTTCATTACCGTCGCGTTTGCTGTCTCGGTCGTGCCCCAGGTTTCGGCTCAGCAGCTCAATCCGCTTGATTCCAACGTCGATTCATCACCGGCACAGGTGCAATCGCAATCTGACCCCGCGGACAGCGGCGATGAGGCAACCGATTCGCCAACACCGCAGCCGACGGAACCGGTCGCAGAGTCCGAAGCGGCCTCAGAAACCGAGACGGCCTCTGTGTCAGAGGCGTCTCCCGAACCGACGGCTGCCGCGGAACCAGACGACACGGCGACCGCTCCGACGGCGATTGCGGCGGTCCCCAACAGCCAATCTAGCTCGCCGGAGACCCCCAATCGCGGCACCAACGATCCAGCGACGAGCCAAGAAAAATTCGTCTTCAATTTCTCGGGCGCAAGCTGGAAGGACGTGTTGGAATGGTTCTCCGAGCAAGCCGATCTCTCGCTGCAAATCGACCGCTTTCCTACGGGGTCGGTCAACTACGTCGATCCAAGTCGTTCGTACACGGCTGCCGAAAGTTTGGATATCCTGAATCGCTTGCTGCTCGATCGCGGTTACGCGTTGGTCCGTCGCGGCCGCATGCTGCTGCTGATTGATTTGGAAGTCGAAAACGCTGCAAATTTAATCAGCGAAGTCGCCGAGCTGATCACCTTGGACGAATTGGATGACCGCAGCCGCAGTGACATCGTTAGCTGTGTCTTTCCCTTGGGCAGTTTAACGCCCGACGCGGCAAGACAAGAGATCGCACAACTGGTCGGTCCATGGGGACGCACCATCGTGCTCGATAGCGCCCGTCAAGTCAAAGTCACCGAGACCGTTGGCAAATTGCTTGCCATTCGTCAATTGCTCGAGAATGCCCGCGAGGCAGATTCAAACATTGTCGAAATCGTGCTCGAGCATCGTGGTAGCGAAGAGATGCTCGAAATCGCTCGCCCGCTGATCGGACTGGATCCAGGCCAAAATGCCAATGATGAGATCCGCATTTCCTTGGGACTGTACGGCGAACGTATCTATGCGACCGGATTGCCTGGCAAAGTCGCCTTGCTGGAAAGCATCATTAAAAAGGCCGACAAACCACTCGCCGTTGCTGATCCCAATGGCCAAACCGAAGTCGCGTTGCCGGTATTCGAAACGCACCCGGTCAAGACTGCAGATTCGACCACGGTCTTTGACGTGCTGCAAACCTTGTTGGCAGGGACTCCCGACGCTCGCATTGCAGTTGACCCAAAAACCAACGCGATTGTTTCCTTTGCTCGTCCGGAAACGCAAGCGATGATTGCAGCTACGATTGCAAAACTCGAAGGCAACGGCCAGGACTTTAAAGTCATTAACCTTCGCCGTCTTGATCCCGCGCAAGCGTTGTTGACGATCAACAAATTCTTTGGGGTCACAGCCGAAGGCGGCACCGGACCAATCGTCGATGGCGACCCCGAAACAGGGCGTTTATGGATTCGTGGAACCACCGATGAAATTGCCATGATCGAGCGATTGATCGGTGAACTCGAAGGCGAAGACGTGCTCGGGTCGATGAGCGAGAAAGTCCGTGTTTTGCCTTATACCGGCCAAGCGGCCGAAGACGCACTTCGCCAAGTCCAAAGCGTATGGTCGACGCTGGGACGCAAAAACGACATTCGCACAATCCGCACTTCGGGATCGTCATCGTCCTCGGGTCATCAAATGCCCGAACGACGAGTGCACCCTCCGCAACCCAATGACAACGACCAGCCTAGCTATGATTCGGGACCAACCGAGGATCGCGTTCCTCGGTTACCAATCGACAGTCGCACCGGAGTCCGATCCGGCCGCGGATTGGATTACCAATTTGTCACGGCGCCCGCTGCTAACGATGACGCCGAAGCTCAGCAAAGCCCGGTTTCCACCTCCAACACCATTTCGCCGGACAATCGCTCGTCGTCCTCCGACGCCTCTTCTCCCGAAGTTCGCTTTCAATACCAAGGTTCGGACATCGTCATCCAGTTTTCACCTGCGGGGATGATCGTTGCGTCAGAGGACACCGAAGCGCTCGATGCATTCGAAGCGTTAATGCAATCGTTTTCGTCATCGGCCAGTGTCCAGTCGGATTTGCCAACCATTTTTTGGCTCAAGTACGCCAAAGCGGACGCTGCCGCCGAATTGATCGCGACGATCTTGGGCGGGATCGATAGCGGCATGTCCGCCATCTCGGATCCGCTCGGTGGATTAGGCGGACTCGGTGGCGGAATGATGGGACTGCTTGGCATGGGCGGCGGCGGTGGTGGCGGCGAGGAATCGTCGGCGAAATCGATTTTGACCAGCACCGGATCGGTTAGCATCGTTCCTGATGCTCGCTTGAACGCATTGATTGTTCAAGCCAACGCCATCGACCTTGAAACGATCGAAATCATTTTGCGAAAGATTGACATTCAAGAAAGTCCCGAAGAGATTGAGATTGTCGCCAAACCAGCCTTGATTCCCGTGATCTACCAAGACGCCAAAAGTGTCGCCGAAGTGGTCAAAAGTGTGTTTGCCGACAAGATGGCATCGGCGAACGAATCAGGCCGCGGTGGTGGCGGTGGCGGTCAGGCAAATCCGCAAGACATTATCGCGGCACTTCGTGGCGGGGGACGCGGAGGTCGTGGCGGAGGTGGCGGCGGCACCTCGACTCAAAGTGAGCCTGCCAAAATTACCGTTTCCGTTGACGAACGCAGTAATTCGCTGATCGTCACCGCGACACCTCAAGATTTCAACCAAGTACGCGATCTCGTTCTGGCCTTGGACGAGGGTGGCATGCAGACCGAAGAACGCGTCGAAGTGGTCACGCTCAAAGGGGACATCAAAGCTGATATTGTCAAACAAGCACTCGAATCGATCCTCGGAACAAGTGTCAAAACGACGAGCTCGTCCACCGATTCGAAATCCAGTAGCAGCTCGTCAACATCGTCCAGTAATGGCAATTCGAGCACACCGAGCTCCGACGACATCCAGCGCCGAATCGAAATGTTTCGTGCACTGCGAGGCGGCGGGGGCGACACCGGTGGCGGCCGTACCGGCGGTTTTGGCGGCGGTGGTCGAACCGGCGGCGGTGGAGGTGGCGGTGGACGCACCGGCGGTGGTGGCGGCGGCGGTCGCGGACGCTAACCCCATCCCCCAAGGAACCTCACGCATTTGTTCGCAGAGGGTGAAATGAATTCTTCTGCGAATTGCGGTACACTTAAGCAGCATCGCTATCCGCTCCCCGCCAAGCGATGACTGCAGCGCGGCATCCCCTAACGCCGCTTGACCCGACACATTGCTAGAAAGATCGAAACGATGATCATGCATGCTGGTGAAATCCTGAAACGACGCGGATTACTCACCCCCGAGCAACTCGAACAAAGCCGGCAAAGCGACTGTCCCAGTGTCGTTCAAGCGGCGATCGAGTTGGGATACATCGCCGAGCGCGACGCGTTGGGTGCATTGGCCGAAGAAGTTGGACTCGATTACGTCGACCTTCGCGAAATCGATGTTGACCTAAAGGCGCTCGAAGGATTCCCACAAAAACTGATCTACCGCCAATCGCTGTTCCCGATTGGCTTCGAAGACGGTTCGATCGTGGTGGCAACGTCCGACCCGCTGGACCTGTATCCGCTTGACGAAGCGAGTGCGGCGACCGGCAAGAACATCGTTCCGGTGGTCGCCGAACGTGCTGAAATCGCACGCCTGGTCAAACAGCATCTCGGCGTCGGCAGCGAAACGGTCGAAGGCCTGATGGCCGCGGTCGAAGAAGACGACGTCGAATTGCTCGATGCGTTTGAAGCCGATGGCAGCGAATTGAGCGAGATGGCGCAAGAAGCGTCGGTGGTTCGTTTGGTCAACGAAATTCTGCTCGAAGCCATCGAAACGCGTGCGAGTGACATTCACATCGAAAGCCAATCCGACGGAATCCAAATCCGCTATCGCATCGACGGCATCCTGCACCCGCAACCTGCTCCGCCAGAGATAAATCGATTTCAAGCCGCGATCATCAGCCGTCTTAAGATCATGGCTCGGATGAACATTGCCGAAAAACGATTGCCGCAAGACGGACGGATCAAATTGCGCGTCCATGGCCGTGAAGTCGACATCCGGCTTAGCGTGATCCCGATGATCCACGGCGAAGGCTTGGTCATGCGTGTGTTGGACAAGTCGTCGATGGTGTTCAACCTCGAAGGCTTGGGGATGAACCCTCAAATCTACGAAACGTTCAGCAAGATTATCGAGTATCCGCACGGCATCGTGCTGGTTACCGGGCCTACGGGGTCAGGTAAAACGACGACGCTGTACAGCAGTTTGCTGCAAATCCGCAGCCCCGAAACCAAGATCATCACCACCGAAGACCCGGTCGAGTACCAGCTTGACGGTATCAACCAGATTCAAGTTCATCCGAAAATCGGGCTGACCTTTGCCGCGTCGCTTCGCAGCATCCTGCGTCATGACCCCGACGTGGTGCTGGTGGGGGAAATTCGCGACCTTGAAACCGCAGAAAATGCGATTCAAGCCTCGCTGACGGGTCACTTGGTATTCAGCACGTTACATACAAACGATGCCGCCGGAGCGTTTACCCGTATGGGTGACATGGGGGTCGAGCCATTCTTGGTCGCTGGGACCGTCGAAGCCGTGATGGCGCAGCGGCTGGTGCGTCGTTTGTGCAAACATTGCAAACAACCCATGACCGATCCAAAATCCGAAGTGCCGAGCGACTTTCCTTGGGATCGCGCTGGCGACGCCGTGCTGTATCGCAGCGTCGGTTGCCGCGAATGTCGTCACGTTGGCTATTCTGGTCGTATGGGGATTTACGAGTTGTTGGTGACATCCGATACCATCCGCCAACTCGCGCAAGACCGTGCCAGCAGCTGGGACATCCGCAAGGAAGCAGTCAAAAACGGGATGCGAACGCTGCGAATGGATGCTTGGGACAAAGTCATTGCAGGTCAAACCAGTGTCGACGAAGTGCTTCGCGTCACCAAGGGCGAAGCGATCGCATAGTCGTCACCGGCGACTCGAAACGAAACACCTTAGCACGTCACTTTAGAAAAACTCTTAAATCGCCCCGCCCTAATGCCAACCTTTGCTTACACCGCACGCGACTCGACCGGCAAACAGGTCAACGGAACCATCGAAGCGGGCACGGAACGCGAAGTCACTTCGATCCTGTCCGAACGATCGTTATTTCCTGTCAAAGTCAGCGATGTTGCCAATAGCAAAGCGTCGTCGCTAGGCAGCATGTTCAATCGCCGCAAAAAGGTGAATGGACAAACGATGGCGGTGTTCTACAGCCAACTCGCCTCACTGCTGCGAAGCGGTGTGCCGATGATTCGCTCGTTGAACGTGCTCAGCTCGCAAACCTCGAACCCTGTTTTGAAAGAGGTCTTGCAGGACGTTCGTGAACGTGTCGAAGAAGGCGAAACCTTGGGCCAAACGATGGCCCGTTATCCAGGCGTCTTCAGCGACATGGGAACCAACATGGTTCGTGCTGGAGCCGAAGGTGGATTTCTCGAAGATGCACTCGATCGCGTCGGCGCGTTTACCGAACTCCAGGAAGACCTCAAAGGCCGAACGGTCAGCGCGATGGCCTACCCGGTCTTCTTGTTTTCCGTGGGCAGCGTCGTGATCGTCGCGTTGCTAGTGTTCTTTGTCCCCAAATTTGACATGCTGTTTGATCGGCTACGTCGCAAAGGTGAAATGCCATGGGCCACCGAAGCGCTGCTGGGTTTTAGCCAATTCCTGCAAGAGTGGGGATGGTTGTTCCTAGTCGGCATGGTGGTTTCATTGATCGTGATCAAAATCAAACTCGACAGCGAATCGGGGCAAGAGTGGGCTGACCGGATCAAACTAAAGATCCCCGTGCTCGGCGACATCTTGATGAATCTCGCCGTCGCGCGTTTCTGCCGAGTGCTCGGAACGCTGCTTGGTAACGGGGTTCCGATCCTGAGGTCGCTCGAGATCAGCCGCAGTGCGACCGGCAACCGCTTGCTCAGTAAATCGATTGCCAACGCGACCGAAAACATTCGCAGTGGTGAAAGCTTGGCATCGCCGCTGCGAGCGTCCGGTTACATGCCCGTCAGCGTGACCGAAATGATCAGCGTGGGCGAAGAGAGCAACTCGCTGGACCGAGTGCTTCCCGAGATTGCCGATTCGCTGGAAAAACGGACGTTTCGCCGACTCGATCTGTTCGTTCGCTTGCTCGAACCGTTGATGTTGTTGATCATGGCCGTATTGGTGCTTGCCGTCGTGATGGCACTGCTGGTTCCCGTCCTAAAGAGCAGCACGACGCTGTAGCTCGCTCCCGTGCCCCCCCAAATCCCGCCTGTTCCATCGCGATGCCCAGTCCCATCGGTGTCGCCCCGCCACCCTCTTGCACACCTGGTTATTCGATGCTTGCAATCACCGGCCGGTTCGTTGTTTTGACGCTGACGCTGTTTGGCATTCCGTTACTGGCCGCCGAGCCGGAGCCATCGCGTCGCGACGCGATCAAACCCAACGCGTTTGAATCCATTGACGACTTAGTCAATCAAGCGATCGAACAAGGCAAGCTTCCCGGTGCGGTCGTCACGATCGGGCATCAAGGCGATGTGGTGTTCCAGCGTGCGTACGGACACCGGCAACTCGAACCAACCGCCGTTGCGATGACCGTCGACACGGTATTTGATCTGGCTTCGCTCACCAAACCGATCGCAACCGCGACAAGCGTGATGACCCTCGTCGAGAAGGGACGGATCAATTTGAACGATACCGTGTCGCAGCACTTACCCGAGTTTGGCAATCATGGCAAAGAAGAAATCACGATCAAACAGCTGTTGCTGCACACCAGCGGGCTGACCCCGGACAATGCACTCTCGGATTACACCGAGTCGCCCGAGCGGGCAATCCAAAATGTGATGAAGCTAGGGTTGAACTACACGCCGGGATCGAAGTTCCGCTACTCGGATGTCGGCTTCATTGTGCTCGGAGAAATCGTTCGTCGTAAAACCGGAATGGATTTGAACGCGTATTCGCAGCAAGCCATCTTTGCACCGCTGGGAATGAAAGAAACGAGCTACAAACCGGCGACGCCACTGCAGCAGCGTGCTGCCACGACGCAGCAACGCGACGGACATTGGATGCAAGGCGAAGTCCATGACCCGCGAGCCTATGCACTGGGCGGTGTGGCTGGACACGCGGGACTGTTCAGCACCGCGGCAGATCTGTCGATCTATGCTGCCGCGATGTGCAATCGAGGAAGCCTCGACAACACAACGATCATCTCCGAAAAAACCTTTGCCGAAATGACCGCGTCGTATTCAGTTCCCGGCGACGCAGTGCGTGGTCTCGGTTGGGACAAACAATCGGGCTACTCATCCAACCGAGGCAAGACAATGACCGACACGGCGTTTGGCCACGGCGGGTTCACCGGCACTGCAATGTGGATCGATCCCGAACTCGAACTCTTTGTGATCTTCCTAAGCAATCGAGTGCACCCCGATGGCAGGGGCAGTGTCAATGCGTTGGCCGGACAAATCGGCACGATCGCCGCCGACGCGGTGAAACCGTGATTCGATGACGTTGATGCCGCTCTGTCTGTCCGGCTCTTGATGTAGACGATGTTAAGGCAGATGACATTGCGATTGATGATGGCTACAAGCCTATCCAACGGGTGAAGCGGCTACGGGTGAAGCGGCTACTGGGGCAGAAATCGGCTTTCGATACAGGCCATCAACTGTTTCAGATGGGGCTCGGCGACTTGGTAGTAGACGCGGCGGCCTTCCCGCTGGCTGGTAAAAAAACCACACCGCTGCATCAACCGCAAATGTTCCGAGGCCACGTTGTCGGGGATCTCACAATCCGTCGCCAACTCGCCCACGGTGTAGCGTCCTTCTAACAGCAATTGGATCATCCGCAACCGCACCGGATGCGCGATCGTCTTCAAACACTCCGCTGCCTCCGCAAACGCCGCACTGCCACTACCGCTCTGCCGGGCGTCCGATTTAGCGGATTCACGGCGAACCGGGTTTGCGGATTTCGCCACTGCTTTTTTCTTTGCCATAATTGATCTCCGAAAGCTAACCTATCGCGAGCTCGCGAGGTGTCAATCGGAACCGGCCCATTTTGGGTTCAAGGAGCTTAGGACGCCGTGGAGTCAGAGGACGCCGTCGGGGGCAGCGGACGCGGCTGAAAATCCGAATTCCCAGCCTGTTACGGGCCCAATCGGCACCAAACCCCGTGTTTTTTCGGGGCGGCCAGCATCGTATTCTTTCGCTACAATGAGCCTTGTATTGCTAAAATGAGACTGCTCGTTACGATCGCAATGAGCTTGCCCCACAAGTGGCATCGTTTCATCGTTATAGTCAATCTCCGCCTCGAGAAAAAAATGCCTCTTCACGCATCCACGTTCCGTGTGACTCTGAGCGTCATCGTGGTGACGCTCGCGATCAACGGCTGGCACGCCTCGGCGATGGCTCAGGAAACCGCCGAAGCTGCAGCGGTCACCGAGCCAACGGAGGACGAAAAACCAGAGGACGCCAACCGCGAAGACCCCTTGGTCGAGAAATGGATCGAGGATCTCGGAGCCGATTCGTTTGCGATGCGAGAGCGGGCCGCGAGCCATTTGATGCAGCGTGGCATCGACATTTTGCCGGCATTGCGACATGCAGCGGCGAATGCCACGGATCCCGAAGTCCGCTTGCGAACCGAGCAGTTGGTGCGTCAATTGACCGAGGGCGATCTGCAAATTCGAATCGATTCTTTTTTGGCCGGGGACGAGGTCGAATTCGACGGATGGCGAGAAACCCAAGACTTTATGGGGGATTCACCAAGCGTTCGTGAAATGTTTGTCGAGTTGATGCTTGAACACCCCGACATCACCAAGTCGTTGGCCGGATCGCCGCGTGAACGATTTATGGCGATGACCGCGGCAATGGGACGCGTCCAAGACAAAATGTTCGTGCAACTGGAAGTTCCCAGTCGTGCGGATGTGATCGCGTTGCTGTTGCCGGCGAACGACCCCAACGTGCCCTTCAACCAAGACTTTGAAAGTTTGATGATTTCACTGTTGCGAAAAGAAGCCGCCAATCGTCTTCATCGCGACATTCAACTTGGTGGTCCCACTGATGCATTGGTCAGCGGATGGGTCAATCGCAGCAGTCTGAACAATCGGGCCGAAATCCTGTTTTTTGCAATGGGCTGGGATTTGCAACGTTCCCTGCCGCTGGCACGACGCACCTTAGGTGAGGCGACGTCGATTGAAACGATTGCGATCGCGCTGCAAACCATTTCGCGGTTTGGCGACAAAGGTGATACGGCGTTGGTAGCAGATCTTCTTGACGACACTCGGGTCGTCAGCGAGCGTGGTTATGCTCGCGGGGAAAAATTGACCACTCAATTGGGCGACGTTGCGATGGCAACGATCGCGATGCTGCACGACGTCCCGCTTGCGGACATTGGATTCACGCGTGCCGAACGTCATCCGACCTTCGGCTTTCTGTTTGACGACCTCGGTTTTCCTGATAGCGCCGCGGACGACGAAATTTCGCGTGAACAGGCCCGTAAACGCATTGACGGCATGATCAAGAATCAGCCTCAAAACCAAGAGTCGAGCGATCGCAGCTAGCGTGACCACAAAGGTTACAGGCAATATTTTGCCTGGCATCATCGCGGTCCGATCGCGTGTTTGGACGGCATCACACCGCAAAAATGCGATCGCATTGCAAAATCGATCGATCGCATACCACATCGGCATTGGGAGCGATATGTCCGATTTCCCGCAAACGGCGTCTAGACGATCGACGTCGAGGAAGTAGACTGAAACCACGTTTTTTATGCATTCGAATGGTCACATTGCTGGCTGACGAATGACGCCTAAAAAGCCGTATTTCAGGAATCAAATGGGGATTGTGGTAATCCAAACGCATCCCCACCCCCCCCTTCATGCCATGCCCCATCGATCACGGCATTGATTCCTCTCTCGCTACAACTCATCCAACCCGCACAACCGGAGCGGAACTATGCCAGCCATGTCCTCACGCAATTGGACCTTACGCGAAATCACCATGGTGTTTTTCCGCCATTGGAAAATGATCAGCACTCTGGTCGTGTTGTCGATGATTGGCCTGGCTGCGATGTTGTTCTACTACCCGGACACATATGAATCCGAAGCAAAGCTGTTCGTCCGGCTTGGTCGTGAGAACGTAGGACTCGATTCGACCGTCTCGACCGGACAGACCGTCAGCCTGAATGCCAGCCGCGAAGCGGACATCAATTCACTGATCGAACATTTGGAAAGCCGATCGATCATCGAAAAAGTGTTCGAACAGCTCTCGCAGGACGAGACGTTTGCGACGCCGCGAGAACGCGAAATCGCGATCTCGAGCCTGGCGAAAAAGGTGACCATTTCTTCACCACGATCCTCTTACGTGATCCGCGTCTCCTGCAAAGGCGAAACGCCCGAGTTGGCTCAACAAACCCTCGATGCCATCTTGGCGACGTTTCGCGATGAACACATGCGAGTAACGCGGAGCCGCGGTTCGTTTGAATTCTTTGATTCGCAGACTCAAGACCTGCAAGAGCAGCTCGAGAAAGCAAATTTCGAGCTGCGTGATGCCAAAAACAGCTACCATTTGGCATCCTACGAAGGACGACGCCGCGGATTGGAGGACGAATTGGCCCGCGTCGACCGTGCGGTCGCTGAATCACGCACCGAGCTGGCTGCTTCGGAAGCGAAAATGGTGGCGCTGAAAGAAAATCTGTCACAGCTGCCCGAGTCATTGGTGCGACAAATGGTTGGCGGCCAACCCAACGATGGATTGGCGGCGATGCGTCAACAGCTGTTTCAGCTGGAAGCCAAAGAGAAAGATTTGCTCTCTCGCAAAACCAACGATCACCCCGAAGTCACTGCGATCCGTAGCCAATTAGAAACGCTGCGAAGTGTGTTTGATAACGAAACGCCGACTCATTCGAGTATGCAGTCGGCGATCATCGCCGTCGAAGAGGCTGAGGTCAAAGCAATCCGAGCCCGGCTAGATTCGCTGGTCCAGTACCAAACCGAACTGCACGAAGACCTGCTAAGTCTGAACGACCAAGAGATTGTTTTGGCGCAAGGGGAACGTCGAGTCAGTCAGCTCGAGTCCGAATATTTGGCAAATCTGAAACGGCGTGAGCAAGCACGAATCGACGAAGCGATGCAGATGGACAAGATCTCCAACGTCAGCGTGATGCAATCGCCGACGTTTGTTCCGATCCCCGTGGCCCCCAAGAAGAAGCTTGCGTTGGTCGCAGGTTTCATGTTGGCATTGATGGCCAGCTGTGGGTTGGCACTGTTGATCGAGTACTTCCGCGAACCGGTGATCCAGCACGATCCTTCGCCAGCGTCCGAGTGGCGACGCGAGCCGTATTCGCCCGTTCCCAAGCCGGAATTCCTAGCTCGCCAAAAAGGCTAGTCGAACGAAGCATCCTCGGCGGTACGGTGCGGGGTTTAACGTGATTTCGGATACGAATCCAAGCGAGTATTGTTTCGATTCTCAGCCGCGATCGCGGCAGCCGGTGTTAGCCTAATGCCATCGACTTTGGCTAGCGCCGCTCCGCTATAAAAACTACTCGGTCGGGGCGAAAGTAGATGGCATTGGCCGTATGGCACCGGGTAGTGCGTGGGCTCCGGCCACTGAGGCGTCGCGGCTAAGTAAAGTCAACAAGCGGTCAAGAGCTGCTGTTCTCGCGGGCGCGACGATAGATCTCCATCAGGCGGTCGTAGCAGATTTCGGCGGTATGTTTTTCCAAGTACCGCTGTCGTGCTGCCGCCCGCATTCGCTGCCAGCCATCGGCTCGCTGTGATTCTTCACTAACACACCGGGCCAAGGCCTCAGGGTTGGCCGGTTCGAACAACCGTCCCGATTGATCGTCGACGATCAACTCCGCCATCGCCCCTAGATTGGATGCCACGACTGGCGTTCCCTTGGCAAACGCTTCGACGATCGTTCGCGGCAAGCCTTCGTACCAGAGTGATGGGAAAACCAAACAGGATGCTTCGCCAACCAGGCTCAAGATTTCCTGGTTGGGTCGCCGGCCAAGCCACGTGATTGCGGGATTCTCCGCAGCGGCTTGCTGTACGACGTCGGACATCGGCCCATCGCCAACGATTTTCAGCGGCAGGGTCGGCGACATTTGTCGCCATGCTGAAAGCAGCGTTTCCAAGCCTTTTTCGGGCGACAAACGGCCCGCGAACAATGCGTAGCCGCCGGTCCCGCTTCCGATTCCAGGATCACTATCCAAAAAATTGGCCATCACCGCCAATTTCTGCTCAGGCAAACCGCCCTGAATGTACTTTTGCCGACCAAATTCAGTCAAAGCGTAAAACATCCCGACGCGGCGTTGGTAGGTTCCCAACAAACGATGGACTGTCAACATCGAAGCCACCGTCGCAGTGGCTGCTCGATTGCCACGATAACACTGATGCTTGATCGCAGGCCACGGAAACAACTTGCCCACACACAATTCGCAAGGTTTGTTATCGCGGTACAGGTAGGCGTCTGGACACATCAAACGGTAATTTCTTAGCGACTGGACGACGGGCACCCCTTCGCGATTTGCGGCGTAATAGGCCGCTGGCGAAATCAGCGGGAACGTATTGGTGCAGTGCATCACATCGGGCTTCTCGCGCCGAATCAGTTGACGAAGCTCGCGATAGGAATGGCGATTAAAGATCGTCCTAGACGCCACTTCTAACTTTCCCATCGTCTTGATCGCATCGTTATGCAGCGTATAGCGCACGACCGAATGACCATGCCGCGTGACAAGGTCCGCCTCTTCGGCAAACGATTGATCCTCGCCCCCGGCTTGTTGGTAGTAGTTGTGGCACAACAGTATTCGCATCGTCGCAATCTCAATTCGAAAAGAACAAGCCGTCTTACGCTTGCGTGGTCACAGGCTCGGCGGCCGCCGGTGCGGTCGCCAGCTTCGCCATACGAACTTCGGGCCGAAACTCGTAACGCTCAAAGAAGCGACGTTGCGGGAACATCTTGGGCGACAAGGTATAAAACGCACAACGAATGTAGCCTTCGTTTCGCCAAAGTTGGATTGGCCGATCAATATTGTCGTTTGAACCACCCATGATCCTCGACAGCACCAACCCAGGCCAAACGGTCAATGCCGATTGAGCCGCCCTGGCCGCCGCGATCAACAACGTCTTGACCAAGCCGCGTTCCAAATAGTCGCGTCGTGCAAAGCTCCAACCATTGTGCAGCGACGTCTCTTTGAAATACCCATCCTGCAATCGCGAGGATGGCGTCACATGATAACCGAGCGCCCGCGGGTTGAACCACGATTTGAAACCCGCCATTCGGATTCGCCGATACATGTCGGTATCGTATCCTCGCAGCGTAAACGATTCGTCATATTTGCCAAGCTTTTCAAACACGCGGCGATGCAACATTTGGTTGCCCGAACCGGGGCCTTGCTGGTCGGTGTAGGGACGCACGGTATCCCAAGGCACGGTGGCACCAAGCATCCGCTGCATTTTCGGAGTCAATTCGCGGTCGCAACCATCGGGAAATCGGAGCTGCAGTGCGCCACCGACGCACTCACATTGGTGCTCGACCGCGGTCTTCCACAACTCTTTTAACCAATAGGGCTCTGCGATTTGGTCGTCATCGAAATTCGCGATCCACTCGCCATGCGCTTCGTCGAGCCCGAGATTACGCGCCGCCACTTGCCCCGGCCGCGTTTCCATCACCGCCCGCAAGGGTGCATCGGTCTGTTGCTGCAGTTCGTCGATCAACGCCGTTTCGATTGGACACGATGAAAAGACCACAACCACTTCATAGGTGAATTGTCCATCGGTCTCTTGACGAATCAAACTGGACAACGCGTCCTTTAGCATGTCGGGACGCTTGTGCGTGCAAATGACGATCGATATATCAGGCTTGTTCATAGAAATGAAGATTATCTTGAGGATCGGATAAAACGGACGACGACTCTTGGGACTCTAAGGCGTCAATGCCATAAGCCGCGCCCATCAATACAAATAACGGGTTCATGAACCACAGGTTGTAGGAGATCGGATTGCCAGTGGTTGCGTTCATCAGAAACAATAACCATCCCAACCAAGCGGCGAGATAGGTCTGCTGGACCAACCCCGTACTGGACTGCACTCGGCTAAACAAACTGAGCGTCTGCCAAATGGAAACGAGGATAAAAATGACGAAGCCGACGATTCCGGTTTCGTAGAAGACGCGCAGGTAATCGTTTTGCACATGGTTCATTCCGGGCCAAACGATCGCAACGTAGTCGTATGCCGAACCGATGCCATGTCCGAGCCAAGGGGTCAACATCGCGTGGTCAAAGATTTTGGGCCATGCATCGAACCGTCCCGATCCGCGAACATCACCTGCCATCAAATCTTCGAGCGTCCCGCTTCCTGAATAGAAAAATCGTTGCTGGAAACTATCCGAGTGAAACACGACCACGGCTAAAACCAACATCAGCACGCTTAAAATGACTCGCCCGAGTTTCGTACCGATTCGCGGATGCAACATCGGCAATGCCAAAATCGACAACGTCACCGTTCGCCCCCCGGATGCAAAACAGACCGCTAAACTGACGCCCCAACCAACGACCGCCGTGAAATATTTTGGAGGTGCCATCGCTAGAAAGACACAGCCAACCAACCCCACGGTCAATCCCAACGGACGCATCCCGGTATCAAAGTCCAAGGACGGCATCAGGTCCAACCTCCAAATCACCAGCGACACCAGTAGCGGCAGCATCGACATCAAAAAGATCCGCTGCAGCGTACGCAGTTGCTCGCGAGTTTCAAAGAACATCGAGGCGGCAGCCCCCATCACCAACGGCATGCTGACCTGCATCGCGTCCTGGATGTTGCGTGGTCCAAAATCATCGGCCCAAATGAGCGAAATCCAGTTGAAACCAAAGAAGGCTGCCCAAGGGATCACCGGAAACCTAACGCAGCGTTCGTCATGAAAGATGGCCTTTTCGGCCATGATCAAAAAGACGGCCAACACCAACATTCCCAACCACAACCAACCGGTGTAATTGAGCCCCGCGAACTCCAACCCACGTGGCGTGGCAATCGCCGCACACAGCGGAACGCTCAAGACCAATAGATAGCCAAGTCGAGGTTGTATCACTTCATCGCCCCCTTATTGGTTCGCGGCTAATGCGACTGCATCATCCGCTTCTTCGAGGGTAACACGCTGAAGCAGATAGAGCGTCGTCGTACCACGCGTGATCGCACCGACAAGCGATCCCGCCAACGTTGCCATCGCAATCCCCAGCACGCCGTGCGACTGAACCACGAAATAGGTCACCGCCATGGCGACGACGAGTGTCAGGATATCGGCAATCAAATTGGCTTTGGGCAGATGCATCGCCCAGATTCCCGCACCGGCGACAATTCCCATCGAACGCGCCAAGACACTGAACGCCAACAGCACCATGATCGGACCGGCTCCGGCGTATTGGGCTCCGTACAACCACTGGACCAACGGTCCACCGATCGCAATGACCGCCAAACAGAAAAAACCAATCAGCACCAAAAAGATCACCATGAAACGCCACAGAATGCCCTTCAGTGCGGCCGTTCCACCACTGGCAAAACTCGCGGCACATCGTGCGGTCAGAAAGCTATCGATCCCCAGCACCACGACATTGGACAAACCGATCAACGTCGTGCACGCGGCAAACATCCCTGTTTCCTCTTCGCCACGCACTACCACTGTAATCCAAGGCATCAAGTAAGGCATCGAACTGCCAGTCAAATGACTTGCCAATGCCCATTTGCCAAAGGACCAATTTTTACGCCAGTCGGCTAAAATCTCGGGCACGTGAAATTCAAACTTTGGCCGTCGCGTCACAAACCAACCGATTCCCGCTAACAACGATCCGGCACCAATCAATGAAAAAGCTCGACCGACGCTGACTTCCGCAAACCATCCCAACGACAACAACCCGCCAAGCTGCACGACCGCGACAACCGCATCAATCGAAACCACACTGACGAGGTTCAAATGCGCCAATTCGACTTGGCGGATGAACTCGCGGAATAGAATGAAAGGCAGCGTCAATGTCAGCACGGCGAGCAGCATTCCGCCGGAGGCCAAGTCACTCTCGGGCATCAGAAACCGAATCGACAACAACGTCGTCACCGCCGCGACCATCGCCAGAACGCATTGATGCACCAGCGTGCTGCCGTCATACATCGCCCGTTGGCCGGGCGCCCGATGATGAGCGAAAACGGTATAAGGACCGGCTACCAACTGATATTGAATGTTTCGCGAAAGCAAAACAATATTGAATGCGAGAAAGTAGATCCCCAG
Source organism: Novipirellula caenicola (assembly GCF_039545035.1). Classification (NCBI taxonomy): domain Bacteria; kingdom Pseudomonadati; phylum Planctomycetota; class Planctomycetia; order Pirellulales; family Pirellulaceae; genus Novipirellula; species Novipirellula caenicola. Next base: position 647,396 of record NZ_BAABRO010000001.1, read on the forward strand.
CCCATCTTGACCACACCAACGGCCAATCATCACCGTGGTCAGAAAATTGGTAGCACTAACAATTCCCTGATCCAATACCGACAGCGATCCCCCACGCAGATTGGGACTCTGCCACACGCTTCGCAATCGATCCGATCCAGGCATAGGAGCATCGTTGATCACGTCCGGAGACGCAGGTGAAATGTTCCGCCGTAATAGTGCAGGTAATCTCACGTCGTTTTTGTGCCAATTGCTCGGGTACGCCGCCGGATCCCACGCCATCCATCTCGGATGAAACTGTACCATCCATTGAGCTTGGCCGAAATCGTCGCCCCGGTGTCCCCCTGGCAAACCGTAAACCGCCCCCAGTCATATGGATTGCTGTCAGGACAAACCAATTCGTTTTCGGTGGTCAACGCACATAACACCCCGGCTTGGCGTGCAGCCGGATACATCGTAGGTCCAGCCAAACCATGATGCCGTTTGCCAAATGGAAATGCGAAGGTCAGATCGTGATATCCAAATCGCTCACACAAAATCCGCATCGACTTTTCGAGATCTTCACGAAACGGATCGGGTTGATGACGATACGGCGTATGGGTGTGCGTATGGGCGCCCAATTCGATGATGCCGCTGTCAAGCATCGCATGGCATTCGTCGGTCGTCAGTGGACGCCACGAATCAGCGGGAACTCCGTCCAATCCAGCGGGCGTCCAATCTTCAAAGGGAAAGGGCTCGTTTGTGTCCAGATACGCCGTGGCGATAAAGATCGTGGCAGGGATGCCAAGCTCGCGAAGAATTGGAAACGCTTGCGTGAAGTTGTTCGCGTAACCGTCATCAAAGGTCACGACAAACACGTTGCGGGGAATCGCTTCGCCGGCGGTATGGGCGTCGAGCGCGCGACGCAGCGGCCACGCCTGATGCCCCCGATCCAACAACCCTTGCAACTGGCTGCGGAAACGCTGTGGCGTGACATTCAACGTGGGAAACGGATATCCGCGAACCGCGTCGGTGACACGATGGTACATCAAGATGCCAAACGCATCGGCCCCGCGGCTACGACCGCCTGCCGCGATTGACAATGCCAAAGGAGTGCGGACGATGACACTCTGTTTCCATTCACGTTGAAAGGCGGCGATACGCGAATAATAGGAATTTGGCAACGTCATTCTTCACGGATGCGGCTCTTGCAACGCCGAGCCTTTGGAAAGATTCGATCAATCGCAAGAACTCAATAACAATTCGGGCAGAACACTAGCGGCGACATCCAAGACACGTCCGCCACGACTGCGATCAAGGGGAAACAGAAACGAGCGAATCCGCCGATCGCTGCGAAAGGCCCCCTTCAATCAGCACCTAGCTCACCTCCGTGATACAACACCTCGCGATGCGATTGGTTCCGGTAATTACGTCGTCAAACAGCGATTACACCGACGTGTCCCGATCGATCACAAAGCCAATGGGCGATTGCCATAAGTATGGTTGGCGAATTGGACACGACAACCTCAAATTCCAAGCGAATTCAAGGCATCCGATTCGCCGTGCTAATTGTCACGGCAACGCCGATTCTTCGCAAAATACCTGTACTGTTGTCCCGCAAAAAACAGACGACGACGGGTCACACTTCCTCCCGCAACCTGCCAATGGGAAGCGGTAGAATCCCTGCATTCGTTGCGACTGCTACGATCCCACGGACGCTGTGTCAGTGCCCTCCGCCATCGGAAAGACGGTTGACTTACCAACTGTCTTTATCAATCAACAAGTTCACGAAAATCTTGTCGGCTCGGCCCTGAAAGAATCCTTCTACCGTTTTTCTTGCAATCTTCTTCCAACGGCATCTGCTGTCGCCACGGGGTGATGATCTATCGATTGTCACCACATCCGAAACGGTCAATTGCTGCAAACCCGCGTCGATGCTCGGAAAAAGCAGCAGCACCGGCTTCGAGGATTATCGCCATGACATCGATCTCCTTGAATTTCACGACATCTCGCTCTGGCTTGCTCGCGAATTAACGATATCCGAACACCAAAAAATATATTGGGGTCTATATCCTTTTGTGACCTCCAATCGGCCGAACGCATTGCCCTATTAAGCACCATAAATCGCACCCTGCGTACAATTGGCGTCCACTAACTGCGGGTGAGTAATCGTTCTGATCGCATCTTTGCCCGATTCTAATACAGGTAAAATCAATATGATTTTCGTACGACGAGCAAAAAAGATGATAGGCATCATAGGAGTTGCAATTAGACTCTGATCTAATAAATTGCGTGAAAATTGCTGAGCAAATATTTGCATTCACCTAAATCGTTTATCTGTCGCACTGTTCAAAGTCAGTGAGACATGTATCTTTTAACCCGACGTAGATCGCCCGACGCGACTCGGTTTGGGCCACGCAGACTCAGCAGTCATCCTTGATGAACCTCCGCTGAACAAATACATCTTGATCTCCTCCCCTGCCATTGGACGTACACCGTGTTGAAACTGATTTCACGTAAAGCGGCCAACTACACAGCACGTCGCCGCATCAACACATGGATCTTGACTGGCCGCGAATTTGATCGAGAAATCGGGCGAGAGCGTGCCCGAACCGTGCGACGCAATATTCCCTTTTGCGTCCTAAAAATTGAGCTCACCGGCACTCATCGAACCGCCAAAAATATCCGCAATCTGGCGAAGCTGATTCGCCGCAATGTGCGAATGAGTGACGAAAAAGGGCATGTCGATCGTTTCACCATCGGCGTTCTTCTTGTCGATACACCGGAGATGGGCGGACGCATCGTCTTGGACCGCCTGAACGGACTGCTCCGCGCCGAGAATCTGAACACGGATATCTCACTCAGCGTCTATGACCCGCAGTCGTTTAACCACGACGATTCGGATGACTCATCCGCAGACGGTGGAAACCAAGACTCAGGCGGGACCAAGGTACGACTGCACAACCAACACCCCGTCGGTCGAGACCGCCGACGATTTCACGACGACGAGTTCGTCGGCAGCGGGTCGCGAATGACGTCACCGCACGCCATCGAAAGCTATGAACTCGCGTCCCCTCGGGTTAGCAACGTCAGTTTTCAAGTTGATTCGATTATCAAGCGAGCGTTCGACGTCGCCGTGGCAAGCACCGGACTGCTGTTCGCTGCCCCTGTGATCGCGTTAGCAGCAGCCGTGATCAAACGTGATGGTGGCCCTGCCTTCTTTCTGCAATCACGCGAAGGCCGTGACGGAGTCCCATTTACGATTTACAAATTGCGGACGATGGTCGTCAACGCAGAATCACAGCAAGCAAGTCTTCGTGACAAAAGTGAGCGTGACGGGCCCGCCTTCAAGATGCGTAACGATCCTCGGGTGACACGCTTCGGACAACTGCTACGATCCACCTGTGTCGACGAATTGCCGCAGCTTTGGAATGTCCTTCGTGGCGACATGTCAATTGTCGGACCGCGTCCGCTTCCGGTCAGCGAAAGCCGAGCCTGCCAACCGTGGCATCGACGTCGCTTGGATGTTCGCCCCGGCATCACGTGTTATTGGCAAGTTGCTAAAGAAAAGGCCGATACGTTCGACGAATGGATGCGAATGGACTTGGCCTATGTCGACAATGCGAACCTGTGGAAAGACGTTAGTTTGATGGCGCAGACCGTCGGGGTCCCACTTCGCGCCAAAGGCAGCCGCTAAATCCACGAGTGGCACGTCGCATCCGCTTGATTTAGTTAAGATCAAAACGGATGCGGTGAGCTGAGGGCCGTCAGCCCAATGCCATCTACTTTTGCCGCAACCGGATTGCTTCTTATCGCGGAGCGGCAACGACGTTGCTCGCACGGACCACGCGAGCCTGCAGCCAAAGTCGAGACGACTTTGGCTGCGTCTTCTGATTCCCGTTCAGCGAACCGGCAACCACTGCACGGCATCGGCAACGACGTGACCGTTGGTACCCTCGTTCGTGATTCGCACGCTCGCTTTTTGGTTCGCATCAAATCGAAACTTGCCCAGCGACACAAACAGCGAATCGATCGGCGGATCTTCTTTCTGGTTCACGCTAACCGTGGTCGAACCATCCGCGTGATCGACGATCACCTTGACGTTACTGGCTCGATTTGAATTCACGGGATACGCAAGCCGTACTTCATATTCCCCCGCTTTTGGCAACGTGGTCACAAACGCAATCGACGCTTTGCCATCGGCGGCGTTGTCATCATGCACGTAACCATGCTCGACGAACTTGGATGATGACGTGCTCGGTCGCCATGTTCCGGTCAACTGCGCCTTGGAATCGTCGATGACCGTTCCGTCTAATTCTTTCAAATAGACTCGCTGGCGTGCCGCTTGACTCGTCGATCCCTTGTAATGCAGCACTTGACCATCGGCTTGCAATCGCTCGCGGAGCTGGTCGTAGGGGACATCCTGAACCGCGATGTCCTTGTCAATTGCCATCACGGCAGCGGTCGCGGAACTTTGTCCCAGGATCATAAATACAGGCTCCATCCGAATCGAGCCAAACGCGATATGCGAACTCGAGACACAGACCGGGACGAGCAAGTTTTTGCATTCCTGTTTCTTCGGAACCAACGAACCATAGGCGATTTCATAAGGCCCATTGGTGCTGACTCCGATGTCACCTTCATTTTGCACATGGCCTTCCGGTGTGATGTAGCGCTGCACGTTATGGGAATCCATCGTATAGGATCCCATGCCTACCGACTCAGGTGTTTCCCGGCGTTTCAGCAATTCATGCTCCGTCATCACAAATTTGCCCACCATGCGACGTGCTTCACGAATATACAACTGATGCGACCAATTGCCGTTATCGACAAACTCGTCTTTGGGTAACCCCCACTTTCTCATTTCGGCTTGCGTTTTCCGCGGCACACGCGGGTCATTGGCAATGAAATACAGCCAACCTTTTTGATAGGTTTCATGTTCCTTGATGATTTCCCGGCGTTTCTCGTAGCTAGCTTCGGGATACTCGTAGTTAAACCCAATATTATCGGTGCTCATCGGCCCGTGATTATTGGTATCCGTTTTGTGGTTTGGGATTGGATCAAACTTACCAAACGTCTGATCAAAGCCCGCCTCATAAATGCGAACCATCAATTCATACTGCGACGGATCGTATCCCTCGGGTTTGGCAAAGGGGATCCGATTCGATGGATCATTGGTCAAACACATTCGAAAGCAATAGGCTTGAATGCGATGATCCCCCGCCCCTTTTTCACCAGGCGATTCGGCACTGATGCGAGGCAGAACACCGCTGCTTGGATCGCCGGGAACGACGTAGGGGCTGACCGGCTTGTCCAAGATGCCGAAGTGGTGCGCGTGGTGTAGCACCCCGGTTTGCACGCCGTTCCAGGTTTCGCCATAAGTGGATCCAGATTCACGTCCGACGTGGTAACTCACCCCTGCGGCGGCCATCAAGTCGCCTTCGTATGTGGCATCAATGAACATTTTGCCGGCATACGCTTTACCGCTCAGCATGCGGATCTCGGTGATCCGTCCGTCCTTCATCGTGACTCCGGACTCTCGGTCGAGATACTCATCGCGAAAAACGGGTATCGCGTACTCTCGCACATAGTCTTCATAGACTTGTTCAGCGACATGGGGCTCAAAAATCCACATCGTGCGATTCTTGCCATCCATTGCCAGTGTGCCTTGGCCTTTGTTGCCATATTCCTGTGGACTCTGCTGCACCCAGGCCTCGGGCTGTTGATAGGCTTTCCAAATTCGATGATAGAAGTCTCGCGACAACCCGCCGATCACGGATTTGTTGCCGGTATCGGTCCACCCCAGTCCACCGCTGGTCAAACCGCCAAGATGTTTGTCGGGACCGACGATGACGACCGACTTGTCCATCTTTTTCGCCTGCACCGCCGCGATCACCCCGGCTGACGTGCCTCCGTAAACCACCAAGTCGTATTGTTTGGGCTCGGGATCGGCCGCGTTACCCTGCGGGCACGCCACCGCGGTGATAAAGAGGGCGCACAGCGGCACGAGCGTCCGCACACGGTGAGAGATTGGTCGGGCAGAAGATGGCAACGTCATCGTAAAGATTCCTGGAAGGTATTTTATGAGGGAGGGGTAGCGAGGCCGACGTCGCGAGCGGCTAAAGAACCAATCACGTCCTTTGACTGACGATGACGCCGGGCGGAGACATTGTAGAATAACTGCGAATGCAATTCACACGTGCATCTTCATGATGATGACTGAAAACAAGGAATTCTCTGTGAATCACGCCGAAAACCGATTCCCAAAGTTGCTCGCGTGGGTCGCGGGCGTCTGTCTAATTGTTCCAACCTGCATGGCGGCGACCGAGGTTGCTGCTGACACTACCGACGAGAAAAAAGCTGAGAAAAAAGAAATGAGTTCGGATTCTGTAATGCTGCAACCATGGACTGGTCCTTACGGTGGCGTGCCTCCGTGGAATCTAGTCCGCCAAGAAGAATTTCTTCCCGCCATTGAAACCGCGATCCAAATCGCCCGCGATGAGCTCATCGCAATTGCAAACCAAAGCGAACCGCCGACGTTCGAAAACACGATCGTCACGATGGAAAAGGCGGGTAAGACACTCGATCGCGTCGAAACGTTGTTCGATGTCCACACCAGTAATCTGAATCTGGGGCCAATTCCCGACATTGAACGCGCGGTCGCTCCAAAATTGTCCGAATACCGCGACAGCATCTATCAAAACGAAAAGCTGTTCAAACGGATCGAAGCCATCTACCAAAGCGATGCGATGAAGTCGTTCAGCGTTGCCCAAAAACGACTGGTCGACGATCTCTACAAGACCTTTGTCCGACAAGGAGCCAAATTGGACTCGAGCGACAAAGCCAAGCTGTCGCAGATCAATACACGGTTGGCTCGCCTGTTCACCGATTTCAGTCAAAACGTTCTCGAAGACGAAAAAGGCTATGTCACCTGGATCGACAACGAAGCCGATCTGGCCGGATTGCCGGACAGCGTGGTTGCAGCAATGAAATCGGCCGCCGAGGAGCGCAACCAACCCGACAAATGGGCTGTGACCAACACGCGATCGTCGATGGATCCGTTTCTGACGTACGCCGACAATCGCGAATTGCGGGAAACGGTTTGGCGAAACTATTACAACCGAGGCGATAACGGCGACGCCCACGATAACAACGCCATCATTGCGGAAATCCTCAGCTTGCGAGCCGCGCGAGCAAAGTTGCTTGGCTACAAAAACCATGCCCAATGGCGATTGGAACCGACGATGGCCAAGACACCGGCCGCGACGATGGATTTGATGATGAAGGTGTGGCCCAAAGCGGTCGCGCGAGTTCGCGAAGAGGTGGCCGACATGCAAGCGATCGCCGATGCGAAAAACGCCAACATCACCATCGCACCGTGGGACTATCGCTACTACGCCGAGAAGGTTCGCAAGGACAAATACGACCTCGATTTCAACGAAGTCAAACCGTATTTGCAGCTCGAAAAGCTGCGTGAGGCAATGATGTGGGCCGCCGGAGAATTGTATGGACTGCAGTTCGATGAAATCAAAGATGTCCCTGTTTTCCATCCCGACGTCCGCGTTTGGAAAGTCGAAGATGCCGACGGCAAACACGTCGGTTTGTGGTACCTAGATCCATTCGCGCGTGAAGGAAAACGCAGCGGGGCGTGGATGATGGATTATCGCAGTCAACAAAATATCGACAAACCGATCACTCCGATCGTGTCGAACAACTCGAACTTTATCAAAGGGGTTGCGGGGAAACCGTCGCTGATCTCGTGGGACGACGCCGTGACGTTGTTCCATGAATTCGGGCATGCCCTGCACAGCTTGAACTCGAAGGTTAATTACCCCTCGCAAGCCGGCACCAGCGTCGCGCGTGATTACGTCGAATTCCCATCCCAGATCATGGAACACTGGCTCGACACCCCCGAAGTGCTTAGCCAATACGCGGTGCATTACGAAACTGGCGAACCGATGCCTCAAGCGTTGTTGGACAAAATCAAGAAGGCTTCAAAATTCAACCAAGGTTTTGACACGGTGGAATACTTGGCCAGTGCGATTGTCGACATGAAGCTGCACACCACCGACCAGACCACGATCGATCCCGATGCATTTGAGAAGCAAACGCTGAAGGAAATTGGGATGCCGGACGAGATTCCGATGCGACACCGGACGCCTCAGTTCGCCCACATTTTCAGTAGCGACTCGTATTCGGCTGGCTACTACAGCTACCTGTGGTCCGACGCATTGACCGCGGACGCGGTTGAGGTGTTCGAGGAAGCCGGCAGTTTTTATGACAAAGCGACCGCGAAAAGTTTGCACGACAACGTGATGAGCGTTGGCGACACGATCGATCCAGCCGAAGGATTCCGGCGATTCCGAGGTCGCGATGTCGATACCAGCGCGTTATTACGCAAACGCGGCTTCCCCGTCGAATAGCGTTTGCGACTCACGGCAGGTGTATGTCGCAGGTGGTTTCGCCAGCGAAAAGGAAGCCGCATGTCACCTCTCCCAAACTTGTTTGGGAGAGGTCGAGCAGAGCCTCCGGCGAATGCTCGGGTGAGGGCCGTCCGAGCAAGCCTGCGGTCTAGTGCAAGCTCGGTTGCGCGGTCGGCCCTCACCCGGACGAGGCCTACAGGGCCCGGCCGACCTCTCCCCAGCTAACGCTCGGGAGAGGTTACCTGCACTGCGTCACCTCTCCTAAGCTAACGCTCGGGAGAGGTGGATTGCCGCATGCCACCTCTCCCAAACAACGTTAGGGAGAGGTCGAGCAGAGCCTCCGGCGATTGCTCGGGTGAGGGCCGTCCGAGCAAGCCAGCGGTCTAGTGCAAGCTCGATTGCGCGGTCGGCCCTCACCCGGACGAGGCCTACAGGGCCCGTCCGACCTCTCCCCAGCCAACGCTCAGGAGAGGTGGTTTGCATCGTGCCACCTCTCCCAAACAACGTTTGGGAGAGGTCGAGCAGAGCCTCCGGCGATTGCTCGGGTGAGGGCCGTCCGGGCTAGCCAGCGGTTTAGTGCAAGCTCGGTTGCGCGGTCGGCCCTCACCCGAACGAGGCCTATATGGCCCGTCCGACCTCTCCCCAGCTAACGCTCAGGAGAGGTGGCTTGCCGCATGTCACCTCTCCCAAACAACGTTTGGGAGAGGTCGAGCAGAGCCTCCGGCGAATGCTCGGGTGAGGGCCGTCCGAGCAAACCAGCGGTTCAGTGCAAGATCGGTTGCGCGGTCGGCCCTCACCCGGACGAGGCCTATAGGGCCCGTCCGACCTCTCCCCAGCTGCGCTCGGGAGAGGTTACCTGCACCGCGTCACCTCTTTCAAACAACGTTAGGGAGAGGTCGAGCAGGGCCTCCGGCGAATGCTCGGGTGAGGGTCGTCCGAGCAAGCCTACGGTTGAGTGCAAGCTCGGTTGCGCGGTCGGCCCTCACCCGAACGAGGCCTAAAGGCTCATTCGACCTCTCCCCAGCTTCGCTCGGGAGAGGTGGCTTGCCGCATGTCACCTCTCCCAAACAACGTTTGGGAGAGGTCGAGCAGAGCCTTCAGCGAGTGCTCGGGTGAGGGCCGTCCGAGCAAGCCTGCGGTTCAGTGCAAGCTCGGTTGCGCGGTCGGCCCTCACCCGGACGAGGCCTATAGGGCCCGTCCGACCTCTCCCCAGCTTCGCTCGGGAGAGGTCGCTTGCCGCATGCCACCTCTCCCAAACAACGTTTGGGAGAGGTCGAGCAGAGCCTCCGGCGATTGCTCGGGTGAGGGCCGTCCGAGCAAACCAGCGGTTCAGTGCAAGCTCGGTTGCGCGGTCGGCCCTCACCCGGACGAGGCCTACAGGGCCCGGCCGACCTCTCCCCAGCTTCGCTCGAGAGAGGTTACCTGCACCGCGTCACCTCTCCCAAACAACGTTTAGGAGAGATCGAGCAGAGCCTCCGGCGATTGCATGGGAGCGAAGCAAGGCGTCAATCCTGGGGTCCAAAGCGGACCGTTACCGATCCGCTCTCGACGTCTTCTTGGACATCGATCTTGATGTCTAAAAAGATCTTCAATACATCCAGATGCGTTTTGCTGTGCAGTGACAAGGGTCCGCTTCGGAACGCACTGGACTGGCCTTGCGATGCCGCCAACCCCATCGGCAACATCAGCTGATCGGCCAAATGTTCGCCGACCGGAACCGACCGGGCGAGATGCAATCGCGTTTGCCGCAGCACCCCACGTGCGATGTGTTCCGCCTTGACGCCGACCTTGCCAAACCCGGTGAACGTTTCGGTCACGCTTGGGCCGGACCACTGGATTATCACGACATTGCCGGGCCCCCGAGGCTGTGCCACTTCATGAACATGAAAACAATCGCGGTTCCAATTCGTTTTTCGCCGGATCGTATCACATTCACGCTGTCCCACCGACTTTGGGATTGCCGAGACAATCGCGGTCACTCGAGGCGATGCTTTCTCGTCACACTCGGTTAGCGTCAGCCCTCTCAAAGTACTCTGCGGAGTGAGCGTCAATTGGAATTTTCCGCCACCAGCGGGATAAAAACCGTAGGCTTCGGTTTCCAATTCGCTGGCGACTCCCATCTTATTGAGTTGCGGCAAAAATGAATCTCGAAAAAAATCCAACGGTGGCGCCGCCGGATTATGAGTGCCTCCTTCGAATGTCACTCGCGACGGATGATCCGCGAGCATCAACGCAGGCAACACGGTTTGCGCGACCAACACCGCGCTACCCGCGGTGCCAACTTTGAAATCAAACTCGCCACCACGTGCTTCGCCTGGCTCGAACGTGACCGCTTGCGATCCAATCGAATCGCCCTCGATCGCCGCACCACAAACCTCACCCGCCGCACGCAGCGAGGTGAGGTGTTGTCGCATCAGCCCTGGTTTCCTGCGGCCCGCCCGAATATGGACCAATCGGATGGGCTGCTTGGTCACCGCGGCGAGCGCGAGCGAGGAGCGGAGGATTTGTCCACCGCCCTCGCCCTGAGATCCATCAATTTCAATCATCCGCTTTACTCGCATCCTTGATCACAAAACGTGCCTTCAATCGAGCCACCTCGCTTGCCAATCCTGCGGTCTTTACCGATCGCAGCACTTCCTCGAAATCCTTGTACGCCGCCGGAGCTTCATCCTTGGGATAAAACCGGCAATTGCTGAGAATGTCATTCTGCTCAAACTCGTCGTCAATCGTGGCTTGATCCAACACACGATTGGCATGCCGTCGCCCGAGCGTTCGACCGGCCCCATGATTAACGCTGAAGCAAGCCTTTTCGGCCCCCGCATCGGCAACCATCACGGCCGATCCATCTCGTGGATTCCCTGGCAACAAAATTGGATGCCCGGTATCGGCAAACGGGGTTTCACGAAGCGCATAGTGCCCTGCGGGAAATGCGCGAGTCGCTCCCTTGCGATGCACCCATGTCGGCCGATTATCCATGATTTCTTTGCGAGCGATATTGTGACTGATGAAATAGACCAACGATCCATTCGTTCCCGGCAATACCTCTTGAAACGCTTCTAGTACGAGAGCGTTGATCAACAAATGGTTCACGGTCGCAAAATTGGCGCCCAGCGCCATATCGTCCAAATAGTCATCGGCCTCGCTTGTTCCAAGCGGTGCATAAACCAATTGTCGATCACCCGCAGGCAGCGGGATGTCCCACTTGCTGAACTTATGCTGAAGCGTTTTGAATTGCCCCGAGGCCAAGTTGTGTCCAAAACCTCGCGATCCGCAATGCGACAAAAACGCAACCTTTCCATCGTGCAGCCCGAACGTTTCGGCTACCGAACGTGAGCGTTGATCATCAGCAACATGAACCACTTCGCACTCGCCGAAATGATTCCCACCACCGTACGATCCAAGTTGGCTCATCTTGTCCGAAAAATTGCTCATGTGACGCTGTTCGAGCAATGCCTCCAAACGATTCCCCAGTGCATCACGAGTATCGTCATGCCCTAGGTGAAACGAATCTTCGCATCGCTCAGCCCACGACACCGGAATTCCAAGTTGCTGGCACACGCTTTCACTGGCGCCTTCGATCACCAACTGCTTACCAAGCGTGCGGTTCACTGGGCGAGACTTCTTGGCGCTTCGCTGCCCTTTGCCAGCACCAGTCGGGGTACGTTGGCAGATTGCCGAAATCAGTGCACGGCGTGTCTGTCGGTCTTCGATCGCGTCCGCGGGCACATCCAACTGCAACAAACTCATCGAACACTTGATGTCGACTCCCACGGGGCCAGGGTAAATGTGCGTCGGGGAAACCATCACACATCCCACTGGAGCTCCGTACCCCAGATGTGCATCCGGATTCAGCACGACATCGGTCACGCCAGGTGCGAGCCGCGAATTCATCGCCTGCTGCAAACACACCTCGTCAAAGGTCTCGCGAATCGCTTCGGTTCCAATCACTTTGATCGGCGGCGTCGTTTCGGTGGGCAAGATCGCAGTCGCTTCGCCGGTCGCGATCATTTTGGTCGGGGCAGGGTGGTGAAGCGTCGTATGCATGGCGATTCCTTCGTCGAGAGTAGTGCGAGTGGGCCAGTTTATCGACTGGGCGACTCGCAGAGAAAAACAAACCGCAACACGGTGCTTGCGGCTTCGTGTCACGAGACTTCCTTCACCAAAGCACAAGGCATGCCAAAGCGTCCAAAGAAACCTCTAACCCGTTACTCCATTACGCCTTACGTCGCAAACACCAGAAATCGGCTGCTAAAATCCAACCGCCATGCCTATCGCTGCATATCGTGACTTATAATTCTATCTATGAATAAAGTACGTGTCGTCATCGGATTTCTGGGCACCCAATTGGACCAACCGGCCAAGCGGGGCGATCGCTGGTTGGGGTGGCGGCCCAGTATTGCGGTGTGCCAGCAGCCCGATTTAGTTGTCGACCGGTTCGAATTGCTGTGTGATCGACGGCACGAGAAATTGGCCGAAAGCGTGGTGGCCGATATTCGCTCGGTCTCACCTGAAACCGAGGTGCTTCTGCACTGGAACCAACTTCGCGATCCATGGGATTTCGAAGAGGTCTACGCGATGCTGCATCAGTTCACACGTGACTATTCGTTTGATACCGATCACGAGGAATACCTCGCGCATATCACCACCGGCACGCACGTGGCTCAGATTTGTCTTTTCTTGTTGACCGAGTCGCGTCACTTGCCCGCCGCGCTGCTGCAAACCTCGCCACCGAACCGCAGCGGCAAAGATCCTCGCGGGGTCTATAGCGTGATCGATTTGGATCTATCCCGCTACGATCAATTGGCCAGCCGGTTTCAGGCCGAGCATCAGGAGGGGTTGTCATTTCTAAAGTCGGGGATCGAGACCAAGAACCAATCCTTTAACCAGTTGATCGAACGGATCGAACAGGTGTCGTTGGCAACGCGTGCACCGATTCTGTTGAGTGGCCCGACCGGGGCGGGGAAATCTCAATTGGCCCAACAGATCTTTGCGTTAAAACGGCATCGCCAACAGGTAAGCGGCCCGCTGGTCGAGGTGAATTGTGCGACGATTCGCGGCGATCAAGCGATGTCGACGCTGTTTGGTCATGTCAAAGGTGCATTCACCGGAGCCGCCGCCGAGCGTGCGGGGCTACTAAAATCAGCGGACCAAGGCGTGCTGTTTTTGGATGAGATTGGCGAACTCGGGTCCGACGAACAAGCGATGTTGTTGCGAGCGATCGAAGAGAAGACGTTCCTGGCGGTCGGCTCGGATCAGGCAACCTTCAGCGATTTTCAATTGATCGCGGGCACCAACCGTGATCTTCAGCAAGAAGTCGCCAAGGGAAATTTTCGCGAAGACCTGCTTGCCCGCATCAACCTATGGTCGTTCGCGCTGCCAGGATTGGCACAACGTCGCGACGACATCGATCCCAACATCGAATTTGAATTGCAAAAGTTCACCACGACTCATGGTCGCAAGGTGACGTTTAACAAAGAGGCACGCCATCGGTTCATCGAGTTCGCTCTTGATCCATCAACGCAGTGGAAGGCCAATTTTCGCGACTTGAATGCAGCGATCACGCGGATGGCAACCCTGGCACCTGGCGGACGCATCACAACCGATGTCGTCGAGGAAGAAATTTTGCGGCTAAAACACAGTTGGGATGGATCTGAGAAACCGGACAGTCATGTCGCAGTGCTGCGAACCGTGCTTGAAGAGGATCAAATCGCCAGACTCGATCGATTCGATCAAGCCACGCTTGCCGAAGTGATCAAGGTTTGCTCGCAATCCGCATCGCTCTCCGCCGCCGGCCGAACATTGTTCCAAGTGTCGCGGCAATCCAAGCAGAAGCCGAACGATGCCGATCGGTTACGGAAGTATTTGGCTAAATTTGGGATCCAGTGGAGCGATATCGCAGCGGAAGAATTTGGTTAGCGGTGTGGCGTAAGCGAGACGATCAACATGCTTGACACGAAATGGGTGTTGTTGATCGTGCATTTTTGTCACCTCTCCCGGCGAAGCGGGGAGAGATCGAGCAGAGCCTTCCGCGATCGCTCGGGTGAGCGCGTCCGAGCAAGTGAAGGCGAACTGCAGGCTAGTTTGCATGGTCGGCCCTCACCCGAACGAGGCCTCAAGGGCCTGTTCGAGCTCTCGATCATCCAATTTCCTTCGCGCCCTGAAATCGGTGGCCTGATGCCTTAGGATAGTGAAGCCGAACGTACTCGATTCACGCAAAAAACAGCATGCCAAACCGACATCAAACCGTTGCACACCGGATCGCAGCTCATTCTGCGCCTGCGATGTTTTGGATTTCGCTGGCGTTTTTGGTCTGCCAATCGGTGCTGGTGGTGCTATGGGTCGATGTTCCCAATATGGAGGAAACGTTGATTCGCGATCCGGTCACCGATGAAACGGTGATCGCTTACACGTTGCCGCCGATCAGCCGCAGCGAAATCGCAGCAATCGCGGTGATGTTGTTGATTTGGCCGATTGTCATCGCTGAATCGATCTACCACTGGTACACCCGCCCCTGGGACGCCGAGCACCGCTGGACGCATCTCTATTCGCTGGCGTTTTGTCTATGCCCGTCGCTACGAATGTGTGCGCGCAGTGTCGAGATGGGCAACCGAATTTGGCTGCCGACGATGGGATGGCGGAAGGCGGACGCGAGATTGCGGCGGCGGTTGGAGCGGTATTTTAGTGTGCCGATGATCTGGATCGCCCTGCTGATCATGCCGGTGTTGTTGATTGAATTGCTGCTAAAAAACCAGGTTGCCCAGTACGGATGGCTGCGTTTTGCGTTGCACTTCAGCACCGGAGCGATATGGTTCTGTTTTGCCGCCGAGTTCATCTTGATGGTCTCGGTCGCAGAGAAGAAGATTGCTTACTGCAAAACGCATTGGTTGGATCTAGCGATCATTTTATTGCCGCTGGTTTCGTTCCTGCGTTCGCTGCAGTTTTTGCGAGCGACCGGAATCACGAAAATGGTTCGGCTGTCTCAGATCAACCAAGTCGCCCGGATGTATCGATTGCGAGGGACGGCGCTGAAGGCCGTCCGAGCATTGGTGCTGTTGGACATGCTCGAACGAATCCTGCGGCGGTCCCCCGAACGTTCGCTCGAAAAACTATACACGCAACTCGAAGAGCTAGAGACGGAAGCAAAAGCGGTCCGTCGCAAGATCGCCAAGCTCGAACGTGAGATGCCGGTGGAAATGTGTGCCGAAGAGTAACGGAACCGAGAGTTAAAAATTGGTCGCATTCGCGGTTGCTACCAAAGTTATTGACGATAGACGTCAACGACTGCCACCGCCAATGAATGAGCGAAGTAAGAGCAAGCAGCAATTTATTGAAGGACGTGCGTCTGTCCGGCGATGTATTGGCGTCCGGGCTGTGGCCATTTCTTCGGACCCGATAAAAGAATCGCCTAAAGGCTATACACCAGCGCTGGTGTCCAGGCTTTAGCCGGCTAGGTCACCCCATGAAAAGAGCCGCCTAATGGTTTTACCCCCCGCTGGTGTCCAGGCTTTAACCGCCGTCTTCGGACCTCGAAAAAAAATCGCCTAAAGGCTGTACACCAGCGCTGGTGTACCGGCTTTAGCCGGCTAGGTCACCCCATGAAAAGAGCCGCCTAATGGTTTTACCCCCCGCTGGTGTCCAGGCTTTAGCCGCCGCCTTTGGACCTCGGAAAAGAATCGCCTAAAGGCTGTACACCAGCGCTGGTGTACCGGCTTTAGCCGGCTAGGTCAGCCCATGAAACGAGCCGTCCAATGGTTATACACCAGCGACGGCAAACAGCCATTAGCCGTCTTCTGATACAATACTTGCAACAGACCTCACGTCGCCCTTCTTGCATTCAAGAGGCATCCCAATGCCTAAAGATCCCAATGCCATGTATCGGTGGCGGCAATGGACGCCAGAGCAGCGGTCCAAAATCCTCACCGAACGCCGTCAACGCAATCACCCGGTTCACTCGCCGGCACACATTCAAAGCGACCACACTTCCATCTATCTCATCACCGCAGCCTGCTTCGAACACGCTCCGATCATTGGAAGGTCTGACAATCGACTCGCGGATTTCTCGTTGCAACTCTATGAATTCATGCAATCCCATTCCCGAACCCTATTCGCCTGGGTCGTGCTTCCCAATCACTATCATGTATTGTGCGATGTAGTTGAACTCCACTGGATGTTTAAGCAGCTTGGAAAATTGCATGGCCGCACATCGTTTCAATGGAACGGCGAGGACGGCATGCGCGGACGACAAACTTGGTGCAAAGCAGCCGAGACCGCGATGAAGTCGGAAGGACATTTTTATGCGTCACGAAACTATGTTCTCAACAACCCCGTGCATCATGGGTACTGTGAAAAATGGACCGATTGGCCATTTAGCAACGCGACTGAATATTTAGAGAGCGTTGGACGTGAGCAAGCATTTCGATTTTGGCAATCCTATCCACTTTACGATTACGGAAAAGACTGGGATCCCGCGACTTTGTAAGCCAGGAGTATTGCCCAGGCTTTAGCCGTCGTCTTTGGGCCTCGAAAAAAGAATCGCCTGAAGGCTATACACCAGCGCTGGTGTACCGGCTTTAGCCGGCTAGGTCACCCCATGAAAAACGCCGCCCAATGGCTGTACACCAAAGTTGGTGCCCATGCTTTAGCCACCGTCTTTGGACCTCAAAAAAAGAATCGCCTAAAGGCTATACACCAGCGCTGGTGTACCGGCTTCAGCCGGCTAGCACAGCCCATGAAAAACGCCGACCAAGGCTGCACACCAACGCTGGTGTCCAGGCTTTAACCACCGCCTTTGGGCTTCGAAAAAGAATCGCCTAAAGGCTGTACACCAGCGTTGGTGTACCGGCTTTAGCCGGCTAGCACACCCCATGAAAAACGCCGACCAATGGCTGCACACCAACGCTGGTGCCCAGGCTTTAACCGCCGGCTTTGGACTTCGAAAAAGAATCGCCTAAAGGCTATACACCAGCGCTGGTGTACCGGCTTTAGCCGGCTAGATCCACCCCATGAAAAGAGCCGCCCAAGGTTGTACACCAGCAACATTAATGCCCACCATGCCGCGCGTAACGCTGCGACAATCGACGTGTCAAATTGCATGCTATGCCGGAACGTTGGCTTCGTCCTCGCCAGACTTAACTTCCTTGGCAAACCAAGGGTAAATCGCGGGGATCACAAATCCGGTTAGTAACGTGCTGGTGATCAGACCGCCGATCACCACGGTCGCCAGCGGACGCTGCATCTCGGCTCCGTCGCTGGTCGAAAACGCCATCGGAATGAAGCCGAAACTGGCCACCAATGCGGTCATCAACACAGGCCGCAAACGATTCAGCGCGGTCTGCTCGGTGACTTGATCCATCGGCAAACCCGCCAAGCGGGCATTTTCCGCCGCACTTACCCAGACCAAACCGTTCAGCACGGCGACTCCGAACAATGCAATGAAGCCGACACCGGCGGAGATACTGAACGGCATCTCACGTAGCGCCAGTGCAAAGATGCCGCCGCTGGCCGCCATCGGCACCGCCATAAAGATCAGCATCGCTAACGACACACGATGAAACGTCGTGTGTAACAACAGAAAGATTAATAGCAACACAATCGGAGTGATCACGAGCAAGCGGCGACTGGCGGACTGCAAGTTTTCGAAGTCACCGCCCCACCGGATTTCATAGCCCACTGGAAGCTCGACTTGTTCGGCCACGGCCTGCTTTGCATCACCGACAAAACTGGCAACGTCTCGGGCGCGAACGTTGGCAGCGACAAAGGTCCGTCGCCGCACGTTGTCATGTTCGACCGATGGAGGCGTTTCTTCGAGTTTCAAATCAGCCAGCTCCCCTAACGGTACAATCCGTCCGCCAACTGAATCGACAGGCAATTGCCGCAGCAGCGATTCATTCTTTCGCCACTCTTCGGGGATTCGCACCAAGATCGGGTAACGTGCTCGGCCGTCGATGATCGTGCCGACATTACGTCCCCCCAACGATTCGATTGCTCCCAAAACCTCCGAGGCGTTGATTCCGTAACGAGCCAACGCTTCGCGGTTGGGACGGATCGACCACGTTTGTAAATTAGCTTGATAATCGGCACGCACGTCCGCGGAACCGGGAATCATCTTCAACACACTTTCGATCTCTTTGGACTTCTTTGCCAACACATCCAAGTCGTTTCCGTACAACAACACGGCGACATCGGATTTGACCCCAGCAACCAATTCGTCGACTCGCATCTCAATTGGCTGGGTAAACCCAAATGCCACCCCAGCGACACGCTCGTTTAACTGCTCGTCCATTTCGGCAATCAAATCATCACGTGTCGTCCCTTCACGCCACTGGTCATGCGGTTTTAAAATCACCCACACGTCGGTTTGGTGAACTCCCATCACATCGTTGGCAATTTCTGGACGTCCGGTTTTGCAAAAGACCGTTTTCACCTCCGGAAATTTCATCAAGATCGTTTCGATCTCGGTGCTCATCTGCGTTGCCCCTTCGATCGTCGCACTGGGTAACCGAACGGCTTCGATCAGCAAGTCACCTTCTTCGAGCCGCGGCATGAACTCCGCTCCTAATCGCATTGCCACCGGCACGCTGATACCAAACACTGCCAACGCGATCAGCGCCGTCAGCGCCGGAGCCGCGATGGCACGATGGACCAAAGGGCGATAAATCGCTTTGACCCAGCGAACGAAAAAGACATCTTTGTCCGTCAGATTACGAGGCAGCGCGATCGCAGCGAGTGTGGGCATCAACGTCATCGATAGAATCAGCGATCCAAACAACGCAAATAAAACTGTCATCGCCATCGGCCGAAACAATTTCCCTTCGGTTCCTTCAAGCAACAGTACCGGGACGTACACCACCGCAATGATCAGTTCGCCAAACATCGTCGGCTTCCGCACTTCGATACAGGCATCGCGAATCACCTCGACACGCTTGCGAGCGTTGCCCACGTTATGCGAAAGTTTGTGCATGCAATTTTCGATCATGATCACCGACGAGTCGACGATCAGTCCAAAGTCGATGGCTCCTAAGCTCATCAAGCTCGCCGAAATTGCAGTGGCATACATCAAGTTCGCTGCGAACAACATCGACAACGGGATGGCAAGCGCGACGATCAATCCGGCTCGAAAACTGCCCAACATCACCAGCAACACCAAGATGACCAGCAATCCCCCTTCGATCAGATTTTTCATCACCGTTTTTAACGTCCGGCCAATCAACGCGGATCGGTCATAGGTGATTTCGAGTCGAACGCCGGGGGCGAGTGTCGGCACAATCTCGTCGATTCGGGTCTTCACTTGCTCGACCACTTCACGTGAATTTTCGCCAATCAACATCATCACCAATCCGGTAACCGCTTCACCGCGACCATCGCGAGTGACGGCGCCCTGCCGCGTCATCGGAGCGATCTCGACCTCGGCAATATCCGACAACAAGATCGGCACGCCGTCCTGATTACGGCGAACGACAATACTGCGGATATCATCCACGTCTTGCAACAAGGCTTCGCCGCGAATAAACCTCTGTTCATCGTGGTACACGACGTAGCCTCCACCAGTCGATCCATTGTTCTCTTCGACCCGGCTAAACAGATCACGGAGCGTGACGTTATTGCTGACCATTGCATCGGGGTTAGGGCGAATCTCAAACGTCTTGTAGAAACCACCGTGCGTATTGATCTCGGTCACGCCACGCACTTCGCGCAACTTGGGTGCAATTTCCCATTCCAACATCGTCCGTAATTGCATCGGCGTGTAGTCATCGCCTCGCACCTCAAACTGCAAGATTTCACCCAGCGCCGTCGTCAGCGGACCTAATTCCGGCGTCCCGTAGCCGGGCGGGATCGCGGCGGTGGCCGCTGGCAATCGCTCGGTAACCACTTGACGAGCGAAATAAATATCAGTGCCCTCGTCAAACACAATGGTGACGACTGAGACTCCGAACTTTGACACACTGCGAACCTCGGCGACGTTTGGCAATCCGCCCATCGTCGATTCGACCGGATAGGTGATGTACTGCTCCACTTCGACTGGCGAAAGCGAACCGGCGTCGGTGATCACCGTGACCTGGACGTTGGTCATATCGGGCACCGCATCGATCGGCAATTCGATCGCACTTTTGACACCAGCGACAGCCATCAAAAAGGTGACGGCCAGGACGATGAAGCGGTTCTCGAGGCAAAATTCGATTAGTTTTTGTAACATCCGATTACTCCTCCTCGCTGGCAAGAAGGATTTCGCTCTTGAGTTTAAAGACACCTTCGACCACGATCTGATCGCCGACCTTTATCCCCGCCGTGATTTCGGTCATCTCGTTCTGCTGTTCGCCCGTCGTGACATCCACGCGTCGAAATTCGGATTCACTGTCAGCAACAAACACAAACGTTTGATTCTCGTGTACCACGACTGCTTTGGTCGGAACCGCGATCACGTCGCGAGCCGCATTGGTCGGGACGATCATGCGAATGAACATCCCCGGACGCAATCGTGAATCCGACGACGTGATCGCTGCCACAAGCGGCGCAGCGCCAGTCGCCACATCCACACGGCGGCCGACCACGATGACCTTGCCTTCGAATGAAGTGTTGGCAATGGCGGGCGCCGTGATCGTCACGATTTGCCCGAGCCCCACCGTGATCGCCCCCCAATCGCTTTGACGAATATCCGCTTCGGCCCATAAGTGCGAAGTGTCTGCGATCGTAAAGATGGGCACGCCGACCGAGACGCGTTCGGTTGCCGTCAATAACCGCTCTTCGACCGTTCCGTCGATCGGCGAGACGAGGTCGACGCTGGAAAGCGTGTCGTTTTTGACTTGGCTAAAGGAATCTTGTGTCACCACGCGAGCCGCAGGACCAAGCAGCGCGTTGAGCCGCTGTAGCGCAATATCCACGTCGCGCTGTGCAGCTTCGGCGGCGGCAGCCGACTGTTTGCACTGTTGTTTTGCATCGAACAATGCTTGATCGATCAGGGACGCGAGTGCCGCTTCGGAGGTTTGCTTCTCTCGCTCGCGTTCGGTTTGGATGCGCCCGGCAATCGCGCCGACATCCGCGGCTTCGCGTGATCCGTCGGCGATCGCGATGGCCGAACGCATTCTCGCGTACGCTTCGATCAACGTCCGGCCGTAATCGCCCAAGGACTCGGTGGCCATTCCAGTCACAATGTTTTCAGGGGATTCGCCGCTGCGAATCAATGTGACAAGCTCTTGGACGCCATTGCAGATTTCGGATTGACGTATTTGTTCATTCTCGGCCAACTGCAACGCAGCCAAGCGAGATTGTACCTCGCTGCGTGCTTGGCCGACTTCGGGACTGATGATACGAGCGACCACTTGCCCACGCGTGACCTCGTTGCCGGGTTGGCCCAGAATCTCGGTAAGGATTCCTTCGCATGCCGAACGGATTGAAACGTGTCGGTTTTGGTCATAGTCCAAACGACCGGACAACGTGCAGGTCGGTTGCAGCACGGTGCGTTTGACCGTCTCGACTTGGATTGCCGCCGAGGCCAATTTGGGCGGTGACAATTTGACGGTGCGAATCTCTGCAGCGGACTCCGTCGCAAAATCCATCTCGGTTGCCCCCAAATCGGCTGATTCCATCGACGGTGGTTCGGAGCGGGGCCAGAGAAAATAGGCACCACTGACGACGAGAGCGCAAAGCCCGATCGCATATCGCAATTTCTTTTGCATGATTTGATTTCGCTAGTTCGTATTCGCCAAAGTGTCCTTGCAACGATCCAAAGACGCAGCGAGGGAAAGAGAGATAGATGCTTTTGGGGCGTTTGCCCTTGGCAATCAAACCAACGACATGCCAATCCGAGCTGCCGAAACAGCCGCGCATGCGTCAGGGACGCTCACCAAGAGACTGCGGAACGAACTAGGTCCGCAAAACGCAAACTAGTGTGCATAGAGGCACGCCAAGATAGGTTTGCGTAAAAGAATGACTTGGCAGCGTTTCGCCCTGTGGTGGGATAGCAACCTCAGAATTGCAAACCGCGACCCAGTGGCTCAATGCATCGGAGTGCAGCGAGCTCCACTCGTCCGCCGAATCGCCGTCGACGGTCGAATCGCCGTCGTCCCCCCACAGCCCCATCGGAGAAAACGATCCCGAATGTGGCCCATTCATCTCGTCGCTGCAACGAGCCAAAAAATCGCATGGCAAAAACAGATGCCAATGTAGATCTTGGCACATCCGGTCACACAGCGAAGGGGAACTCGGACGTTGCAATGGCACGCTGTTTTGATGATGCCGCGCAAGATGCAAAGTGAGCGAACTGTCACGCAGAGTGTTGTGCGAATGCACCACCGGCATCGGGAACTGCGAAAGCACCATCCATCCCAACACGGCCAGACGTAGTCCACGGACAGCAGCTGAATTCACAGCAGCGTGGCAGAGATAACGAGCGGCGGGAAACGCAAGGTGGGACATAGAAGCAATATTAGCTCGCTTGCGAATGTCCGTCAATTCTTCGTTCCCGAGCGTCACGCCAGCCAGGTTAGGAAAGCTTCGATAGTCCTGGGTTGCCGTGGGCGCACAAAAAAACCGAGACACGCAAAAAGCATGTCCCGGTCAGATAATAAGCGTGGTGTATTTAGCGTCTAGCGGTTCAATTCGATACCGAATGTCGCACCGACCATCACAACGTCTTGGTCTTGCGAACCACCTTGTTGTTGATTGGTGCCGGTGGGGTCCACAGGACCGCCTCGCCAAATTCCGGTTGCCAAGTCGATCACTTGGACGCCGGTACGAATCTTGATGGCCTTGGTCAGTTGGTAGGCCAGTTCGCCGCGAATATCAAACCCGATCACAAACTCTTCGTTACGTTCGTACAGTGCACGTGTTTGCGTCGAGAAGTTGTTATCTGGAACATCTCCGATTCCAACGGTCGTTTCGACATCGCGTTGTGATCTCGCACATTGCAGACTGCCACCGACCATGCCGCGGAAGTCAGCGGAGTAGGTGAACCGGTCGCGGAACTTGACATATCGGAACCCAAACTGTGCCGCCAAGATTTCGTTCTCGGTGATCACCGAATCGGTTGTCAATTGTTCGTAGTCGTCACCAAAGTTGATGTCAGGCAGTGCCGAGCCGTCCGCGGTGGTGATGTAGTTCTGTTGGCTGTTGTAGTCGTTCAAGCGAGCCCAACGGAAACCGACGAACGGTTCAAGGATACCACCGTAGTGATACGGTTCCATACGCCAAGTCTTGTTCAACTCGTAGCTGTTGAAATCCATCACGTTGACCGAGTCGCCGACGAAGTACAAACGCTGGTCGTATCCCGGGGTGTTACCATCGCCTTGAATAATCGGCCCTGGATCATCTTCATCGTCGGGGTCGGCAACGACACCGAAGCGAATCAGACGCTCGCGAGCCACCACGTCTCGTTCACCGGGGCCGTTCATCTGAGTGTAGGTGAACATCCAACCGTGCTCGACGTCGGGCAACATGTAGCCGATTTCGTACCGATGTCCCCACCCTTGATCGAGTTTCGTTTCGGCGTCCTGCACGAGCTCGAGCTCAGGCCGCGAAGCGTAGAGAGCCAATCGATCGTACGTAGCAAACCAACCTGTGTTGGCCCGCTTCTTTGGCTTCATATCGGCCAAGTCCATATCATAGACAGGCCGGAACCATTGAAAGTCAGGATCGAACGCTAGCGGGTCCGCTGGTGGCACATGATCTTGTGCATTTCCTGTGGCAATGGCGCCTAGCATCGCTAATGTTGTGAGCAGGCTTGCCGTCAGCTTCCGTACCGACATCGCGTGTTCCACCGTCTTCATGAAGTTTGGTTTGTCAAGTGACACATCCGTCACTCTATGCCTATAGACCGCCCTCTGTGATCGACAACGTCCACACAGAGTCATGGCGGGTACACACCGAAACCGCCTCACGGCCACCACCGAGACCCCATTCAGGGTCATCGCGGTTTTCGAAAGAGCAATTCGGGTTGTACCGGTAGTATCGGCTGGCTCGATCGCGAAGGCTTAGTTTGTTTGGCAACAGAAGCAGCAAAAGTCCGAGAATCTGCAAAACCGGAACACTTTGCCATTGCTTTCCCGTGATTTCGGGGCCTTTTGCGATCCGGTTAACGCCTCTAAAAGGGGGCACGAACCGCTCGGCACGCTCTTTTTGCCCCCTTCTCGCTAAAAATCACGCTGCGACGACTCGATTCTCATCGCTACTTTTTCCCCATCGCTCGTTTGCTGGCAAAAAAGTCGGTCAGCACTTTACCGCAGCGATCGGCCATCACGCCGGACGTGACCAAACAGCGATGGTTCAACCGCGTGTCTTCGAGCAATCGGTACATGCTGGCCACCGCACCGGCCTTCGGGTCAGTCGCCCCGAAAACGACGCGTGGGATTCGCGACTGCAAGATGGCTCCCGCACACATGATGCAGGGTTCAAGAGTGACATAAAGCGTGGTTTGCTCGAGTCGCCAATCTTCGACGGCGGCGGCAGCTTGTGTGATCGCGATCATTTCCGCATGCGCTGTTGGATCCTTCAAGCTTTCACGTTGATTTGATGCCGCCCCGATGATCGAGTGATCGCGAACAATGATCGCGCCGACCGGAACTTCATCCGCATCCACCGCCTGGAAAGCCAATTCGAGCGCTCGCCCCATCCAATACGAGTCAGACTCGAACATCATCTTGGCTTGCAGCTGTACCTCGGGGGATTCAAACGCACGGAGTTCCATTTCTCGATCACTCACTTCGATTCCTTTTCCTTTTGCTTCGCATCGTCTTTTGTGGCAGCTTCTTTTGTGGCGGTGTCCGTTTCGGAAACAGCGTCGTCGGATTCGTCCTGATTTTGAGACGCTAGATCCTCTGCCGTCAATTGGCGGACCCGCATGTTGCGAATCTCGGAATCGCATTGAAATGCGGCCACTCCCAACGGTTCACACTGCTCCATCTCGGCACGAATATCAAAGACGTGCCCCTCCCGCGGTTGATCGATCAATTTTTTGCCGTCGATCCAGCACTCGATGGCGTTGTCGGTCACGCGAGCACGCACCTTGTACCACTTGTCATTGTCAAAGTTGCGAAATTGGGTCGTCGCATTCTGGCTGGCGTCATTGTCGTCGATGTTGCTGATCCCCAGGATCCCGCCGCCCCAACCGCCCATGATCAAGCTGACCTTGGACTCGCCCACCGGGAACGTCAAACCGCAAAAGAAGTCGTACCCTTCGGTCCGGCGGGCTTCGAGTGCAATCTCGTAGTTTTCTCGCAACACGTCGCCTTCCCAACGAATCCCCGACAGCGGGTCGCCGTAACCGATCTTGGCCGAATTGCCTTTGATTTCGACTTCCCCATCACCCCCAAATTGACAAACTACCCAGGAACCTTCCAGCGGTTTCCAATTCTTCGCAGCGATTCCTTTTTCGTTATCAGTTTTCTCATCAACCTTCGCTTGGGATTCCGATGGAACCGCTGCAGGGGCCGGGTCGGATTCGGATGATTGGGCCAGAGCCGTCTGCGGCGAGACCGCCCCAAATATCGTCGAAAGAACGATCGCCAGCGTGAAAACGTTGGTGTTTGCCATGGTTGTGATCGCGAAACGCTTGCAAAGCAGCTGGTTTAGCACCGTCGATACCTTATCTAGAAAATTGGAAAGGGGATGGAGATGGAAGATCAGACACCACAGGCACACCCGACAGAGGGGAAAGTCCGGCATTAGCCGCTTCGCCCGCTGACGGTCCTTGTCCAAACGCCTTGTCATGAACAAAACGGAGTTTCTAATGTCTTCTGCTCCAGCTTATCCCAACATGGGGACATCGATGCAGTCTATCACGAAAAAAACGATCCTTGGTTTCCGGTTAGCGATCTTTGCGTTGGCCGGGTATTGGTTGGTTATTTTCGTGCTCACCCATATTCCTAGCTCGATGATGAAACCGCCCAAGATCAGCGACAAGATCATGCATTTCATGGCTTTCGGGGGGCTGGGGATGCTGATGTGTTACGTGACGACCTCGGATCGGTTGATTCGGCGATTTAGCATGATTGCGATCATTGGTATGAGCTACGCAGCGATCGACGAATACACCCAAGGCTTTGTCCGCGGCCGATCGCCCGATCCGATGGATTTTGTCGCCGACACCGCAGGCATCCTGTCGGCGATAGCCGTCTACGCGACGCTGCGGGGCATTTATTACCTCTGGAAATCACGAGCCGCGTTGGCTTAGCGATCAATTCGCCGTTGACCCCTCGCGGTGCATCGTCGACAATCTCTCGAAGGCTGCTAAAGCCTCGAAATTGCCTAATTTGATGCCGCTTGGAACCCTTCCGGTTAACATGTCGACGACTGCTGCTACCCCTGAAATCGCTCAATATTGCCTACAAACCGCAGAAGCCGCACGCGCGGCCTCGTATCAACTTGCGTCGCTGGATGCGGAGGTCAAAAACCGCTGGCTTCGCCATGCTGCCGATGCTTTGGTAGCTGCCAGCGACATGATTATCCAGGAAAATGAAAAAGATCTCGCGGCGGCCCCGGATTACGGTTTGACCGATGCCGCGATCGATCGATTGCGATTGGATGCGGGGCGGATCAAGTCGATTGCCACCGGACTCGAAGAAATCGCGATGCTTCCTGATCCTGTTGGCGAAGTGATCGAAGGACACACGCGGCCGGGGGGACTGCAAATTCTGAAGCGACGGGTTCCTCTCGGAGTCGTCTTCTTCATCTACGAAAGTCGGCCCAATGTGACCGCGGACGCCGCAGGCATTTGTGTCAAAAGCGGCAATGCCGTCATCTTGCGTGGTGGGAAAGAGGCGATCCACAGCAGCAAAGCGATCGTCAAAGTGTTAGGCGAATCGGCCGAAGCATGCGGGGTCCCCAAGGACGCCGTTCAATTGGTCTCGACCACCGACCGACAAGCCGTCGGCGAATTCTTGTCGCTTGGCGAGTTGATTGATGTGACGATCCCTCGTGGCGGTGAAGGATTGATTCGCCGCGTTGCCGCCGAAGCGACGATGCCGGTCATCAAACACTTTGACGGCAATTGCCACGTCTATGTCGACCAAGATGCGGATATCGAGATGGCGGTCAACATCATCGAAAACGCCAAATGCCAGCGAATGGGCGTGTGCAATGCCTGTGAATCGCTGTTGGTGCACGAGAAAATCGCGGCCGACGCGCTTCCCGCCATCGCCAAACGATTGACCGAGCGAGGTGTCGAAATTCGCGCCGATGAACGCGCGATTACCTGGATCGACAATGCGTTGCCAGCGACCGACGAAGATTGGTCGACTGAATATCTAGGACCCACGATCAGTGTCGCGGTCGTCGGATCGATCGAGGACGCCGCCGCCCATATCAATCGCTACGGTTCCCATCACACCGATGCGATCGTGACCGGCGATCTGCGTGCCGCCGAAACCTTTACCACACTGGTCGACAGCGCGGCGGTGATGGTCAACGCCAGCACTCGATTTAACGACGGCAGCGTGTTCGGGTTGGGCGCCGAGATTGGCATCTCGACTGATAAATTTCACGCGCGTGGCCCTTGTGGTCTTCGCGAATTGACCACCTATAAATACATCGTCCGCGGCGACGGCCACGTGCGAACTTAGTGCGACGAATCGGGTTTGCCACCGAAGCGAAGATCGCAACCAACAAGGACAAGGGATATGTCAGACGAATCGCTCAGCCAGAACCAAGTCGAAAGCTTGCTCAAAGCGATGGAAACAGTCGATGGACCGGCGCGGGATGCGACCGATTCCGATGCCGCCGAAGCAAAGCAGAACGAGACATCGGCCGTACCACCGCGTGGGAAAACGGCCCATCAGAAAGTGTCGGGACTGCTGCCCGAGGGCACGCGAGTCACCTCGTACGACTTCAAACGTCCTGAACGCGTTGGCAAGGACCAAATGCGGGCGATGCATTCGCTGCACGAAACGCTGGCCCGAAACTATGGCGCGTCGATGTCCGGTTTGTTGCGGACCATGACCGAAGTCAAACTGCTAAGCGTCGACCAGCTGACCTACAGCGAGTTCGTCTTCAGCCTGGACAACCCCAGCTGCTTTAGCGTGCTGAAACCAAGCCCGCTCGAAGGCCACTGGATCCTTGACGTCGCTCCGACGCTTTCCTACGCCGTGATCGACCGCATGCTCGGCGGCGATCCCAAGCCAGGTGAGGCGATTCGGCGACCGCTGACCGAAATCGAAACACGACTGATTCGCCGCATCGTCGACCTGTTTCTCGAACAACTCAAAGTCACATGGGAAAACATCGTCGAACTCGAATTCGACATCGACCGGATGGAGAGCAATCCCCAGCTGGTGCAAATCGTTCCACCGAACGAAGTCATCATCTTGGTCGGATTCGAAGTCATGCTGGGCAAGAACCGGGGCATGATGAATCTGTGTATCCCGTTCAACACGATCGAAGGTTTCAACTCCCAATTGTCGCGTAATGGCTGGGTCGGTTACGGCAAAGGAAAGCCAACGGAAAAATCACGCGAACGGATTTCCACCAGCATCGAAACGGCTCCGGTGGATGTTGTCGTCACCTTGGCGAGGTCTAAAATCCGCACCGGAGATTTATTGGAACTGTCGGTCGGCGACGTGATCACGACCGAGAAGGAAGTCAACTCGCCACTGGAGCTGTCGATCCAAGACGTCCCCAAATTCAACGCCCGCGCCGGTGCGTTCAAAGGCAAAAAAGCAGTCCGCATCGAATCGATCCTCGAATCCAAACGCATCCCGCCCGAAGAAGAACCCGAGTAGCCGAGGGGGGACGCGTTTACACTCGCGGTACGGTTCGCGAGTTCAGCGAATCGCGGTGCGTGCAATCGGATTCATCGATCCCCATTCCTACCCTGCCCCCCATTCCCACCCTGCCCCTCATTCTCACCCTTTTGTCCGGCGGCGTAATCGGTGGTGAAATCGAATCTTCTAGACCGCAATGGTTGCCGATCGCCGTCGCGAATTCCTTGAAAAATTGCCGCAGCAAGCACGAGGTGGGCAAAGTAAATAACGCTAGCCCGAGTGAATGCGCATCGAATAACCGATAGCCGCTGATCCACTCGCTTGCTCTGCAATGGACGACTACCTGCTGACTATAATCATGCAGTCGAAAAACCATTGCTCCTGGCTGCTTGCGGCCCCCTCTCGGATCGAAATCCATGTATCACTCCATTGGTCATTGCCTACGCTTGCCCTCTCTACTGGCCATCTCGATGTTGGCCACCCTGACACCCCTCTCGGTGCAAGCGAAGAATCAAACCACTGCAGAACGCCAACGTCCAAAGCTTCAAATCATCAATGCCAGCGACCAAACGGTCGACATCTTTTGGCTTGCCCCCGAAGGCAAACGCGTTCCCAACGGAACCTTGGAACCTGGCGACGATACCGTCATCACCACCACGCTTGGCCACCAGTTTGCAATCGTCGGTCGCCAAGACAAACACGAGCAAACGGTCACCAGTAAAACTCGGGTGCAAGGGATTCGTTTCGATTCGAACGGTCAAGACGGAGTTCCATCGTTTTACTCGCAATCAATCAAGGCCCATGGTTTTCCGATCGTGGCCTCGGCAACGGTCAATCCATATGCCCTCAAAGAAGCGAAGTATCTGATCGAAAAGATGCTTGGCAATCGCGAGGACGTGTTGAAGGCGATGACCGATAGCGGCGCTCGGTTATGCATCATGGCTCACAATGAATTTACCACCGATCTACCAGAGTTCGCTCATTTCGCTCGCAAGGCTCCCGCCGATTTTTCGCAACTCGATGGCAAGGACTACTGGGACGCTCGCGCCCGGGGCACTGGCGGAAGCGAAACCGATCCCTTTTGCTCGGTCGGCGAAGAGAACTTATTGGCCTACCCGGGCGACCCGTATGCCGCGGAAAGCATTTTGATCCACGAACTGGCCCATTGTATCCATCTGCGAGGAATGCTTAATGTTGACCCCACTTTCGATGACCGGCTCAAACAAACCTACAAAGATGCAATGGAACGGGGGCTTTGGAAAGGAAAATACGCCAGCGTCAATCGTTTTGAGTATTTTGCCGAAGGCGCCCAATCTTGGTTCGACGACAACCGCGTCAACGATCACGATCACAATCACGTCAATACACGCGTGGAGCTGATTGAATACGACCCCGGATTGGCGGCGATATGCCGCGAAGTTTTTGGCGATTTCAAATTCAGCTACAGCAAACCGACGACGCGATTAGAAGGGCATCTCGAGGGCTATGACCCCGAGCAGGCACCAATATTCAAGTGGCCCGCACGGCTAACCCATGCCAAGGAAGTGATCCGCCAATACGCTCGCGACCGCGACGCCAAAGCCAACGCAGCCGATGCGAGCCCAAACGCCGAGTAGAAGGGTAGCGATCATTCGCTGTGCAAACGGTTGAAATCCTTCGAAACTCCGGTGAAATGATTTCCACCGGGTGACAACCGTCCACTCTTCGCTCTGATCAAAAACCACCCAAACCCCTCAAAATGGTGAAACCGCATGTTTTGGCGGCTATACTGAATCTCAGATGTAGATTGATGTATAGGCTTACCTGACACCATGTGGTTTTCATCATGAGTGGCGAACGAGGCTCATTGCCGACTGTGTTCACATGGATGGGAGGTGGATTGATCGTTGGGATTGCGGCACTATTTGGTCTTCGCCCGGGCGATCATGCTGCGTTGCCGGATCCACCAAGTCCGGCGATTCATTCGGATGTGTCCAATGCGATGTATCCGTCCATCGAAGGGACGATCAGTTTGCCGGGATCGATGTGGGAAGATCCGTTCACACATGCCTATGGCGACGAATTACAAAATCTCGCATCGAAGATGCCAGATCATTTGTCCGCCTCGGATGTGACGGCAATCCTGAAGGATAGATTGGGCGACGATGGCCGAATCATGTACCTTGTCGTCCCGGTGCCGGGGGCGGTCAGCAGCGATAGCGATGGCTTAGAAAGCCACGTACGGAAACGCCACGCCGTCGAATTGGCGTTGGCCAATCAAGGATTTAATCTGTCGTTTCCCAACCGGATGGCCTATCGACCGGTCACGCTGAACTATCACTTTTCATCACGCTCGACCGAACGACGACGACAGCAAAAGGCAACCTCACTTCCCCGCCCTACCGAGCCGAAAGAGAATTCTGCGGAGCAGAACGAGCCCCCAGCGGAGCCGACGGACGATCCTGCCGAGCCGCAAGAGAGCGCTGCCGACACGACCAAGGTTCCGCCGCATCAGCAATCGACCTCCGTCGAGATCTCGACCTTTCTACCGACAAAACTTTACAAACATCGCAACACCGCCGACTATGTCCTGATCACGTGGGTCCAAGAAACTCATCTCGGTGAACAACCGCTTTCAACGCTGTACGATATCCTGCAACCGATCATGGTTGCCCCGCAAGGAAAGAAGAATTCAGCCTTCGCACTGCTGGGGCCTACCTTTAGCGGAGCCCTGCGTGATCTCGTCCGAGACGGCGAGCAATTGGGTTCGACCGACGATCACGAAAAGGCCGTCGCGTCCTTTTTCGACCAATGGGATTTAGGCGCGGTCGTATGCAACACCAATTGTACGGCGACGGACAGCAGTCTTGGGTTGTCGCCGGGACAGACCGATCTAGAGATTGGCTCTCACCGTTTTGTCAAACTCATTCACACGATCGGATCGGACGAGCGACTTCTAACCGCGCTGAAGCGTGAACTTAGCCTTCGCGGCGTGTGGCCGACCGATGGGTCGACGAGCAAGCTGGTGATCTTTGCCGAGCAGAGTTCGCTTAGCTATGTCGAGGAAATGCAGAAAAGTCTGTTTGAAACCAGCGACCAGCAGCCCGTTGTCATCCCCTATCTCAAAAACATCGCCGCCTCTAGTAGCGAGCAATTCGGCGGGAATTCTCGTGGCGGTCATTCATCGGTCAAAGACTACTTGAATCGATCGATGGAAGAACTCGGCAAGATGGCGTCGTCGCGGCTGATCAACCCCAGCCGAGTGCGGGCGGTAGGGATACTTGGATCTAGTTGGGAAGACAAGAACTTGATCTTGGAAAAAGCCCGCCCCATCTTTCCTGTCGCCACGTTCTTTACCACCGAGCTGGACGCACGCTACAGTCTGCCGGATTACAACGCGCATACGCGGAATTTGGTCGTGGCATCCCATTACGGATTGGGAGTCCGCGGCCGCAGCAACATTTTTGGACGTGTCAACAATATCCCTAGTTTTCGCGATGGCTACCAAACATCGGCTTTCGTCGGAATGTCGGTGTTATGTCATGCGTTTCTAGAGCAGAAGCTGAAGGACGATCGATTCGAAAAATATTACGGCGACGTTTCACAAGACCTTTTTGATCTGGTAGGAAGAAGGCAAACGCAAGCGTCCGAGTCCATGTCGCATGCCTACCTGCAGCCGCTTGCATTCGAAATTGGCACCACCACCCCGATCCAGTTGACGGCGACGCAAAGTCCCGAATACTTGCCGCTGCGTCAACCGGCCGGCGTGACCTCGATCCACGAACATCGATCCCTGATCGGGGCAATCGTGGTAGCGATGCTAGGCATTTTTCTTGGCTTCAATTTCTTGGCCGCGTTTTCCACCGACGCATCCAATTTCCGCGACCGACTGCGAAATGGATACACGGCCACCACCAACTTTTTCAGAAACTTTGTCTTCAATAGTGGGAACGCCCAAAAACACGACACGGTGTGGCCCATTGCGATTCCGGTAGTCATCGGCATTTTGATTATCGCAATGATGGTGATCAGTGACCGATCGGTTCAATCCGAGCCGATCCTTTTTACCGATGGCGTCAGCATTTGGCCGACCGTGCTGGGTTTGTATTTGGTAATCGTGCTGAGTGTGCGAGAGATCAACAATCGCTTGCCCAATTTGGCTGCCGATGCCAAAACGTCGCTGCAACCTCCGCCGAGATTGTTGACATGGAAGTTAGCCCTAACCATTGCCATTGTGTTTTACGTGATCTCGTTTTTGGAAAGCGGATTCATTGAGCCGCCCGCTCGCGACTGGGCCGTTCGCTGGCTCGCAACCGCACTGCTGTTCGCCGCCACATTGTGCGTGTTGTTGGTGGCGTGCAAGAGTCTTTTGTTTTCGCTGTATGCCCGCAAGGTGATCGAAACCTTCCGCGATGACATACCGACGTCCAGCTTCACCGACGACGATGGAAACGAGGTGCAACGCAGAATCGTCAATCGATGTCGCAGCACGATGAAGCTTAGCATTAACGCGAGCCGCAAACTGCTGTGGCCCGCTGTTTTATCGATCGTCTTCATCGTGGCCCGATCGAATTGGTGGGACTCGTGGGGGCACGACAACAGCTGGATTGCACTGTTGGTTTCGCCCATCATCATCTCCTTCGTCGCGGCGATCGTCGTGCGATTGACCGCGGTGGGATTCCGATCCGAAGCACTCGAGTTCCTCAGCCATCGTCGTTACGAACTGCTCTCGCGGAGTGATGCGGACCAATATGATGATGCCACCAAGTTGTTGGCAGAGTCGATCAAGGAGATCACGCGATTGGACCAAGGGCCCTTTGGACCGCTCTCACGAGACTACTTGTTAGGCGCCGCCGCGTTGGTTGCGACGATCCTATTTACCGGCCCCGTGGGCGCGATGTTAACTCGCGTTTTGACGATCGTGCCGTGATGATTCGGCCGTGATGATCGTCACCTGGGATCACATGACTGCCCCCCATCAAAACGCGTGCTATTGGAAACACGCTTTGTTAAAAGAAGGTCAACTTCACGCCGGTCGCCAGCATCACGACGACCAGGAAGACAAAGACGAATCGGTTCCCTTTGCGGATCGCCAACTTCGCGCCGGTCACCCCACCGGCGACATTGCCGATCGCCATCACCAATCCCGGAGCCCATTGGACCAAGCCGTAGCTGACGAACACGATCGTCGCCGTCAACGTGACGATAAAGGCGATCCAGTTTTTGATCGCACTCGATGCGACCAAGTCACCCGTGTTCAACAGGCTCATCGCCAGCATCAGCAAGATTCCCAAGCCGGCTTGGATGAAGCCGACATAGATCCCGATCGCGAAGAAAATCGGCAACATCTTCCAGCTGAGTTTTTCAGGTTGTGCATTGATCTGGGTCAACCGCTTTGGATTCAAACATAGCAGCACCGCCATCGCCAAAAACATCACGCCGAAAAGTGTTTTGAAGGTGTCGGTGGGCAAGTAAATCGCCATCAACGCACCGACTGGCACGCCCAAAAGCGTCGGCACGGCCAAGCGAAACGCGAGCCGCTGGTTGAATTGCCCATGGCGTCGGAACGTCGCCACGGCCGCCGCACTGGACAACAGAATGGCGACCCGGTTGGTTCCATTAGCCAATTTCGGATCCAGTCCGAACAACATCAGCGCAGGCAGCGTCAAGAACGAACCGCCACCGGCGATCGTGTTGATGATGCCTGCCAAAAAGCCTGCAACCATCAGTAGCAGGTACCAGAGCCATTCCATTTAGAGTCCATCATGATGTGTTGGGTATATGTCATCACGCCAAAACTTCGCTCCGCCGAGCATTGTCGCACGGCTTTCCAAGCCGTCAGCGTGAATCGCGTATGATCGTCAATTCATTGTCACCGTCACGCCAAAACATCACTCCGCCACGTTACCGCCGCCATTGTCGCACGGCTTTCCAAGCCGTCAGCGTGCATCGCGTGTGATCGCCAATTCATTGTCACCGTTACGCCAAAACATCACTCCGCCACGTTTCCGCCGCCATTGTCGCACGGCTTTCCAAGCCGTTAGCGTGAATCGCGTGTGATCGTCAATTCATTGTCATCGTCACGCCGAAACTTCACTCCGCCACGTTTCCGACGACCAGTGTCGCACGGCTTTCCAAGCCGTTAGCGTGCAGCGCGTGTGATCGTCAATTCATTGTCACCGTCACGCCGAAACTTCACTCCGCCACGTATCCGCCGACCATTGTCGCACGGCTTTCCAAGCCGTCAGCGTGTATCGCATGTGAACGTCAATTCATTGTCACCGTCACGCCGAAACGTCGCTCCGCCATGTTTCCGCCACCATTGTCGCACGGCTTTCCAAGCCGTTAGCGTGCAGCGCGTGTGATCGTCAATCCATTGCCACCGTCACGCCGGTACTTCGCTCCGCCACGTTTCCGCCGCCATTGTCGCACGGCTTTCCAAGCCGTTAGCGTGCATCGCGTATGATCGTCAATCCATTGTCACCGTCACGCCAAAACATCATTCCGCCATGCTCCGGTCGACAAGCGTTCTTAAAACGACGCCAACACTTTCTTTGCCGCGTCGATCGTTTGATCGATCATCGCTTCCGTGTGCACGCGACTAAAAAACAGTGACTCGAATTGGCTACACGGCATATAGATGCCTTCGCCAATCATGCCCCAGAAATACCGTGCGTAGGCGTCGCGATCGCTGCGATCGGCGTCGTCCCAGTTCCGCACCGGATCGGGATTAAAGAACAACGTCACCATGCTACCAACATGTTGCACTTGATGAGGCACACCGGCTGCGGTTGCCGCCGCGGTGAGTCCTTCGGCGAGCCGGTCGCCCATTTTGTCTAGTGACTCGTACGGCGACTCTTCTTTCAAAATTCGCAGCGTCGTACTGCCCGCGGCCACCGCAACGGGATTCCCGCTCAGCGTGCCTGCTTGGAAAACCTTGCCCGCCGGCAGCACTTGATCCATGATATCCGCGCGACCTCCGTAGGCGGCCAACGGCATGCCACCGCCGACGATCTTGCCCAACGTGGTCATGTCTGGAGTGATCCCAAATCGCTGTTGAGCGCCGCCGTAAGCCAATCGGAACCCCGTCATGACTTCGTCAAAGATCAGGATCGTGCCCGCTTTTTCGGTGATTGAGCGGAGTGAGTTCAAAAATTCAGCCGAGGGGATTACCAATCCCATGTTGCCCACGACCGGTTCGAGGATCACCGCGGCGATCTTTGATCCGTGTTGATTGAATGCCTGTTCCAAGGCAGCGACATCGTTGTAAGGCAGCACGATCGTGTCGCTGCCGGCTCCCACGGTAACGCCGGGCGAATCGGGAACGCCCAGCGTCGCTGCGGCACTGCCGGCGGCCACCAACAAACTATCGACGTGACCGTGATAGTTGCCCGCGAACTTGATCACTTTGTCGCGGCCCGTCGCACCGCGAGCCACGCGAATGGCGCTCATCGTCGCTTCGGTTCCGCTGTTGACCAAACGAACTCGCTCGATCGACGGCACCGCATCGATGATCTGTTCGGCCAGTTCGGATTCTGCTTCGGTCGGCGCTCCAAAACTGCTTCCACGCCCCACCGCGCGGACCACCGCTTCGACCACTTCGGGACATGCATGCCCCAAAATCATCGGCCCCCACGAACCGATGTAATCAAGAAACCGACGTCCATCGATGTCAAAGATGTACGCTCCCTCGGCACGATCGATGAACAACGGCGAACCGCCCACGGCGCCAAATGCACGCGCCGGGCTGTTGACCCCACCGGGAATCAACGCACGAGCACGATCGAAAGCAGCAAGACTTTTGGGACCAATCGAATGATCCATCGTTTTTGATGTCACGGGAAGCTGATGGGAGAGAGAGGGGGGATGACGAACGCCATGCTCAAATGGCAACAGTCCCCGTAGATTACCTCAAAATCGCAGTCGGCTTTAGCCCGGGTGATCGTGATCCGCCAGATTATTTCGGCGGCATGCAGAGTTCGATCCAATGGCCGTCGGGGTCTTGCACAAACGTTTGCAGGGCGCCGTCCGGCCGTATTTTGCGGGATAACCGCGTCGCATGATGCTTGTCCAAGTGAGCCTCCCACTCGTCCAACGAGTCGACTTCCATGGCAAAATGGCCGCCGCGATGATGAGAATGGACAGGCAGACTACGATCGCCAATCAGATGCAATTCCTGGCGTTCCCCGATCTTGAACCATGCGCCGGGAAAATCGAATGCGGGACGATCCAATTCAGGCAGATTCATTGTGTCACGGTAGAACACAACGCTTTTGGCAACATCGGCGACGTGGATGGCGATATGGTTCAGCTCGACAGCTTTCATGCGGGCAACTTTGTCTTCGGCTTTGTCAACGGCGGCAACATCAAGAAACGAGGATCCAAGCCTATCGTAATCCGTGAACGCCACAGGAAGCAGCGCCCGAGGGCGATCAAGGTCCGATCTACTCTACCCTACCGTGCGAAAGCGGTAAAACCGTGTCACGCAGTAAATCAGTTCGCGTTGACCGGATAGATCGTTTGATCGGGCGCGATCACGATCAAATACTCGTTTTGGCCATCGATCATCGTGACCGGGGTCTTCACACCCACCCCCATCGGGTCGCCGTTGATCCCCAGTGAGTGAAGCGAAATCTCGTGTTCGCCAGCGGGCAATTCCACTCGCAACACCTGGATCTCGCGAGGCAACAGGCCCCAGCATCGCGTATCCGCATGCTCGGCACTGCCCCACGCCGAAGCGACGGCGAACTGGAACAACGATCCGGCGGCACCGTTCAAACCAAGCTGGTTTCCCGTCACTGCCACGGTCGTCTCTTTGGTCGCCCGCCGCATCACCGCTCGGGCTATCGTCCAAGGCATCTCGGCTTCGACTTGTCGCGTCGCCAACGCCCCGACATCCGTCAACGTCTGGGTCACACCAATCGCGACCCCATTGGCACGCGCTCCGATGGCGACAACATTGGACGGTGGAATCTTGACCTTCGGGACTTTCACCGTCGCAATATTCGGCAGCAAAAATGGGGCGGAATTGCCACCACGATTGTTTTGCACATTCATCACCGCCGATGCGATCTGCATTGCCGCGGTGGTCGTCGGAGCATCGACCTGCTCTAGCACCGGCCCGCGACCGACACAGGCGATCACGTACAACACGCCATGGCCAGCGGTGCTGTGAGCCCCTCCGCTGGCGCGAGCCACGTCGGCATGAGCCGGTGCAAAATTGGGCTGCACCGCCGTGACAAGTTGGTAAGCGCGAGCGGCGTCGTCGTAATCATGGTGCGTGGCTTCGCGTAACACACCACGCAGGTAGGGTGCCAGCGCAATCGGTTGATAGGTTTCGGCTGCCGATTCGACGCCTCGCTCTTCTGCCTCGGCCGCCAATTCCGATTGACGCATTGCCGCCTGCATCGCGTAGCTCTCGGCGTCCTGGCCATCGGTCGCCAATGAACAAACTGCCAACATCGCCCGGATCATGACTTGTTCGTAGCCAGCCGGGCGAAAAGGGCGAGCGGTATCATCGGTCACGATCGATGCGGTTTCATGAATCGGTGCTACCTTGGGCATCGCGTCAAAACGGTCCCGCAACTTGCGTAGCCGAGCTTCCGCGGCGGCCGCATCGCCGCGAGCCAATTCGATCATCGCCAAATCCAGTGCCGCGGCATCTCCGAAGCGGTGACGCGATTTGGCAAGCTTGGCAAGCGTCTCATGCGATTCGACCAAATCGCCGCGAGCGAACGCGTCGCGTGCGGAATCGATTTTGCGCAAGCCAGCGGAGCAGCCGCCTACCAGCAACAACAGCAAAATCGCGACGATCGACGGAACTCGGTTCATGCTTTTCAGATCGTTTTTATCCGGCGGTGATTTTGGCGACGGCCCCCACCTCGTAAGTATTACGCCGCGGCCATCCAACAAGGCCAGCCGTGACGCTTGAGCGGCCAGCCATCGGCATCGGTCACTCCTTGGTGCCTTACGGCTAATGCCATCTACTTTGGGTAGCAGTGCGGCGCGGAGCCCGTCCGGTTGCGGCGAGTAAAACGTTCGGTTTTGACCGGGCGGCTCGCGTCGCTCCGCTACGAAAATCACCCGGTTGGAGCGACAGTAGATGGTAATGGC
Organism: Novipirellula caenicola; assembly: GCF_039545035.1. Classification (NCBI taxonomy): domain Bacteria; kingdom Pseudomonadati; phylum Planctomycetota; class Planctomycetia; order Pirellulales; family Pirellulaceae; genus Novipirellula; species Novipirellula caenicola. The sequence continues at coordinate 686,556 of NZ_BAABRO010000001.1, forward strand.
CTTGCGGCCCGCGGATCTCGTTTGAACATCAGCTCGCCGAATCAACCGTCACCTTGGCCGAGACCAAAGTTCCACCATTTTCCAGCACGTGTCTTCGAATAGCCTTTACGGATCGTCGCCGACTCTTTCAAAAAGTCACCGGTATGCAAGTTGACCATTTCAAGTGTCAACAAGTAGTCACGCTGGGTGGTCTTGTTGCGGTCCGTCGTGCCGCTGGTGATGGTGGCGTACAGCAAGTAATCCACGGGTGCACCTTGGCGCCCAAGTGCCGCGGCGAATTGGGTTCGGTTCTCGGGCAAAAAAAGCGAATCGGGACGAAGCCGAGTTTCGACTAAGGCCGCATCGACCATGCGTCGGCTGATACAGCGGAATGTTTCAGCTGAATTGATTTGCGAATCGATCCGCTCGTACAACTGATCTTTGAAATCGATCATTTCCTCGGCGCTCTTGTTTTCGATCCCGATAAAGCAAACGGTGGCCGGCCCGGAAGCCAGCGCGGATCCGATTTGCCCATCCATCTGCATCGCGTTGGCCGATTCGAACGAGACGGTCTGGATCGCTGGCGGGCATCGCCCCAACAACTTGGCAACCGACTCATCCACCAACGGGTTCCAAGTGGCCGCGCCGGCCGCATGACTGCCGACAAGATCCTTGTCGTTGGCGGCCAGAATGTGTCCATATTGTCGGCCTGCACACCCCACCGCGACGCTGATACAACCGATTGCGAGCAAAGGGAGCGATAGAACAGCAAAGTTTCTCATAGGATTTCCATCCGTTAAATCCGCAACGATTGATGATTCCAAGGTGGCATCGGCGATCCCTTGCCCCCGACAATGCGTTTTACTGGGCACCGACGGGATCCGGCGGAGCTCATCAAAGGTGTGTTTGTGTGAGGTTGGATTGACAATGACGCTGTCCAAACGACGGGAAAAACTTGGGAAATCAAAATTTCTGCAAGAATTCCTCGCTCGAATGTTGCCAGTCGCCTTGTCGGTTTGATGTGAGGTATCAAAATGTGGTTCACGTCGGCTAGAGCACTGCCCTTGGCGAGAACTTGGCCAATCGGGTAGTGATTGCCACCTGATCCGATTGAATCGGATGTTCCGGTCGAACTGCGTTGACAAATTGTGCTGGATCGAGAAACTCACGCAGTTCTTCCTGTCCCCCCAAAGCACCGCAGACTACCCCATGTGAATCATCCCCGTCATTTGTGCAGCTACGCTTGACGGCGATCCATGCCAGAATTTGCTATCGAACTGGCTTTCTACAAGAATTTTCTGAGATCTTTCATCACTTATGCCTACCCCTACCGAACAATCCGAATTGGTTCCATCGACCGCGACATCGCCCACCGTTCCGCGAACAAATCCGCACGAAGGCGACTATTTAGGCGGCACGTTTTCGGGACAGATGACGCCGCCAACCATGACGGCATGGACGGGGGGTGCGATTTTGCCTTCGCCAACATCGATCGATGACGACGATTTGCTTGATGATGACGACGACGATGATGGGGACGAGGACTCCGGATTTGGCTCCGATGACGACTCCGAAGGAGGCGGCACGGGCGACGACGGATTCAACGATGGACTCGATGAAGACGACGAGGTCGATGAATTCGACGATATCGACGAAGATGATTTCGATGACGATTTTGACGACGATTTCGAGGAAGAACTCGAAGACGACTACGAGATCGAGATCGAAGACGAAATCAGTGCCGAATTTGGGCTGAGCAGCGGCGACGGCACCGAGGACGACGAACTGGAAGATTTCGACGACTTTGACGACGTCGACGACGACCTGAACGACTAGATCCCCCGTTTCGGTAGTGGAGCTTGCGAAAGCTCCCTGTTTTCTACGTGCAAGTGGATCTTTAGCAAGATCCACTGCCCAAAATCAGCGACTCCCAACGCACTCGTTAGCGTCAGCGGCGTTGGGCATGGCTGTACCGCGAAATCACGCCCGCTCTTCGAACACAGGTCCTGCAAAGGTGTCTTAAAATCGGATATGGTTTCCGATTAGTTGTTGTCTGGCGGAATATTGAAATTCGCCGACTCCCGAACACCTTTGCCCTAGCGTCTAAAAGCGATTGATGATGCCCGCTTCCGTGAGTCCTTTCCGTGCTCCACCGAGCAGCCCCAATTTCCCAAAACTTGAACTCGAAGTTTTGCAGTTTTGGGACGATCACGACATCTACAAAAAATCGTTGGCTCAGCGTGCCGATGCTCCTTCGTTTGTCTTCTACGAAGGCCCTCCGACCGCGAATGGCTTGCCGCACCCTGGCCACTGTCTGACCCGCTCGATTAAAGACGTTTTCCCCCGCTACAAAACGATGCGAGGCTATCGCTGCGAACGCAAAGCGGGCTGGGACACGCATGGTTTGCCGGTTGAAGTCGAGGTGGGCAAGGAACTCGGCATCCACAGCAAGGAAGAGATCGAAGCGTTCGGTGTCGAACCCTTCATCCAAAAATGCCAACAGAGCGTGTTTCGCTACATGCAGCAGTGGCAAGACCTGACCCGCCGACTCGGATTCTGGGTCGACCTGGAAAAGGCCTACGTCACCTACCACCAAAGCTACATCGAAAGTGTTTGGTGGAGTCTAAAGACACTTTTCGAACGCGGGCTGTTGTACCAAGGACACAAGATCGTGTGGTGGTGGGCCCAAGGCGGCACGGCGCTGTCCTCGGGCGAAGTCGGCCAAGGCTATCGCGAAGTCGCCGACCCCAGCGTGTATGTGCTGTTCCCGTTGGTCAACAATCCCAAACGTTCGCTTGTCGTATGGACCACGACTCCCTGGACGCTGCCAAGCAACATGTACGCGGCGGTCCACACCGAATTGGACTATGCCGTCGTCCGTGACGACGAAACCGGCCAAGAACTGGTGATCGCAGCCGACCTAGTCGAAACGATCGCAGGCAAACTGAAACGCGAACTTCCCGTCCTGGAAACCGTCTCCGGAAAATCGCTGGTCGGCCAGCGTTACGTTCCTCCGTTTGACAACTATTACAAAACACTCGGCGACGCGACCGGCAACCTGACCAGCGGCGAATCCGAAGCGTTGATGTGGCGAGTCGTCTCGGCTGACTTTGTGACCACCGAATCGGGTAGCGGTATCGTTCACCAAGCACCAGCGTTCGGCGAAGTCGACTACGAAGTGCTGACCCAAGAGCAAGCACGTTTTGTCGAAACCGATCGGCCCGAGCTGTTGTGCGCGGTCGGACCGGACGGCAAGTTCACTGACGACTTTGCGGAGATGAAAGGCACTTGGGTCAAGGACGCCGACAAACCGATCTCGCGGATGTTACGCGACGCCGGCAAGTTGTTGTTGCTCGAGCAATACCTTCACGATTATCCGTTCTGTTGGCGAGCGAGCGAAGATCCGCTGATCCAATATCCACGCCGCAGTTGGTTCGTGCGAACAACCAAGTTCCGCGACCTGATGCTGAAAAACAATTCGCAAATCGGCTGGCAACCTGAACACATCCAAAACGGTCGTTTTGGCAATTTCCTCGAATCCAACGTCGACTGGGCACTGTCGCGTGAACGTTTCTGGGGCACACCGCTGCCGATCTGGGTTTGCCAAGAAACCGGACAAATGGAAGCGGTCGCCAGCTACGACGAAATCCTGGCCAAACCGGGTGTCCAAGGAACCGAAGTTTGGGAACAGGCCAAGGCGGCCAACCCCGAATTGGCGGACGATCTGCGAGTCCACAAACCTTACATCGACGCGGTCACCTATGATTCGCCGTTCGCCGAGGGTGCTCGGATGCAACGGGTGACCGAGGTCATCGACTGCTGGTACGACAGCGGTGCGATGCCGTTCGCCCAATGGGGCTGGCCTCACCAAAACCACGAATCGTTCCAAGATCAATTCCCCGCCGATTTCATCTCCGAAGCACTCGACCAGACTCGTGGTTGGTTCTACAGCCAATTGGCGATCAGCACGATGTTGTTCGGCGAAGGGGCCTCGATCAGCGAACGAGAAGATGGTGGCGAAACTCAAAAGGTGTCGGACACCCTTTCCGACGATTTGGCCGCTCAAGCCTACCCGCATCCGTATCGCAACTGCATCGTGCTGGGGTTAATGCTCGGCGAAGACGGCAACAAGATGAGCAAGAGCTTGCGAAACTATCGCGAGCCCAACGAGATCTTTGACAAGTACGGTGCCGATGCACTGCGTTGGTTCTTCTTTGCTGGGCAACCGCCGTGGACCGCCATCCGCTACCGCGAACAATCGATCAAAGATTCGATCCCCGAGTTCCTGCTGCGACTTTGGAACGTCTTTAGTTTCTTCAGCATCTACGCCGGTATCGACGGTTTCGATCCTACCACCGCAACCGACGCGGACGATCAACTCACTTCGGCAAGTTTGGCGTCGGCTCCAACGTACCGCGATATCAGCGAGCGAAGTGAAATCGATCGCTGGATCATGTCGGAGCTGAATCGCACGAATGAAATCGTGGTCGACCGCATGGACGTGCTGGACAACTACAACGCGTGCCAAGCGATCACGTCGTTCGTCGACGGATTGAGCAATTGGTACGTTCGCCGTAGCCGCGACCGATTCTGGGCCAGCGACAAGGACTCGCAAGACAAACACGATGCCTACTGGACGCTGTACGAATCGCTGCTGCAGATCACCAAGATCGTCGCTCCGTTTGTGCCGTTCCTATCCGAAACGCTTTGGCAAAGCTTGACCGAACCGTTTGGAGATCGCACACGAAAGAGCGTCCACTTGTGCGATTACCCGGTCGCCGACAACGATCGCATCGACGCGAAACTTTCGACCAGCATGAAACTGCTGCGTGAAATCGCCTCGCTTGGCCGTGCCGCACGCGCCGAAGCCAAACTGAAAGTCCGCTTGCCACTTTCGCAAGTCGAAGTGGTGTTGGCGGATGATGCAGAGATCGATTGGCTGAAGTCGCACGACTCGCTCGTTCGCGAAGAATTGAACGTCAAATCGGTCGACTACACCACCGAAGGCGACCAGTACGTGCAGTACACCGTGGTCCCAAATTTCAAACGACTCGGCCCACGCGTTGGCAAAAACATGCCGGCGGTCAAAAAAGCACTGACCACCGCCGACGGCAACACGCTGCTGACGGCACTGGGGCGTGACGGATTCGTGGAAATCGAATTGCCCGGCGGTGAACCGTTGAAACTCGATAACGAAGACATCGAAGTTCGCTTGAAGGCCAAAGAGGGCTGGGCCGCCAGCCAAGGTGCCAGCAGTGTTGTCGTTCTGAACACCGAGGTTACCGACGAACTCCGCCGCGAAGGGATCGCCAAGGACCTGATCCGAACGATCCAAAGCAAGCGGAAAGAAATCGATTGTGGTTACACCGACCGCATCACCGTAGGCATCCTCAGCGACGACATCGAAGTCGCAACGGCGCTTAAAGAACATGGTGATATGATCTGCAGCGAAACGCTAGCCAGCGAACTTCGCTCCGATGCGATCGCGGGTACCGAGCCGAGCGAAACGGAATTCGGCAAAGTCTTTGTGCAAAAGAACGTCTGATGCCAGAATCCAACATGAGCGAATCGAAACTTCCCATCGCGGTATTCCTGAGCGGCAGTGGGCGTACGCTTGCCAATTTGATCCGCCATCGTGACGAACACGGGTTGCCAATCGAAATTCGATTGGTGATCAGCAGTCGTGACGATGTTCGTGGCTTGGAGATCGCCAAAAACGATGGCATTCCCACGCGAGTGGTTCGTAAACGTGATCACCGCGATCCGTTTGAACACTCACGTGAAATGTTTGATCCCTGCCGCGAAGCCGAAGTCAAATACGTCGTGATGGCGGGCTATTTGAATCATGTGCTCGTCCCCAACGACTTTGAAAACCGAGTGATCAACATCCATCCGTCGCTGCTGCCGTCGTTCGGCGGTGCGGGGATGTATGGCCACTTCGTACACGATGCGGTACTAAAGCGAGGCGTCAAGATCAGCGGCTGCACGGTCCATTTCGTCGACAACGAATACGACAACGGTCCGATCATTGTGCAAAGGTCATGCCCTGTAAAACCCGATGACGACGCCGACACATTAGCCGCCCGCGTGTTCGAGCAAGAGTGCCTGGCACTGCCCGAGGCGCTACGAACCCTGCTCTAAAAAAAAATGCCACCCACACAGATGCATATTGAAGCGGGGCATCTTGCATTTAGGGGGAAAAGCTTCGGAAATTCCCTCGGTCCTACCCAACTGGCTAGGTGCAGAGAAAATGATGGAATGTAATACCGACGTCCCGACCGATCGCTCGGATCTTTGAACCACACCCCGCAAATGTCAGGCTCTTCGGCCCGGAACACAGCGTTTAGAAAACGACAGAAAGATTTTTTTGCTGACGTTGGGCTTCTCTATTTTTCTGTCGCATCAATATTTCTGTCGATACCGACCGCGGTACGAGCAAAGGTGCCCGGCACTCATTCACCCCGATCCGTATGGTCCGAGAGGCCCAGTAACGATCAATCTCGCGAATTCCGGTCCCGGGTTCACACCTAAACGCCAAGTGTTCGACGTAATGTTACGACATAAAGTTATCCCTCTTTCTTTCTGCCTTGCCGGAGTATTGACGTCTTTTATCTATGCGAAGTTCGTCGGCATCGTAATGGTGAACGACGAGATGAATAGGCTTGGTCATGCAAGCGTCGACTGGACAAGCCCTCAGATCGCCCATCTGAACACGTTGCATTTCATTCATGTCGTCCTCCCCAGCTTACTCGAACTAGCATGCCTCCTAGGTGGCTCGGCAATCTACTTTCTGAACTCTGCCAAGAACATTCGGTGGCTTTTTGTTTGCGTGCTGATAGCTGCGTGGTTGTGTTCGCGTTGGAAAGATTTGATTGGCAACCTGTTTATGTTGATAGACTGAAGGTAGCACTCGGAGCCAAACAAAATCATTTCCGCGAAGACGGAGGACAAACAAATGTACGACCAACGCGAGAAAGCCCAACGAGACGATGAGTGGGCTATCTCTGGCGCCCGAGAAGAAGGATGGAATTCAAAAGGGGGTATGAATTCAAAGGGGTCAAACCTCTTTTTCAACCAACAGGGACACAGCATCTTTTGTGATTGTGTCGCAACATTGAATGAGAGCTTGGTCAAAATCTGGAATCGGTGGAATCAGTTGCTCGCGTGAAGTTGTGCCGATAATTGCCCCACCAGGGCGAGCCCACGCGGAAAGCAGCTTGATTGGTTTTCGCGATCACATTTTCTAACCTTGCTCCCCTTTTTCGCTAACGCGTGTCAAATCGATTGCGGACTTGATCAGAGTGAGTTTGCTGCGTCAGAGAGGCAGCGTGATGCTACAGCTCCAACGCCAAACAGCGGACGAAGAAGGTTGGAAAATGGGAGATTAGAAAATGCAGGAACCGATGCGACTCGCAGGTTTCTGCATTCCCGATCGCAATGCCCGTAACGTCGCTCATAAACTGTGCCCTGCATCGGGGATGATCGTGTCGCAGAATCCAAAGGGGTCAAACCTCTTTTTTAGTCAACTGGGACACCGCAGCTTTTGTGATTGCGTCGCAAGACTGAAAGAGAGCGTGGTCAAAATTTGGAATCAGTGGATTTGGTTGCTCGCGTGAAATGGTGCCGACAATTACCCCACCAGGGCGAGCCCAAGCGGAGAGCGGATTGATTGATTTTCGAATTCAAAGGGGTCAAACCTCTTTTTCAATCAACTGGGACACCGCAGCTTTTGTAATTGCGTCGCAAGACTGAAAGAGAGCGTGGTCAAAATTTGGAATCAGTGGATTTGGCTGCTCGCGTGAAATGGTGCCGACAATTACCCCACCAGGGCGAGCCCAAGCGGAAAGCGGATTGATTGATTTTCGCGATCACGTTTTCTAGCATCTCATTCTCTAACATTAGTTTCCTCTTTCGCTAATGTGTGTCACCTCGATTCGATTGCAGACGATCAAAGACGCCAAACCACTTTCTTTTGTCCTGAGGTCCCGCTTACAATCAGAGAATGCCACGATCTCCGAGAGCTGACGAAGCAGGCGGAATTTACCACGCCTTGAACCGCGCAAACATGAATGCGACGATTTTCAAGAAGGAAGGCGACTTCCTCGCTTTTGAAAATGTGTTGCATGAGGCATTGGGTCTGTATCAAATCGAACTTTACTCGTATCAATTGATGACGAACCATTGGCATTTGATTGTTCGTCCATTGGTCGATGGTGAAATGGGTCGGTTTTGCAAGTGGGTTGGAGGCACTCACACGATGCGGTACCACGCACACTACAATTCCGCCGGACGCGGACATCTCTACCAGGGCCGCTTCAAGAGCTTTCCAATTCAGGACGATGAACATTTTCTGGTTGCCTGTCGCTACGTCGAGCGAAATGCGTTGAGGGCGAACATGACGCCCCGGGCGGAAGACTGGCGATGGGGGTCCCTTTGGCGTTGGCTGCAACGGCCCGAGCCAGACCCGAAGTTATTGTCTCCGTGGCCCATCCCTCGGCTTCCAAACTGGGTCTCTCGTGTCAATGAACCTTTGTCGGAAAGCGAGTTGAAAGCGATCCGAATCTGTGCGAATCGCGGTGCACCGCTGGGAGATGAAGGCTGGGTCGAATCGATTGCCAGGCGGCTCAACCTGGAATCCACAATGCGGCCAAGAGGGCGTCCACGAGTTCAACCAAGGCCGGAAAGCATCGAAAAAGAGGTTTGACCCCTTTGTTTTAGGCGACCTGGATGGCAATGGGGCAAGCTGCTGGCGTCGTTGGCGGTGAAGGGTAATTGTGAGTGCGATGCGATTTCGATTGACGATCTACAACAAACACTCTGCGGGCAAGGCCAGATTCTCGAACCACGTCTTGCAGCAGCGACATCAACCAACCGCACGAACGCCGAGGGCTCTGTATGAATTTCAAGTCACTGATCTACGCGGTTTTAAGCGTGGTAACGATTCACGGTGCGGTTTCGATTGCCAACGAACCCGACTACCCCAATGTCGTTACGAATCCAAGGTCGCCGTTGATGCTGTCCGGGGACGCCTTTCCAGACGACAAACATCAGATCGATCATGCCAAGTTGCCTCGCGTGCCCGGTGAACACTCCGTCGTCAGCGACGTTAGGGAAGCTCACGGAGTCAATCAACACAATTACTTGGTCAACCATCAGGGCAAGTACCTGATCATGTGGAGCGATGGCCCTGAACTGGAGGACCGTGTCGGGCAACGAGTCAAATTCGCGATCAGTGACGATGCGGTGCACTGGGGCGAACCTCGCTTTTTGACACCCGAGCCGCCTCACTCTGGACCGGACTCGCCGTACTACAACACTCGCTCGCCGAAAGGTTTCCGTTATATCGCCCGCGGCTTCTGGCAACGCGATGGGGAACTGTATGCACTTGTCGCACTGGACGAAGCGGCCGGATTTTTTGGCCCAAGTTTAGAACTGCGAGCGTTTCGATTTGATGTCGAAAACGAAAGCTGGCTCGACACCGGGGTCATCGCCGACAACGCGATCAACAATTTCCCGCCCAAACGCATCCCCAGTGGTGAGTGGATGATGTCACGTCGCCCCTACAACTATGCATCGGCTGGAGTGGATTTCCTGATCGGCGGCGTCAAGTCGATGACGGATTGGGAATCGTTTCCGGTGCTTGGAACGAACAGCCAACTTCGTGCCGAGGAGCCGCTGTGGTGGGAGCTGCCCGATGGAAACCTGGCCGCGCTTTTTCGAGACAACGCGCACAGCAAATTTCTGTATCGAGCGTTTTCGACGGATAGCGGCCGAACTTGGAGCACGCCGGTCAAAACGAACTTCCCCGACGCAACATCCAAGCTGTACGGACTTCGGTTGAGTGACGGACGTTATGTCTTGATCTCCAATAGCAACCCACGGGCGCGTGATCCGCTCACGATCGCGATCAGCGACGATGGGTTGGTGTTTGACAAACTTGGCTATCTCGCAGGCGGCCGCCACGTGGATTATCCGCATGCCATCGAACACGACGGAAATCTATTGGTTGCCTTTGCCAGCGGTAAGCGAACCGTAGAAGTCTTGAAGATCGAACTGGCCACACTAAACCGACTTGAAATGCCAGAGACGGTACAGGCTGACAGCCCCTTACCAGCCATCGCGGCTCCCAAACCGGCCGCCAACGCGGACTGGATCGACCTCGGCGACGAAGGCGGCCAGCTCTATCTGGCCGCGGATGTCCGTGTTCCCAAGCGAGGGGATACGTTCGCGTTGAGCCTTGCCACAAGCGGTGGTGAAGAACGAGTCACGATCGGCATCGCTGCCGATGGAATGCTGTCAGCCCGGTTGTATGAGAAGATCAAAACCGGTCCGACACTGAATCAAGGAGAATCGATTTCGCTGCTCGTTCGCATCGCCAGCCATGCCAAACGGCCCGACGAGCTTTTTGTGCAGATCGGTCCCGCTGGCACGATTCCTTCCGAGCCGACGAAGCTGTCGGATTGGACGCTGGTCAATCGCGAGGGAAGCAGCCGGGCGAATCTCGCTCGCATTCACGTTGCCGCGGACAAAACCTCACTCGCATCCACTCGCGTTCGAATTGCCAGCACCGCTTCCAATTTGATCGATGCAAAACCGACCAAGTTCACCGTCGTCTCGCCCCGGCCTCGCGTGGCAACGCCGGATCTTTCGATGGCGGATCCGGTCACGAACGCGACAGGTGGCCTGATGTTACGGCTTGCCAACACGGGTACGGATCCGAACAAGATCGATTTTGATCAGCTTCCAAAATTGCCGGTTCAGCACGCCATCATCAGCGATGTTCGAGATCAAGGAGGCAATTGGGTGCAACAGCACGCTTACGTTGCTCGACACGATGGCCGTTTTTGGGCGATGTGGAGCGATGGTCCTGGCAAACGAATTGATCACGTCTCGCCCGAGCGGCATCGCAATGTCGTTCCGCACCATGATCAGGCGGGAACTCGCGTCTCCTACGCCACCAGCCTCGACGGCGTGAACTGGAGCAAGCCTGCCGATTTGACTGGACCGCCCCGCATCGAAGGCTTTGGGTGGATCGCCCGCGGGATGTGGATTCGCGATGGAGAGCTGTTGGCACTGGCAAGTCATTTCCGGGCTCCTGGCTATACTGGTGAAGGACTCAGTTTGGAGGCTTTTCGTTGGAATGCCACCGATGGCGTCTGGGAAGCGCACGGAACCGTCCTCGACGATACGCTCAATAACTTTGCCCCCAAACGTTTGCCTTCGGGCGAATACATGATGACACGCCGCGATCACCAGCGTCGCGTTTCAGTGATGATTGGCGGCGTCAAAGCGTTTGACCAATGGCGTACTTTGCCGCTGGCCAGCTACGGAAAGTCCGGCCAACCCGAAGAACCGTATTGGTACGTGCTTCCGGACCAAAAGAGCATCGTGGGTTTGATTCGTGACAATGCTCGTTCGGGCCGATTGTTGCGCACGTTCTCAACAGACAACGGGCAGACATGGAGTCCGATTGTCGGCACGAATTTCCCTGATGCGACAAGCAAGTTTTTCGTCCTTCGCACCTCACGAGGCTACTACGCCTTGGTGTCCAATGCCAACCCGCGAAGACGCGATCCGCTGACGCTTGCAATCAGTCACGACGGGCTGGTCTTTACCGACCTCTTTTATTTGATCGGTGGACGACACATCGACTACCCCCATTTGATCGAGCACGACGGTCATTTATTGGTCGCGTTTTCAGGTGCGAAACAAACAATGGAAGTGCTGAAGGTATCGCTGGACGAAATCGACGCTCGGATCTCTGCCCGTTAACGCTTCAAGAATGGACAACTTGACACGGCGTCCAAAGACATCAGCGATGTCAGAATGATCGGTAGAGGCCACCGGAGGACGGGTCGGCAGTGATGACACTCGTGATAAACCGATGCTATCGCGGCACCAGAACGGCGAGATTTTGCCGATCAAGTTTGATCGGCAAATGAGAATTCGGCGTTACGCCGGGGAGGGGCGGCCGTAGTAATAGCCTTGGCCTAATTGAAACCCGAGATCGATACAGGCTTGCGATTCGCCTTCGGTTTCTACGCCTTCGGCGAGCGCCAAGATGTCCAGATCGCAAACCATGTTGACAAGGTTTGACAACATCTTGCGTCGACTCTCGCTGGCAGTATCGATTCCACGAATCAACGAGATATCAAACTTGACCACATACGGTCTGGCTTCGACCAATTCGGCCAACCGTGCTTGCCCGGAGCCAAAATCGTCGTAGGCGAGTCGAATATTTTGTGACTCGAGGACTTCGACAAGATCGTCCATCACGGCGCGGTTGGTCACCGCGGACTCGTGAATTTCCAGCACAAGATTAGCGTTGCCCGCCATCTCGCGTGCTTTGATCAGCGATTCAATTAAACCTTGAACGTCACCAATCTCTTTGGGATGTGTATTGACGAACAGCATCGGACTTTCAGGAAAATCGCGTCCCACACGAATCCCTTCCCAGCGAAGCAATCGACTGAGCTCGACCTCGAGACTCAATTGCTCGGCGGCTTGAAACATCGCGCCGACTGACTCGAGTCCGAACACGCTGCCTCGCCCGAGAATCTCGTGACCGATCATTTCACGATGATCGCTGCGTAAATCGACGATGGCTTGAAAGTGCGGACGGACCAAACGCTCGGACATCAGTCGGTCGAATTGAACGAGTGCTAACGCTTGGTCGCAAATATTTTCGGCGATCGTGCCATTGGTCGCTCCCATGACCGATTGACGATAAACACGAAACGGTGCTTCGGCAAAGTGAATCAGGTCTTCTTCGCTGATACGAATGGTTTGGTTGGGCTCGACTCGTTTGCCGTTGACATACGTACCGTTGGTGCTGCCAAGATCGGTCAATTGAAGAGCGCCGTCGCGGATCGATAACGCCGCATGACGCCCGCTGACGGTGCGGAATTGCAGCCGCAGTGAGACACCGGGTTTGCGACCGATGACATACGGTTCATCATCAATGGGCAGATGAATGATCGTTTCGCCAGGCTGAGTCGGGCCCGACAAAAACCAAATGTCTTCCATCAACGCATTGCTGCGCCGGAGACGTTCGAGTGCCGAGTTTTCAATCGTTGCCATTAATCTTGTACGCTCAAGGGGCTATCGTATCGTTCGCAGCGAGAACTCCCGGGGGGTTGGTGATCAATCTGCGGGACCTTGAAAGGTACGACGCAAATAGGGGGGCGTCATCCAGAGAGTCAAAAAATCTTGGCAAAAATTGAATTATCTCGTTCGCAAGCGTCCCCCCCCTTAGACAACTTCTCATTTCGACGATGTCCCACGGTTTGCAGCTGTTCTAATGCAGCTGTTCGCCAAGCCACGACAACCAACTCGATCGCGAAGATATTTGCGAACGAATCCATATCCAGCTCCGATGCTCTTATTTGCGAGCTACGTTTGAAGGCGGCAATCCCGTTTTGCACCTAGACAATGCGTGATTGGCAATGCCAACTCAACGATCTTCCGTCGTTGCATGCCGCGTTATCGGTAATACCGATTCGTTCCCCGCATCGTTCATTCGTCAACATCGTTAAAAACGTTATGACTGTACTCGCAAGCGACACCCAATCCTTTGAACCGAGCATGTTAGGCGGACTGCTGTCCGACGACACGTTCTGGCCAACCCAACCACGCGATCTACACGAAACCGGGCTCAGCGCTGCCTACGTCGACGGATTGATGCTCAAAATCCTACTGGTCGGTGGAACCCTCAGCGGCCGCACCGCTTCAGAGCGGATCGGAATTCCCTTTCGTGTCATCGAACCGATTCTCGATGCGCTGCGAACACGTAAATTGGTGACCCACGTTCGGCCGGCGCCCTTTAACGACTATTACTACTCGCTAACCGAAGCCGGGCAGAAGCAAGCCAATCAGCAAATGGCTCAGTGCAGTTACACTGGTGCGGCCCCGGTGCCATTGTCCGACTACGTGTTAAGCGTCGAAGCGCAAGCCGCCGGTTTGGATGCCGTCGATCGCGAACAATTGCGTGCGGCGCTGAGCTCGATCTCGTATCAAAACGAACTGCTCGATCATCTCGGTCCGGCCGTCAACAGCAATACCGGCATGTTCTTGTTCGGGCCTCCGGGCAACGGCAAAACGACCATCGCCCGCTGTCTGACTCAGTGTCTTGGTCAAGAAATCTGGATTCCCAACGCGATTCTCGACGACGGCAACTTGATCAAGTTGCAAGACGATGCCTTCCATCGTCCTGCGCCGGTGCCTGAGATCGCCAGCGATATTTTGAAAGGTCAGGAATGGGACAACCGATGGACGCGGATTCGCCGCCCCACCGTCGTAGTCGGAGGCGAATTGGTGATGGACAATCTCGAAGTCCGTCACGATGCCCGGTCCAACATTTGTGAAGCGCCGCTGCAGATGAAAAGCAATTGCGGCTGTTTGTTGATCGACGACTTTGGTCGGCAACGCATTGCGCCCGAAGAACTGCTGAACCGGTGGATCATTCCGCTGGAAAACAAATGTGATTACTTGACGTTGCCGACCGGCAAGAAAATTCAAATCCCGTTTGAGCAGCTCATCATTTTCTCGACCAACATCGATCCCAACTCGCTGGTCGACGAAGCATTCCTGAGACGAGTGCCCTACAAGATCTTTGTCTCCGATCCAGGGCGTGAAGAGTATCGCGAACTGCTGAGCAATGTGATGCGAAACTTGGGATTCCCGGACACCCCACAAGCGGCTGACCATCTCTTCAAATTCTACGAAGACAGTGGCCGTAAAATGCGACGCTGCCATCCGCGTGACCTGTTGACTCAAGTGGCGAACTACTGCAAATACCGCAAACTGCCACTAACGTTGCAACCGGACTACTTGGACCAGGCTTGCCGCAGTTACTTTAGCCAACTGTAGCGATCCAGCGAACGTTGCTACGAACCTTCCATTCATTTTCGTTACGAAATCCGCCCCTCCTTTCCAACGATTCCCAGTAGAAAGCCGTCTCGCGATGAAAGCGACAGAACCGAAAAAATTCAGCGCCGGCTACGAACCGATTCCTGGTTACGTGCTCGAAAAACTCATCGGCCGTGGTGGATTTGGCGAGGTGTGGCGAGCCGATGCGCCGGGCGGAATCAAAAAGGCAGTCAAATTTGTCTTCGGAGCTCACGATCAACAACGTGCTGCGCGAGAACTGAAGTCACTCGAGCGAATCAAGGGCGTCAGCCACCCTTTTCTGCTGACGCTGGAGCGGTTCGGCATCGCCGACGACCAATTGGTGATCGTCACCGAGTTAGCCGACGGATCGCTTGAAGACGTTTTCCGAGAGCACCGAGACCGCGGTTCCTGTGGGATTCCTCACGAAAAACTGCTTGCCTACCTGCACGATACCGCCGACGCACTAGATTACTTGCACGAGCGTTATCAACTGCAACACCTCGACATCAAACCAGCCAACTTGTTGGTGATTGGCGAACACGTCAAAGTGGCCGACTTTGGTCTATTGAAAGACCTGCGGGATGCCGACTGCAGTGTCGTCGGCGGTTTGACGCCGGTATACGCGCCACCGGAAGTCTTTGATGGTCGTCCGAGCATTCACAGTGACCAGTATTCGCTAGCGGTCATGTACCAAGAACTGCTAACGGGAACCCGCCCCTTTAGCGGCCGAACGATCGCCCAGTTGGCAACACAACACGTCCACAACGCACCGGATCTTGAACCGCTTCCTCCGAGTGATCGACCGGCGGTCGCCAGGGCACTCGAGAAGAATCCGGTTCGTCGTTTTGAAAATTGTCGTGCGTTTGTCCATGCGTTGACGAACCCTCGTCGCCGAAGCACTCCGCTGCAATCGCGTTCCGGTGAATTGAGTCACGATGACACCGCCGAAGGCATTCCGCTCGGCATGGGAGCTCGTGCCGCCGCGACCGAGGACTTGCCAGCACTTGATAAGGGCGAAGTCCAGCGGGATGCGCGTGTGGTTTCCGACGTGTTGGTCGTCGCACTTGGCGGCACCGGAGCGGAAGTGCTACATGAGATCCGCAGCCGCATCGCCAGCATGCATTCGGCGTGCCCGATTCGATTGCATTCGCTGCTAATTGATACCGACGAAAAAACGCTGGGCATCGCCAGGGTCAGCAACTCGACGGCATCGTTGCCGCCGACGGAGATCGTGCCGATTCCGCTTCGCTCGCCCAACGAATATCGACAATCGATGTCGATCAAACGATTGGCCACCGTGTCGCGACGCTGGATCTACAATGTGCCTCGCAGTTTGTCGACCGAAGGCATGCGACCGCTCGGACGCTTGGCACTGGTCGACCATGGTGCGAAGGTGAAATCCGCCATCGCCCAAGTCGTCAAGGACTTGACCCAGAGTCGCGGCGACTCGATCCCGTCGATTTATGTCGTAGGATCGCTCAGCGGGGGAACCGGCAGCGGCATCTATTTGGATGTCGTTCACTTGCTAAGACATTTCCTTGACGAGAACCAATTTGAACAGGCAAAGATCCTGTCGATGTTGGCAATGAAAGGGTTGACACGAAACCCGTCGGTTTCGCTCGCCCATCACGACGCACAAGCTGCGTTGATCGAGATGCGACACTACTTGCATCCTGAAAATGGCTACCCCGGTGACCAGGGCGCGGGCTGGCCAAGCGTCCCCGCGGCGCGGACACCCCTCAAAGACGCCTACGTGATCGCAAGCAACGAGATCGATCCAAACGCGCCACGACCGGTCAACGTGATTAGTGACTATCTATGGTCCGATTCGACCGGGGCGGGTGACCTGTTGGCCGAAGCGCGATCCAGTGCCACCGAATCATCGAACGTCTCGATTCACAAACCGCAGCTACGGTCGGTTGGGATCGTCCCGCTCGGAGTCGTACGACGTCCCGAAGAGAAAATATTGACCCCCGCAACGGTGCAACATTTGTTGCTGCGGTGGTTGGGACATCCTGGAAACGCCAAGAAGAACGCAGAATCGTTGTCACAGCGGCTGATGCGGCGTACCGGTTTCGCGCAAACGTCGATCTTTGACGTGATCCAGGAACCGCTCGGAGCCACTTCGCACGATCGTCACCAACAACTGCAAAAGCACATCCGATTGCAGACGCGAGAACAAGGCCGAGTCGTCACGATGGCGGACGCAGACGATTTAGCGATCCAATGGGCCGACCAGATCTCCAAAACGTCGAATGCCGCCGCATCCATTGACGAAATGACCAGCGTATTCACCAAGGAGTTGCTCAACCGATTGTCACATCGCAGCACGGACATTGCCACGGCGGTCGCAGGATTGCAGCGGTTCCATGGCGAAGTGACCGCGGAGGTCGATACGCTACGATCAGAACACGATGCGGAAATTGCGAAATTGCAATCCGAGTCGACTTACAAGGACATTCCGCTAACGGCTTCGCACGCGGAAGCGATCGTCGTTGCCCAGCTGCGAAACATTGCAGCGGACCACATTGCCATCTTTGCTGGACGCATCGACGCCATGGTCACCCGGCTGAACGACCTTGCCACCGCTTTTGCAGTGACCATTTCCAAGATCACCGCCGGACGAAGCGCGACGGCGAACCCGTGGGACGACATGCCCGAGGAAATTTCGTCACAGTTCGAAAGTATCCTCACCGAGCTACATGCATCGACCGTCAACGTGATCTTGATTCGGCCGCTCGCAACCGGAGCAACGGCGATGGATGAAAACGAGATCAAAGCACGGCTTACTGAAACCGTCTCGCCGTTGGTGGGACGGGCCTTAGCGATCCGCAGCTCGGCAAGCGTCAATGAGACCACGTCGATGGGGTCCACGTCGATGAATGTCGATGTCACAGCGACGCTGCCTACCCCGGCCCTTGGCACACCCACCAACGATGCTTCCACCGTCACCGACGATCTCGATCCGTCCACCACAACCGCCAAACCGACTCGCGGCGAGCAACCGGTCACTTCGATGGCGACTGCACTGCAATTCGCCCGTCCATCGCTGCTTGATTGTGGCGGGGTGCAGCGGTTGATTCTGGCCGTCGGGACTCATTCGGAACAAGTGCGGCTGGGAGCCGAGCTGCGTCAATTCCACAGTGGTGCATTGACCACGACGTTGATCCCAGGCACCACAGCCAAACTGATTCACGAAGCGCAGCGTATCGATTTGAATGACGTGATCGCACGCTTGGCGACGATGAATGCGGGCAACGTCCAAGTCAGCGGCCGGCTGATGACGCGGTCGGACATTGATTGGCGTAAGAGCGAACCGCGTTCACAGGTCGCCGCCTACTAAGGCGATTGCTCACTTAACCGCACAGGCGGCTTTGACGGCACACCCGGCACACCCGCTGCCGCAGCCGTTTTCGGATTCAGCGGTGCCACAGCCTGGCCCGCAGCCCTCGCCCAGCAATTTAGCAAAATGCCGGGTTCTCACGATCGACTCGTAACGCTCGGTGATCTCTTTGGTGATCGCCTCGGCCGTTTCATCGACGTCGCCTAAAAAGTGCATCACCAAGGATCCTCCGTCGAACACTTGGTCCACATCCAACAGCACCGCGGTGGATCCAGATTCGGCCAACGCAGCCCGGCACGCTTCGACCGCTTCGCGTTTGTGTCGCTCGAGTCTACGAATTAGCAGTTCATCTTCACGCGTGGTTTGGCGAATCAGCCGGATCATTGGCATTTTAGCGGCCGCATCCACGCTGAGGCTGGCGGCCTGCTGGGCTTCACCAAGGATGGTGCCAAGCTCGACCCCCCGGGCGGTTCGCACGATCACACGCATTCCATACGAAAACTCGGATGTCACGCTCGACGCCGTGGGCTGGCCCACAAAAATATCGCCGAAAACGCCGATTCGCACGTAATAATGGCTCATTGGGAAAAACACGCTATAGACGACTTGCCGATTTGGCTCGGCACGTTCACCATGTGGGGATTCTCATGGTTCACGATGAGTGAGAAATAAACAAAACTGAGCGAAGAGCGACTAGAGAGAATAAGGCAAAATAACATGACGGCCAGTCCCGAAGCGACCGCAACGCCCGCAGAAACGCAGATCCAAGCGGACCGATACCAAAAGCTCGCCGAACGTGTCCTGGCGGGTGAGGCGATTTCTCGTGAAGACGCTCTCTCTATCTTAACCGCCCCCGACATCGATGTACTTCCGATTTTGTCGGCAGGCTATCAAATCCGCCATCGCTATTTCGGGCGAACTGTCCAGCTGTATTTCTTGATGAATGCCAAAAGCGGGCTTTGTCCAGAGGATTGCCACTACTGCAGCCAATCGAAGATCTCGACCGCGCCGGTCCCCAAATACAACATTCTGAAGCGAGACGACTTGATGGAGGCTGCTGAGATCGCAGCCAATCAAGGTGCCAAGACCTATTGTTTGGTCATCTCTGCTCGCGGGCCCAACGAGCGTGAGATGTCGGCGGTCGAGCAAATCGTGCCCGAGATCAAGCAAAAGTATGGGCTCGATATCTGTGCTTGCCTGGGTCTGCTCAATCGCGAGCAAGCGGACCGTTTGAAGGCGTGTGGCGTTGACCGCGTCAACCACAACCTAAACACCAGCGAAGAGCACTACGCCGACATCTGCACCACGCATACGTATGCCGACCGAGTGCAAACCCTGCGAAACGTCCGAGACGCCGGAATGGAAATGTGCAGCGGCGGGATCATCGGCATGGGAGAATCTCCCGAAGACGTGGTCTCGATGGCATTTGACCTTCGCGACCTTGGCGTCCACTCGATTCCGCTGAACTTTCTTAACGCAATCGAAGGCACGCCACTTCAAGGCAACATGGATTTGAATGCAAACCAGTGCTTGAAAGCGTTGGCAATGTTCCGATTCGTCAACCCTGATCGTGAACTGCGAATCTCAGGCGGGCGGGAAATTCACCTGCGTTCGCTGCAACCGCTCGGGCTGTATGTCGCCAACAGCATGTTTGTCGGTGACTACTTGACGACCAAAGGCCAAGCCCCGCAAGCCGATTACGACATGATCACCGACCTCGGTTTCGAAGTCACTCAGAACGTCGAACCGGTCGTCGCGTAATCTGACGGCCAATGTCATCTACGCCAATGTCATCTACGTTGGCACTCGATGGGTGGTTATTGTAGCGGAGCGGCGTGAGGCGTCGCCCGGTCAATGTCGACCGTCTTACTCGCTGCAACCGGACGGCTCGCGCCGTGCCGCTACCAAAGTCGATGGCATTGAGCTCTAGACGGCTACATTCCGATCGCCCTACGGCTTTCAAAGCCGTAGCACAAAAGCCCGTGTTCAAGCTCGCCCAGCAAGCGAGTTCGAATATCAGCACACGCCGGCCTCGTAGCACGTGAGGCCGACGTTTTGGGGTTGAAGCAACTTTACGAGCTGTTCTACAGCCTACTTCACGAGCTATTTAACGAGCTATTTTACGATGCCTTCGGTTTTGCCCGACCAATCGTCGGTGCGAAACGGCGTCAGCGGCAACCCGTCACGGCTCTGCACGTTACAGACCGGGTTGTCAGCCCAGGCGTAACGAACGGCGACCGGTTTCTCGACGCCCTCTGCCCAAACTTCAATCGTTTCC
The DNA here is from genome assembly GCF_039545035.1 of Novipirellula caenicola. Taxonomy (NCBI): domain Bacteria; kingdom Pseudomonadati; phylum Planctomycetota; class Planctomycetia; order Pirellulales; family Pirellulaceae; genus Novipirellula; species Novipirellula caenicola. Next base: position 707,045 of record NZ_BAABRO010000001.1, read on the forward strand.
TTATCGACGATCTTGGCCTTGGCAAACACAAACTTTTTGTCGGCCCCGGCGATGCTGAAGCCGATCGCATCGTTGACGTCAAACGTGTCCAGCCCGCTGCCGACGTGATCAAACTTCAGTCTCACCTTGTCCCCGGTGACTTGCATGGCATCCTCGCTGCCACGATAGGTTGGACTTTGGTAGGGGATTTCATAGCCGTAGTCCTTGGCCAATGCCCAACGCGCCAAACGAGTCCCGACGCCCTGTTTGTTCTTGGGGTGAATATCGTTGGCTTCGCCGAGATTCAAAATCACAGCTTCCCCGGTATTGGGCAACCGTGACATCGTCATCGTTTGGGCTTCACGCAGTTCTGCCCAATCGCTGTCGACGGGCGAGTCGACTTCGTTTCGAAAGTCGGCAAGTTGGACCCAGTAGAACGGAAAATCACCTTGTTTCCATTCGTCACGCCAACTTTGGATCATCAGCGGAAACAGATCGCGGTACTGGTACGCTCGGCCTGCATTCGATTCGCCTTGGTACCACACCACGCCGCGGATCGTGTAGCCAATCGTCGGCTTGAGCACGCCGTTGTAGATGTTTGCGGGACGATGGTTTCCAGTCAAAACGTTGCGAGGGGCTCGAGGCGGGTTACCTTTTTTCGACTTTGCCCATTCGGCATGTTGCTGCTTCCACTTGGCCATCGCCGCTTCGTGATCATAGGTCGCGGCGGTGCGGTCCCATTTCTCGAGCAACTCGTCGTAGTTCCCATCGTCCTCTAACACCTTTCGCTCGACCCAAGCTTCGGCCGACGAGCCGCCCCAAGCGTTATCGATCAAACCGATCGGAATATCGAGCGTTTGATGTAATTGGCGACCAAAGAAATAGCCCGCGGCTGAAAAATCTTTGACAGTTTGCGGAGTGCATGCTGCCCAGTTGCCCTTGAAATCCGTTTGTGGTTCTTGCGTGCCAACTTGCGGCACCGAGATCAAGCGGATGTTGGGATAGTTGGCTGCCAACGCCTCTAAATCGGCGTCATTCGAACTGGCGACCGACATTCCCATATTGGATTGCCCCGAACAAATCCAAACTTCACCAATCAACACATCTTTGAATGACTTTGACTCGTCGGCCGCGACCTTCATTTCGTGCGGGCCACCTGCGGGCAACGCGTCAATGAAAACGTCAAAACGCCCCGAATCATCGGCGGTTGCCGAAGCCGAATGTCCAGCAAGCTCGACCGCAACGTCTTGCCCTGCGGTGGTCCAACCCCAGACATGGATCGGCTTGTCTCGTTGCAGCACCATCGAATCACCAAAGATCGATGACATTTTTAATTCGGCGTGAGCCGTGGAAGCCAACAGCAGCGTGAACAGCGTAAGAAGTCGATAACGCATGAAGGAAACTCTTGTGGGTTTTACAGGTGGGATGCGAACAGAGGACTTGAATCGTGTATCTCGAATTGTGAACCGCCAATGATAATCAATACGACACCCGCCGGGGAGTTTGAGGAGCAGAAAGCCGCCCTAAGTTCAAGAGGAAGCGATGAACCGCCCGGATCCCGCAAATCGCGAATTCGAGGCTACCGAAGGCTGCAGCGAGCGGCTGCAAAATCAGAAAAATATTCATCCTTCATCTGCCACGCCCCCCACACCGAGGAAACCGGTGATAGTCTATTGAGCAAGCAGTTTCACTGCTTCACTGCCGACTAGGCTTTGTTTGAGACCAGATCAGGGACGGAAAATTGGTAGCGGAACCTTTAAACGGCTTGTTGTTTTAGTCGTACGATGGACTTCCTAGTCCGTCGAATCCACCATTGACGTACTAGGAAGTCCATCCTACACCCCTTGCCGCAGGAAACTTCACTAAATCAACAAGCCGTAATAAGTTCCGATTTCCCAAGGGTCTGTGCCATGCTGCCGAACGTCTTGACGACTTCCGCTACGATTTTTTGGCTAAGCCTTTTCTCAGCGGGACGCTGAGACCCATCCGATTCAAAAACCTTGCGATTGAGGTACCGCGACCGTGGCCCAAGTCTATTTGACCGCTGACAATGATCCTGAAATGCGGACTGCGAACGAGCGAGCCCGTCGCACGTTTCGCTTTTTTTGGCGTGAACTCTCCTGGGAACGGCGACGCATCATCCCCGGACTTGACCTCGCGTGCGTGAAGGTCCCCTTTGAAGATCCTCCAGAGCTGCGATCGGCCAACAGCAGTGAAGGAGTCGAACAGATGTGGCTCGGCGACGTTGATTTTGACGGCCGAATCGTCTCGGGAACACTGCTGAATTCCCCCAACTGGCTAAAGTCAATCTCCGAAGGCGACGAAGCCAAATTCCCTGGAAAAGCACTGTCGGATTGGATGTACGTCATCAATGGCCGCGTTTACGGTGCGTTCACCGTCCAGGTACTTCGTGCCAAAATGAGTGCGAAAGAACGTCAACAGCATGACAACGCTTGGGGGTTTGATTTTGGTGACCCCGAAAACATCCATGTTGTGCCGCCGGAATGGTTTACAGACGAAAGCGAGAAACAACCGTCTTCATCCGAGAAAACCAAGGGTGGATTGTTCAGCAAACTTTTGGGACGCTCAGCCAAACAATCATCGGCACCGTTGCCGCCGGCAGACCCGCAGTTAGTTTCGTCGACGGAACACCCCATGGCGGCAAATATGTCCGATTCGCTTAACGAGTATCTTCAGAAAAATCCCGAACAAGTTCACGCAAAGGACGATCGCGGATGGACAATGCTGCACCAGCAAGCCTTGGCCGGAACCGCGATCGGCGTTGCCATCCTGTTAAAGCACGGTGCCGATCCCAATGCGGTCACCGCGAATGGCGCCACTGCCACGCAGCTTGCCAAAGCGTTGGGCTGGAACAAGGTCGTCGATGTGTTAGCAGACCACGGGGCAACTTGATCGCCCCCAATCGCGCTGCGACCGGCAACCCATTAAACGGTCGGTGAAGAAAAAACGCCCCAAAAGAGGTTAGCTGGGGTTTGCGAGCACCCAGATTTGCACTAACTCGGCGACCGATTGAACGTCCAACTTTTTCAAGATTGTCGAGCGTCGTTTTTCGATCGTTCGCAACCCTGAATCCAACCGCGATGCGATGACCTTGTTGGCTAAACCTTCGACGAGCAACTTGGCCACGTCCATTTCTTTTTCATCCAAAGTGCCAATCAAACGCTTGGCCTCGGCGACTTGGCGGTCTCGTTCCAAATTCTCTTGCTCAAGCTGAACCGCCTCTTCGATCCCCTTTCGCAACTCGGCTTGCCCACAAGGCTTTTCAATCAACGTAATCGCGCCGCCCCGGATGGCCCGCACGGTCGATGGAACGTCGGCAAACCCCGTTACCATCACGATCGGAATCGTGATCTGCATATCGCGCAACCGTTCGATCAACTCGACGCCGTTCATTCCTGGCATCTTTTTATCGGTAACCATGCAAGCGGGACGCTTGCCGTTGTAACGGGCAATAAAATCTTCGGCTGACTCGTAGGATTCCACAGCCAAATTCATCGATCGGACAAGCTCTACCACAACTTGGCGAGATTCCTTGTCATCATCAACGACATGAATGGTGGGGAGGAGCATTAAAATCAATTCACTCAAAGCGTGTAATTATGATTGTCATCGGCAAGCGTTGGAGAAGATAACGTCGCTGCTAGCAACAATAGAACATATTTCACTGGAACAGACCGCGTCAAACTTGACATTCCCCCGCATTTTTTAATGCAAAAAGTTGTAACAGATTGCGATCGTTTCATCATGGTTTGATCGTTTTCCCCCCTCACTCACGGGGGCAAAACGAACCTAAGCACCAGAGCGTTACCGGCCGACACTCCACACCCCCCTGGCAGGAGGGAATCGTCGGCCATTCATAATGGCGTGAAACGGATCGGCAACCCGCCGCAGCAACACCGGATCGTACCAAGGTAACGACCCGCAAAATCCGGTCGCAAAACCCAGCTGCTGCGAAGCCACCAAAATCACGCTGCCAGCGTAAACGATCGAACATTCTTACGATTTCGGTCGGTCAACACAATCATGGGACGGGCACACTGTGTCGACATACACAAATTCCGTGCCGCTTTCTTGTTTTTGCAACATTGATTTTACAAGCAGCCAAGCGACAACGCCAGCAAATCGACTTTGGACGCCAAGTGCGGATTAATTGCGCCCAACGAACACGGCATGGAAACGTTGTTCGTAACGTGAAGGAAGCATCGACAGGAACCGAGCATGGCATGAACCGAGCATGAATTTCGTTTTGGTCTTCACACCTCTGGGAATCAGGCGACGAGCGAGAGAAGCCTACCCCAGTCATTGGACGACCGGTCGATCGCGTCCGAAACATGCCCCTACAGCATCGGCGGAAAAATCACGCACCAAACGTCAATGACACTTGCTCGTTCGCCCAACACCTCGGTACGCCAATCAGTCAACGGCCAAGTGACGAATTCCGCTTCGCATTAAGCACGATCTTTCGCGACACGGGAAACAGCGAAATTTTCACGCCCCAATTCGCATTCGAATCCATTGTGATTCGTTGCGCGTCCACCTCTGACTCATCCGCATCCACGGATGACGTGAAACAGGCCAGCGTTACGAGAAGTCCACCGCTGAAAGGATTAGGGCTTAGCAAACACGACACAAAGTTCGCGAGTTAGAAGATCCGAGATTGCGGCAGGGTCGCAACGGAATAATGATTCAGCTTATTCAAACACGCAGTCGGGTTGCCCCAACCCGACTGGACGTGCTTGAACAAGCTTCCGCTGCGAAATTCAATCCACACGTTTCCGCTTGCTTTCAAACACTCGGACAAAATTGGGTTGCCCCCCCAACATGAACGATGTGTCCGTGAACCAAGTTGAACGAGGGATTGATGCCCCATTCGCAACGGTCAGCGATGATTTAGAAGAGACATCGCCTTGCACGTTTAAAGTATCGGACATTTCGGCGCTGCATGCACCCATTCATTGCGATGTTTGCGGCAATCCGCAATGCTGCCCAGAACGTCTGGCGTCGTACGCTTCACCAAGTAGATTGCCAAGCTAACCCGGTCCTGCTTTCTTTGGACGCACAAGCACTTCCTTGAAACCGCGCCCCTGCATCCGCCCCATTACAAGGCGGTATGCATCACAATGCTGCGGAATTCGCGAATGCGACATTGGGCATGCAAAAAAGAAGTCAAACTCCTACAATTGAGAAAGCCAAGGAGCCAGAAAATCGTGTCCACGTCCGAGCCAAATGCAACGCAGGTTGTATCGAAATTCTTTTACCAGCATCAGTTTGCACAGTCCGAAGATGCGGTCATTGTGTTTCGGCTGCACCCCATGCTAACCCTGTTCGCTGCGAACGATCGCGCCCGGCAAACCGTTGGCAGCGGCGACGATTGGCCCGCGAATGCGATTGAGGACTGCGAAGATTCAACCTTCGCCAAACGGCTGCTCGCGATGGCAGCGATCAATGACGCTACCGGATCCAGCCCGCAGCAACATCGCAGTGAACTGGGATGGGTCCGTTGGACTCCTTTCCAGTGCGACGATGGGCACTATGCGGTGTTAACGATCCAATCGGCCAGCGAACCGATGCCCAAGCCGACGACCGAGTCCAAGTCAATGAACTCGATGGCGGTTGCCCATTGGCTGAAGACATTCATCCATCAAATCAGCCAACCGCTGCACGTGAATCAAAACACAGCGGACATCATGCAGATTGAGGCCGAGCAGAACAAAATCGACTCGCAGACGGTTCAACCCCGCTTAGAACGACTGCAATTCGCAGGAAACCTGCTTCGTGAATGCTTGTCGGACCTAAGAAAACAGATCCAATTGATGTCGATTGCGTTCTCGCAAGTCAATGTGCATGAATTGCTGAGCCGTGTGGTCGCTGAATTCAATTCTCGCCACGGCACTACACTCAACCTGCAACTCGCGTCAGCGGAGGACAATATCATTGTCCATGGCAACGCCGCATTACTAAGCGAAGCATTCGCCAGCATTTTGGAATTGACGTGGGATTTTAATCAAGCGGCTCACGTTCCAGCCGAGCGTTCCGCATTTGAATCATTGTTAAGTGTCAGCATGAGTAACGACGACGGATTGATTCAAATCAACATCGGTGGTGGGTTACCATCGCAAGACTCGCTCGCCTTTGTGGATCATCCGCTGATGAAACAAGGTCACCAGCAACTGATCCCCGCTGCAACTTGGGGCGTGTGCGAGTCGATCATCCAAGTACACCATGGCGAGCTGCTCCGCCCGGCGACGAGCGAGGCAGCCACGATCCAAATCGGATTGCCAGCAGCATCCGAGCGGACGCAGGAACCCAATGTGAACGTTGCGCTGCATCGCGTGTGGCCACCTGAGAGCGAATCGTAACGATCGCCGGCATTTCCCGAATGCCGTTTTGCTTTGAAACGAATTCGGTGATTCTTCTAGAACGGCGTCGCCCCCGCGATTTCCACTGCGTTGTGGGATCGGTATCTCGCTGAGATGGCAACGCGCCCATGCGTGATGTGGCCCGAGTGTCAATCGTTTCGCTCACACCGCTGCGTCCTTTAGCAAAAAAATGGCTTGACTCGCCACGTCACTGGTGTACTATCTAACCAACACACCAGTTACCTGGATCACCAGACAGCCGCTAACGCGAGTCGAGCCATGTTCTTCCACATTGATCCATCCAACGGCCAGCCGATCTATGCTCAGATCGTCCGGCAGGTGAAATTTGCGATTGCCGAACAAACGCTTCGGCCAGGGCAATTGCTGCCCAGCGTTCGCCAACTGAGCATGCAGTTGGCGGTAAACCCCAATACGATCACGCGGGCGTTTCAGGAATTGCAATCCGAGAATCTGATCGAAACGCTGCGAGGTCGTGGCGTGGTGGTTACCAAAGATGCGTTAGCCCCATGTCGCAAACAGCGTAAATCAATCATCAGCGATCGCGTTGAAAACGTGATTGTCGAAGCACTGCGTAGCGGCATGAACGCAGATGAAATTCGCGAGATTGTCGACAAGAAACTCAAAGCACTCGAAGGAAAAGTCACCGCCGTTGGCAAGCCGCCTGATTGATGCCCGTGGTCCGCCAACCACGCGGGGTCGTATTCACTTTTCCACAGCCTCATCGAGCAGTCCACCGTCATGAACTCAGTCATTCGCACCGAAAACCTTGTCATGCGTTTCCGCAACTGCGATGCACTTGCGGGGGTCGACCTTGAAATCCCCGCCGGATGTGTCTTCGCGTTGTTAGGCGAAAACGGAGCAGGAAAGACGACCCTGATTCGCATCTTAACCGGATTTCAAAAGCCAACGTCGGGGAAAGCAGCGGTCTGCGGGATCGATCCAACCAAAGATCCACTCCGCGTTCGCGGGCGAATCGGCTACGTCAGCGACCGGCCATCGATGTACGACTGGATGACGGTCAGCCAAATCGGTTGGTTCACCGCATCGTTTTACCCCGATGGATTTCTCGACACATACACGCAGCTGATCGAGCGTTATGAAATTTCGATGAAACAGAAGATGAAGCACCTGAGCAAAGGCCAACGTGCGAAGGTCGCCTTGTCGCTGTCGCTGGCCCACGATCCTGAATTGCTGATCCTCGATGAGCCCACCTCGGGTTTGGACCCAATGGTTCGCCGAGAATTTTTAGAGAGCATGGTCGAGCGAGCCGCATCGGGGCGAACGGTGTTTCTTTCCAGCCACCAAATTTCGGAAGTCGAGCGGGTGGCTGATACGATCGCGATCCTGCATCGCGGTAAACTGCGATGTTGTCAACCGATCAACGATTTAAAAGCCTCGATGTCACAGATCACGATCGGCTTGGACGATCCGCTTTGCCAGTTGCCGGCGCTTCCGGAACCCGCCGAAACCTTGATCGAAAGCACTCAGGGCCGCCATCGGCAAATCGTGGCAAGGAATTTTCATCCAAGCATGATTGCGGAACTGGAAAACACCCATGGCGTGTTGTCGGTAACCCATCGTCCGATGTCGCTTGAAGAGATTTTTATTGCATTCACTCATGGCGAGGGATTGCGCGGTGAGGTTTCCGACATCCAAAACAATCGCCGGTGCGACGACACGGATCGCGAGGTGGAAAACCCGTTGATTGAATCAGGAGAGGCATCATGAATGGTTCGCGTCAAGCTCTGCGGGCATTGATTTGGAAGGAAACCCGGCAAGTCCTTCCGCTGGTCTATATGCTTGCCGGAGTCACACTGTTCCTGATGATTTTGTGGGGATGGATTGGCACGAATCTGCTCGCGACAGGCTCGATCAGCACGGTGTTGCTGACCATGCCCGCGTTTTTTGCTGCTGGCGTGGGTGCGATTTTGATTGGCCAGGAAAAAGAAACTGAAACGATCCAGTGGGTTTCGTCGCTACCCATTCGCGATGGTGATGTAATCCGTAGCAAAATGATCGTGGCGGTTGTCGGTTTGGCCGCGATGTGGTGTGCGGCCCTGTTAGGCATTCTGGCGATTGAACCGCTGCAATCGGGATCTGCGACGGCGATGTTTCCCGATCCGATCTGGCTGAGTCTCTCCTTTTGGATCATCCACTCACTGTACCTGATGTTTTGCGGCTTTTACGCATCGTGGCGATCGCAGAACGTGTTTCATGGGTTGTTGATCACGCTTGCCATGGCGTGTATCCCCTATGTTCTCGGTCAATTCACCGCGTTGTTTTACGCCGAACTTATGTCAACCTACGTTACCGACCGGGTGACGATGTTTCTCAGCGGATGCTGGAGCGTTATCGGAATCGCCGTGGTTGCCGCAATCGCGTCTCCAGCGGCTCGCCGCGTGCTGGGGCCTGCCGAACCTCCTGTTCTCGAACAAGACGCAGCGACCGATGGCAATGATCGACGGGGAACGAAGGCACTGAATCAATACAGCCCGCCAACGATCCAGGACCGACCGAGTCATCCGTTTCGCTACTCGGTGGCGACGCTGGTTTGGCAATCGGTCAACCACAATCGTCGACTACTGATGGGGCTGGCCATCATGATCGTGGCGGGAGTGGGATACATCCCATTGAACGTGTCATTACATAGTCATGTCAATGGTGCGGAAGAATTCGGCCTATTAACCGCAGTATTGGCCGGACTGTCGGTCTCTTGGCTCGGGGTCCTCGCGTTTCATGGTGACGGCAGCAGTGCGGCGATGCGATTTTTGGCGGATCGTGGCATTTCTCCGATACAAGCGTGGTGGGGCCGCCATCTGGTGGGATTCGCCATCCTCGCCACAGCCGCGGTCGTCTACATCTTGTTGCAACGGCTGATCGTCGTCGGGATGCTTTCAGACCATTACTCTGTCGACCCAAATTTCGCAGCGCCCATTCCGATGCTTTCGGCGGTCGCACTGATTTTAGTTTTGGTCACTGCGTACGGAGTGTCCCAGTGGACGAGCCAAGTCCTACGCGTGCTTGCGGGCACGGCGTTTTTAGCTCCGCTGCTTTCGACCGTCTGCGTGTATTGGCTGGGCAGTTGCTGGATCACCATGGGAACTCCGGTATGGCTGCTCGGCATCATCGCGATGATGCCATTGTTGGCAACCTGCGTGCAGATGCCGCGTCACATGGAAGGGCCTCGTACGGTCGGTTTCCTGTCGACTCACACTTTGGCAGTGATCGCGGTGTTTGGACTGCCTTACGTTTGGTGCTGGCACGAGACTCGCTCGTTTCCATCGATTCCAGCGTCACGCGTTGCCGAAATGAAGCAGATGAGCGAAGAACGCGGCACGCAGGTCAGGCCCTCGTTTTCGATGCACCGGTTGCAAACGCCCTACGAAAAGTTAACGGAAAATCAGGTGATGGAGATGCCGACCGCGAAAGTCGTCGAGGCACTCGAGTCGGTCGGCGAGCGTCCCGAGGCTTGGTTCGAGCTTAACGGCGGCAAGCATACCCCGCTACAAGCCGAGCATATCTTTATCAACGAAGCGGTCACGACCACGCAATTGATGCAGGTGCGTTGGCTTGATTCGCTACAGCGGGAAGACGAATCGAGCGAGCGTCCGCGTGAGAATTTTGTGGAATGGGTTGACTTTGTCACGTCGATTGCCAAACGACTGCGTTTGAATTGGCGTATTCGTGAACAGTGCTTTGCCGACTATATCGAAATTGCGCTGACACGAATGCTGCTTCACCCCGAAACCCGACAACTTTGGAACGAACCCGCCATCGCCGAGGCCATTGAAATGCTCGGCGACTCGTCAAGCCGTTCACAGGCCCGTCGCGGGGCGGTGTTAACATCGTGGAGTCGATTTCACAACGATCCAGAGTTGCGTGCCCACCAAAACTTGGGTGGCTACGTAATCAGTTGGTTGCTTGAATCGAAACCCGCCCTGCAATCTGAATGGTTGACCGATCCAACGGCGGACCTGATCAGCAGCGAACTGCTGCATTTGATCACAGCAGGCGAACGAGGCGAATCCACGCTCGCACATCGCCGAAAACTTGCTCGAGCGACGCTTGGCAGCGACCGCGATTTTGATATCTCGCCCTATGCCGATTCGCTGCAGTCGACGCTGTATGGCGATCACATCGCAACGCTTCATTCCTTCCCTGGATGTCAATGGTATGCCCTGTGGGAAAGTGAAGCCAAAGAGCTAGCTGAACGCTTTCAGAAGGCGAAGCATTCGAATGTCAACGCCACGCAACAAGGAGCCTCATCCGATGAATCCTAAAGTCGATCGATCACAAACCGTCTCTGGTGACGGCCGTACCTCGGCGCGCCGCAGCGTCACAAGAGCCGAATGGGTGACGTTGGGGCTGATCGCACTCCCTTTTGTCGTGCTGGCGGGATGTTTCGCATTGGATGCAATCGAGGCAAACGCTGCAAAAGCAAACATCCGTGAATACGTCGCACAGCAGATTGCCGCCGGACATCCCGTGGACCGCGTATCGTTGGCCAGACGGTATGATCAACGGACGAGCCGAGAGGAGACGCCGGCCTGGGCAACGCTATTAGAAGCGTCGCGGCCGTTGCAGGACGCACCAAGTCTGGGTGTACGGAGCGGAGACGCAGGGCTGGACTTACCGTCGACGCTCTCTGAAACTCCGTCGATGGCTCGCCAAGGGGAATCGTCGCTTCCCGTCGTCGATTTTGTTGTCAAACGGGACGCAGCACTGACGCGTGCACGCGAAGCATTGCTGAACCGTGGATCATCGACGAGCGATGACAAAGCGGTCTGGTTTCCCTTCGTGCTCTGGGCCAGACACCTGCATTCCATATCGAGCGTCTGGGAATTCTATGAGGATGACAACCAAGCGTTCCGATCAGCGATCGCGCATGGTGAGAATGATCTTGCGATCGAAGTTTTGCAAAGGTTCATCCGCACCAACTGGAAATTAAATTCCGAAATCGAGACCTCTTGGACCGCTACAGCAAAAATAATTCCGGGCGAAGTGATCCATCTGATTCGCGAATCGCTTGCGGTAGCCGACTGGGACGCAGACCAACTGGCAACGCTACGCGAAATGATCGAGACGGCTCCAAATTACGCCGAGCGGTTGGACCAACAGATGCAGCAGACCATGGCGGTTTCGCTTGACGAACTTGACCTCAGCGACGGCGTGGTTGCGGGTGAGATCAACCGAGAGTACCGAGGTTCGCTGCCAGTCAAGCTTTCATCCCAGGCGGCTTGGCAATGGATCCAATTTATGCAACGAGCGAGAGATATGGGAGAACCTGGAACATGGTCCAGGTTCCTTAGCTTGCAGAGCGAGCCATGGTACGACCAGCGGCATGGAGGCTTGGACACCGTTTCGCTCACGTCGTTCCCGTTTGCATCGGGCACCTCCCTCATTGCATCAACGACGGTTTCCACCCACTTTGCAAATGCCGGAATGGCAACTTACGAATCGAATCGACGTTGGGCCTTAACTGCGATTGGAATCAAGCAGTATCAAATGCAAAACAACGCGTGGCCACAATCGCTTGCGGACCTTCGCGATGTGGGGCTAACGAGCGACGATTGGCAAATCATGCCGGGCGTCGAATTCGGTTACCAGGATCGGCCTCTGCTGCCGCAAACAACCGCTGGCAGCGAAGTCGTGCTGTGGACCGCCCAACTAAAGGAGGGGCACCTCGACGAAGCCATCCAGCGGTTTGCGGCCGGCCACGAGTCGGTAAGTCCTCCCATGGAAGTCAATTCGACGAAATTCGACATGCAGCGAATCACGCTGATTCGCAAGTAGAGTTGAGAGCAGCGGAACGTTTACGCATGCGTCGGATTGTTTCGCGAATAGGACGAAAGTCTTTACGGCTTGTTGCTTCAGTCGTACGATGGACTTCCTAGTCCGTCGAATCCATCATTGACGGACGAGGACGTCCATCATCCCCCCTTGCCGCAGGAAACTTCACAAAATCAACGAGCCGTTTACCGCTTGTTGTTTTAGTCGTACGATGGACTTCCTAGTCCGTCGAATCCATCATTGACGGACGAGGACGTCCATCATACTCCCCTTGCCGCAGGTAACTTCGTAAATCAACAAGCCGTTTACGGCTTCCGCTACGAGCAGGCCCTCATCCTTGCAAGACGATTAGACGCCAATTCCCGCGTTCAAATCGAGACTTGGTGCTTTGGTCGGCCCGCGGTGGGTTGCTTCGTCGAGCTCGGGTACAGGAACCAGTTCGGTATCGGTTTCCGAGTCTTCGAGAGGTGCGGCTTCGGTTGGCATTGCTTCGGTTGGTACGGCGGAGCCGCTTCCTGAATTCAGCTCGACCTGCGGCGATACAACCGATCCGTCGAGTGGTCCGACTGACAGCACCGTCGATCCATCAGGCAGCACCATTCCTGGACGCAGGTCCGACGACGATGGGTCGACACGACCTACCGAGTAAGGCGGCTCGACACTGGGCTGATGCTGGAATTCGCTGCGGTAACCAGGCACTCCATATTGGGGTTCAATCGCACTTTCGTACGGATAGGTGGACCCGCCGTAGGCAGGCGCGGTGTCGTAGCTGAATCCGGGGTAGGCCGAACCGTAATAGGTAGACCCACGGTAAATCGGCGTGTAACCGGTTGCGGGATAGCGATAGTAATCGCTGCCGTAGCCGATCCCACCATAGCCGAGACTGCCGTAGCCAAATCCGCTGTAGCCGTACGGATATCCACTGCCGATCGAAATGCTGAAACCCCGGCCCGAATATAGATTACTGCCGTAAAAGCCGCTACCAAAACCATAGCCGCCACCAAAGTGGCCATGATCATGATGGTGGTGATGATGATGATGCCCAGCGTGATGCCCACCCCCGTGATGTCCACCGCCGTGATGTCCACCGCCACGATTTTGGGCCATCAATGACGACTGGCCGAAAACCAATCCGGCAACCGCGATCCCAAACGCAACTCGACGCATATTAGAAAACAACATCAATCCTGGCTCCTGCGCGAAACATCGCGACACAATCGAAGGCCTGCTGACGAGATCGCTCGAACGCGATGCGGCGAGTTTAGGGACACATCCCTAAAACCATTCCAATCGCCGTCAGCCGTGCGCAATTCAACCACTTCTATCCTAGAACATGGCTAAGGATAGGCAAATGAATTACGCAAATTCCGTGACTGCCAATGACGGCACTTGTTTCCCATCGCAACGATCAGCAAACGCGTGGATGGTTGCCGCGAAAAGTGCCAGTCTTCACCTTGCTGGCGAAGGTCGTTACCTGCTTGATGATTTGCCCCGATTGCAAATCGCACCGGTGGGCCGAAAGGCACCGGGGCGTGCGTGGGACCCGGCCGCTGACGCGTCGCGGCTCAATAAATCAACAAGCCGTTGACGACTTGTTGATTTAGTGAAGGTTCCTGCGGCAAGGGGTGTAGGATGGACTTCCTAGTCCGTCAATGGTTGATTCGACGGACTAGGAAGTCCATCGTACGACCAAAACAACAAGCCGCCCGCGACTTCCGCTACGCCGAACTCGCACAACGCTAGCGCAAACGACTGCACCGCGTTCGGCAAATGGCATCTACTTTGATTTTTCTGCGGCTTTGTAGACGCTGGCCGAATGCACGTAGTGTTTGGCGGTTTCGATCAACCGCTTCCGCTGTTCTTCGCTGACATCGGCAATCACTTTGGCGGGAACGCCAACGGCCAATTTGCCCGCGGGGACCACGGTCCCCTCGGTTACCACCGCTCCGGCACCAATGATCGCACCGGCGCCGATTTTGGCCCGGCTGAGCACCACGGCACGGATCCCAATCAACGCACCGTCTTCGACCACCGCACCATGCACGACCGCCGAATGCCCCACGGTGACATCGTCACCGATGACGCAAGGCGAACCTTGGTCGGTATGCAACAGCGACAAGTCTTGGATGTTGGTCCGCTTGCCAATTTTGACGTACTCGGTATCTCCGCGAACAACCGATCCGAACCACACGCTCGAGGATTCTTCGATGGTCACGTCACCACAGATGGTGACGTTGTCCGCGATAAACGCTGACGAATCAATCTGCTCAGGCCGGAACACGGGATCAATTCGACGAGCTGACATGACGCCGGAACCTACTTCAAGAATTCGCGTTCAACAAACTTGGTATCGTGGCGACCTTCGAGGAATTCGAGGTGCTGCAAGACTTTGTCGTGAAAGGACGCCGTCGTGCAGATGCCTTCGACTTGCATTTCCCGCAGCGCCCGCCGCATCGTTGCGATCGCTTCGGCACGGGTGGGCCGATGAACGATCAATTTTCCGATCATCGAATCGTAGTAGGGCGGCACCGTGTAGCCGGCATAGACGTGCGAATCGAACCGCACGCCCAAACCGCCGGGAACAAACATCTTGTCGATGCGTCCAGGATTGGGCTGGAAATTTTTCTCGGGGTCTTCGGCATTGATGCGACATTCAATCGCGGCACCTTCGCATTTCACATCTTCTTGAGTGAACGAAAGTTTTTCGCCTGCGGCGACGCGAATCTGTTCTTTGATCAAATCGATTCCGGTGATCATTTCGGTGACCGGATGTTCGACTTGAATTCGCGCGTTCACTTCGATGAAGTAGAAATTGTTGTCGGCGTCGACAATGAATTCGACCGTGGCCGCATTGGTATACTCGGCTCCGCGGATCATTCTCACAGCGGCTTCGCAGATTTCGATTCGTCGCTCTTCCGGAAGACTCGGACTAGGCGCTTCTTCGATCAACTTTTGATGCCGTCGCTGGACGCTGCAATCGCGTTCGAACAAATGGCAAACGTTGCCGTGCGAATCGGCGATCACTTGGACTTCGACGTGACGAGGCGAACCGACGTAGCGTTCCAGGTAAACGCCGCCGTTACCAAATGCCGCTTCGGCTTCGGTACGAGCTTGCGAAACCGCGGTCGCCAACGTTTTTTCGTCCTCGGCAACCCGCATCCCTTTCCCACCGCCGCCAGCGGTCGCTTTGATCAAAACGGGGAAGCCAATTTTTTTGGCGACTTCGATCGCTTCGGCGTTGTCGTTGATCAACCCATCGCTGCCGGGAACGACCGGAACGTTGTTGGCGATGGCCATAGCGCGAGCGGTATTCTTATCGCCCAACTTTTCCATCGCTTGCGGGCTTGGACCGATGAACTCGAATCCGCTGGACCGGCACACTTCGTTGAAGTGAGCGTTTTCGGCCAAGAAGCCATAACCGGGATGAATCGCATCCACGCCGGCCACTTCGGCGGCCGCGATGATTTGGTCGATTTTTAGATAGCTGTCAACGCTACGCGGTTTACCAACGCAATACGCTTCGTCCGCCAATTTGACGTGCATCGAATCGGCATCGGCTTGGCTATACACCGCCACCGAACCGATTCCCATTTCACGACAAGCGCGGATCACGCGCAGAGCAATCTCGCCACGATTGGCAATCAGGATCTTTTTAATCACAGAGTTGTCTACGTTTTAGGCGTTCGGATCGATACGAAACATCGGCTTGCCGAAGTCCACCGGTTGTTGGTCGTTGACCAGGATCTCGACAACGGTTCCGCTGCATTCGGCGGGAATTTCGTTGAAGACCTTCATGGCCTCGACAATACACACGATTGTGTCTTCGGTAACGCGTTGACCGACTTTGACAAACGGCTCGGATTCGGGATTGGCCCGTGAATAAAACGTGCCGATCATCGGAGCGTCGATGGTGATCGTGTTCGCGCTTGCCGGAGGCGCCGCGGCGGCAGGGGCAGCCGCGGGTGCCGATGCGGCTGCGGGTGCCGGTGCAGCTGCGGCCGGCATGTACACCGGAGCGGCTGAGCCACGATTTAGTTTGATCTTCTCATCGCCTTGTTGGAGATCGACCTCCGACAATTCGTGTTCTTCCATCAACTCTACGATCATGCGAAGCCGATCGATATCGAAAATATCGGAACTTTGCTTTCCGCCTTTACTCATACTTGACTCACCGTCAGAAAGATTGACGTTCATGTAAATTTTGGGATGCGGAAGTTTTACAGCACCAACCGACAATCATCGAGACCCTTAGGTAGGGTAGTGAGCACTTCGCAACCAGTTTCCGTCACCAGTACATCATCTTCGATGCGAATGCCAAATTCGTTACCGATATACACTCCAGGCTCAACGGTGACAATCATACCCGCAGCGAGTTCATCTTCACAATTCGACGACATCCGCGGAGATTCGTGGATTTGCAGCCCAATTCCGTGCCCCAAACCGTGGTTAAACTTGTCTCCCAGCCCCGCTTTGCCGATCACGCCGCGAGCGATTTTATCGATTTCTTTGCCTTCGACTCCCGGTTTGATCGCGTCAATCGCCGCCATTTGAGCCTCTAACACGACTTCGTACGCCCGCTCAAACTCGCTAGAAACGTTGCCAACGGACAAGGTCCGCGTGATATCGCTGGCGTATCCCCGGTATTTTGCCCCCCAATCGATCAGCACCACGCCGTTCGTCGGCATAAAAATTTCCGCGGGATGATAGTGCGGCAAGGCGGCGGCGGCGTTAAACCCGACAATCGGCTTGAAACTTGCCGATTCAGCCCCCAAAAATCGCATTTTCGCTTCCAATTCATGTGCAATCGCCCGCTCAGTCCATTTCGGCGACAACATTGGCACGAGCGACTGAAAACTTCGCTGGGCGATCGAAACGGCCCCCCGAGTGGTCGCAATCTCGTCTTCGTCCTTGATCATTCGTTGGCGCTCGACGACCCCGGTGGTCTCGATCCACGAAACATCGGGACATTGGTCACTCATTTTGCGATAATCGCTTAGCGAGATCACGGCCGACTCGATTCCGACCCGCTCGTACCCCGAATCGCCTAGCACTTGTTTGACCAAATCCATCATCAATTGACTCGGCGGGCGGATCGCAGCCGAAACCGACGGACATTCGTTGGCCAATTGGATTTCGTAGCGACCATCGCTGAGCATCGTCGCTCGATCCGGCCCGACCAACAAATAGGAGCTGTCGCCGGTAAACCCGGTCAAATAACGAACGTTGATTTCGTCGGTCACCAACATCGCGTCGATTTCCAGCGAAGCGAGCGATTGGCGAAGTGCGTCGAGCCGTTGAGTCATGATTTAATCGTGGTGGACGTGGGCTTTGGGATCGTAATCGTGGTGTTCTTGATTCACGTGAACGTGAATCTGAGGGTAGTTTGTGTACAGCCACCGCCATCCCGATTCGGTTACCAACGAATTGTCCAAATACAAGGACTCGAGATAGGGAAGCGAGGCGAGCGATTTCAGTCCGTCGTTGGTCACGGGGACGTCGATTAAATGCACGCCACGGAGCGATTGGATTGACGCGATTTCGCGAGTCACTTCGTTGCCAAGCTTCGGCGAGGCAATCCGCAGCTGTCGCAGTTCGGGGATCGCCTTTAACAACTGAACTCCCTTTGCGGTGCACTCGGCATGAGGCAGGTTGACATACCATAGCGAACTGCACTTGGCCAACGTCGCCATCCCGGCATCGGTAATCGGCGAATATCGCAGCCGGACCAACTGCAAATTCGGTAGCGTTGGCAAGTGGGCGATGCCTTCGTCGGTAACGCGTCCTTGATCGACAATCAGCGTTTCAACCGCTTCAAGATCCTTGACCTGCAGCAGCATCGAATCGGTGATTTCGAAATCGTCGATCTCCAGCGCCGTCGCCTTGCCTTGGACCAACGGTTCGTGAATCTGGTCAAACTTTTCCTGCGGCGATGGCTCGACGTGCTGGGACTGGGCCGAGGTCGGGTTCGATTGGGTCCAGCGATATCCGGCATAGGCAATTGCGACAACCAGAATCGTCACGCCGATCGCCCATCGTTGGCCACGAAATTTCGCCGAAGCCTCCGCAGCGTCGCCCGACCCCGAATCGAGGTTCGCAGCGTCCTTCGCGGTGCCATCGACCGCGGCGTTTCGCGGGTCGGATTCGTCTGTAGATTCTTGTGCCATGCCCACGATCTTAGCGGCGCGATCTTGGTTCGAGTAGGTCTATCGTTATCGAGGTGGACGGCCCCTCCGGACACTTCCCATGACAAGCCATTTTTCTTGTGGCCCGTTTTCGGTGGAATCCTTTTTCCCGTGGTGGCCGCTACTGTAGTGGCCCCCGCACGATGGGGTTGCAATCAGGGCCGGCCGTTTTGGGGTCCCAAAGGTGGCGGCACGGCGATGGCGGTTGGAGTACGCAGCGTGCCGTCAGTGTTGCGGTAACAAAAAGTCTGCGAAGGAATCGCTGACGACCGGGTGTTACAACCTCGGATGGATCTTCTGAAGTTGCGTTATTGTCGTTTTTCCCGAAAAATCGTAACCCGACGCGCAACCTTAGAAGATACACCTGTATCGTGGCATCGGGGTTTCGCCGAAGCAAAACCCCGATGCACACAGAAGTTTCATCGCCGAGCGGCTCAGCGAGACGATTGACCCAGTAACCGTCGCCCCAAGCTTTGGATGCTCAAACCATCCGAAGATGGCGTTTGAACGAATCCCGCAATACGTCCAACTACGATGAAACTTCTTGATATTCGTTTAGCCCCGCGGCTGCTTTCTGCAACCGTGGGTGTGGGATTAACACCTAGCCGAAACCGCTGTCAACGGCGATTCGTGATTCGAGAAAACTTTTTCAGTTTCACGGTTCCGAGCCGACTCCTTTTGGCGGTCCATTCTCGGCAGCGTTTGATCGCAAATTCCGCCTAAAAACGCCCCCAGGCTGCACCACGTCGTCGCGACGGTTGCAGCCTGGGTTGACCGCATTTTTGTTAGCGAAGCTCACTCTGGACCGACAAGTCGGCTTCCACCACCACTTCGGCGACCTGTACCGATGCTTCGGCGGCAGCCACCGCTCCGGCTCGAACCATCAACGCTTCGCCAACCGACTCGGGGACCGGCTGGACCGCGGGCACAGGCCAGACACCAGCAATCAACTCGACCGCGTGATGAGCCACTTGGTGGCTGGAGGTGGCAACGCGATGGAACCGCGAACCGAGCATCCGGCCCAATCGTCGAGCGGCACCGCGGCGAAGATGACGAGCCACCCTTGGCGTCACCGTGTCCACATTCCAAATCAACTCGTCCAACAAGCAATCCGCCGACGCTTGCACAAGAATCGGATCCACGTCCGCAACCGTTTCGGCGTCCGCAACCTGCTCCGCGTCCGCAACCTGCTCCGCATTGGCAACCGGTTCGCTGTCCGCAACCAGTTCGTCGTCGGCCACCAGTTCCGCGTCGTCAATCTCAGCTGGCTCGCTCTGGACAATCGCCTCGACCAACGCTTCGACATCGACCACGGCTTCGACCTCGTCGACAGCCACTTCGTCCGCCGTTTCGGCCTCATCCATCGCGACTTTATCAGCAACGACGGCCTCGTCGACGGATGCCTCGTCGACGGATGCAACTTCGGCTACCGCTTCGACGTCGGCTACCGCTTCGACCTCAGCAACTGCGTCCAACTCCGCAACCGCTTCCGCTTCGACTTCGGCGGTCGACCACATCTCTGGTTTTTCGACGTGATTGTTGCGGTCTAAGATACAGTAGGGTTTGTAGACGAGTGGATAGAAGTTCCAAACTTGGATATCGGCGGCCGCCAAATCATACGGCATGTAGGCTTCTTCGATCGTGGCAATGATCGCCGAAGAACCGATCGTCGCATCCGCAGAAGTTGCGTCCGCTGCGATCGCATCTAGCTCGACCTCAGCCTCAAATTCATCCGCTTCCGCTACCGCTTTGACATCCGCTACCGCTTCGACTTGCTCTTCGGCCACCTCGACGTCCGCCGGCTCCGCCTCGGCCAGCAACTCGGCTTCGGCCACTGCCGCATCGGCCACTGCCGCATTGGACTCTTTCAATTCAGCCTCATCCGCGTCGACCGGCTCCGCTTGAGCCAACTCCACGTCGGCGATTTCGTCCACGTCGACTTCCGCTGGCTCTACTGCGGTGATGTCGGCCGCAATTGGTTCGCTGGCGGCGGGAGCTTCGGCGACGAGCACTTCCGCGGCGGGAGCTTCAGCAACTAGCGCGTCATCCGTTGGGGCTTCGGCGGCGGGTTCGGAAGCCGCGGGCTTCTCGACCGCAGAACCGATCGATGCTTCGCTCTTGGGAGGGGGGGTCGCCATGACATAGCTACTGCTGAGCAAGTCTTCGGCTTCGTGACCGGGAGCGGAAACATCGATCGGTTCTTCGTCAGCGAGTGATTCCAAATCGCTGCGTTCCTCATCGGCAGTTGCAAGATCGCCAGCACCGAGATTGTCGGGGGTGTCCACAATCGGTGCTGGCAAGATTCCTTCGTAATAAGAAACCTCTTCCGCTTCCGCCTCATCATCGCTAGACGCCACGGCGTCATGCGTGCTGCTACTCTTTTCCGCCATCTGCTGAAGCCGCGAGATTTCCTCGAGCGAGCTTTGAGCAAAAGGGGCGACCATCGCAAACGGTTCGATCATCTGTTGGATCGAAACGCGACTGCGACGACTGACGCTTTCCGCAACGGCATACAAGGCATCCAGGACCGCACTCGACTCAGGTGCGTTCGCCTGGTCCAACTCGTCTGCCTCTAATTCTTCACAAGCTTCGGTCACAACCGAACCTTTCTTGATCTCCTTTATTTCTTGCGAAGTTGCGGAAAGCGCCGCGATTGCCAGCGGACCCGAATCGTGAGTCCCCCATCCGCACCACTGATCAAATCCATCTACCGTCGAATCAAGCGGTGCGACATCCGTCTTGGGATCAAAGTTGACGTCCACTGCATAGCTCGCACCGGAGCCAGCGACCGTGATACCGGCAATGAAACAAGACAATAGGAAGCGGCGAACACGCTGAGTTAAACAAATTTTCATGGATAAATCCTCCTGATAAAATTCTGCATACCTCGCAATGTCTCCGACAAGGGACATGGCCGGGACTCTAAACAAAGAGCCAACGAGGTACACAGAGTGCGTCGCTAGCGAGGGCGACTCTATGCGGATGGGTCTGGCGGGAAATAAAATTCCGAAGACATTGGGGCTCGCCATGAGCCAGCGGGAATCAAACCAGAGGTTGATAATCTTGCGGAACAATAAGCGTATCGGCGACTTTTCGGGCTACGGTTACTCTAGCGGCCACGAAAACGATAACGATGCCATGCGACCGTTCCGGTCGTAACGGCTGGGAAGAGCCAGGACCATGTGGCGGATTTCCGCACAAGTCCCGCTGTCCATCCAAGCCCGCATTTCAATGCGAAAAGCGACCGCCTTCGTCCCTCAAATCAATCATTGGCGACGGATCCGCAAGGCCGCAGTTTGCGACAATTCGATCTTCGCCCCCGGTTATTCAATTACCGATGTAGCTATTTGATCTACAGTGATTCGTTTGATGCGATTCCCGATCCCGTCCGAGTGCGTGCTCTAAAACGACCGGGAACGATCGTCTTTTACCTACGGGGCATCTTTCCCGTGAAAAAACGCTGAGCCAGGAATTTCAGACATCGGGATATCCCCGTATTGCCAGCGTACGTTTAACATTCGTCTGCCGCGGCCTTGAAAATAGTCAAGCCGAAACGGCACGAGTCCCGCCTGCAAACGGAGCACACACGATTCCTCGAGTGCCGGATGATCGCCATCGTTGACGATTCGATCGCGTCCGCCGATCATCAACCGGCTGCCGTCATCCGAAGCAAGATTGAATGTGTAGACACCGCTCGTGGGTACATTCAAAAAACCATCAAAGCGGACCGCAAAGTATTCGTCGCGTGGTTTGACCGCTTCGACATCCAGCCCCATGGCGACGCTCGATTTCGGCTCGGGAGCACGAAAAGCCATTTCCAAGGTGTTGTTGAATTTCCTTGGATCCAGCGGATAGGTGGTAACGGTCAAACCTGGCTCCGTCGCGTCGGCAATCTCGTCCTCCACCGCTGCGACCGGCACCGCCTCGGCTAACGTCAAACTCACCTGCATCCGCTGGTCACCACGCACCACATCGACCTGCAGTGTCTCGCCCGCACTCCTTCCCACCAATGCCAGTGGCCATTGGTAGGCATGCTGCGTTTCGTTGCCATTGACGCTTACCACTTGATCGCCGAGTTGCAGCTTCGCATCCGCCGCAGGTCCGGAATCGTCAATCGAGATCAAAGTGGGCGGATCCACGAGCGGATCAACATCACATCCCGCAGTGATTCCTTCGCGAGCTTCGATCGCCAGCACTCGTGGGATCAATTCGCGGATTCGGTCAGCTCCCATTGCCAGCCCCAGCGACTCGGAATTCGAATGCAGTCGCAGTGCCATGCCGATTTGGGCTCCTTCGGCATTCACCAAGGGACCACCCGAGTTGCCTTGAAACAGCGGCGCCGAGGTTTGCACCATGCCGGACGTATAGACATCGCTTTGAAAGGAATAGCGATCCAGCCCACTGAGAATGCCTTCGCTGACCGTCAGTCCCACGCCACGCGGGTTCCCGATCGCCACGATCGGTTCGCCGAGCATCAAATCGTGGCTGCGGCCGATCGGCAAGATTGGCAGCGGCTCGCCAGCGAGGATACGGATGATCGCCAGATCATAGGCTTCGAGTTCCGCGATCGGCTTGTAGCGAAATTGCCTTCCCTCGCGGTTTTGAACGATTCCCGCCGTGGCCCCCGTGATCACATGCGACGCCGTCAACGCATACCCTGCCGAATCAATCGTGCTGGCGGAACCTGTCCGGCCTTGTTGTCGCCCGGTATCGTCCTTTCCCAAAAAAGCAAACACCGACGTCACGGCCGGAACCGCCTTTTGCAACATGCGAACTTGCGGCGTCAAACGCGGGCTGTCCTCGGAAACCGTATTTTCAGTCAACATCGCGCGAGGCTCATCCGCCAGTAGCAAACGGAGCGATGGACAAGCCATCGCCAACACCAGGATGAAAGCCAATGAAAGCAGTCGAAACAAAGCAGAATCCTTCTTGTCTAAAAACGCGTTCATGGGAGCAGCTAACGATACCAGAAAGCAGCGCAGCCAAGGCCGGAGGCCGACATATTCTCTGCCGGTGGCGTGAGCCACCGGAACTAGGGCATGGGGACGAACAAAGCCCAGCGGGCGGCACACTTGCGGACATTGTGTCGGCCTCCGGCCTCGCGGCGCCCGCTGGCTCCTGGACCGTTGGCTCACGCCAACGGCAGTCACGGTGCCGGACTCCGGCCTAATTTTCATGGTGCTTTCGCACCACGCTACACACTGCCGCCACTCCGTGGTCAATCATGGCTACCTCGAAACTCACGCATGGGACGACATGCTGTTGCCGCAACCGCGATTAGTTGTCATTGAAACGACTGGCAATTTCACACATTGGGGCCATGACATCAATGTGCACCAAGTCTCACTCAAGTCCACGTAATTATGGTCGGTTCTCGTGCCTTTCGGGGTCAATCGATGCTTACAGCCCTTACGTTGCGACTAGTGGAGGTCGATGGTTTCAGTTGTTTGCATCTGCAATGTCGACGACTCTACAATTGGCCAATAAACCTATCAACGTTCGATGGAATTTGTCGAGCCGCAAAATGGTTGTGTACAGGCAAACAATCTATCGGACAGTAAAAATAGGCGGTTAAATCAGACACCTCTTGGTGAATATGACCACTCGTTCCCTCCGCTACGATCTGCCGAGCGAGAAATAGGAGTCTGGAGCCTGGGAACGAGCGTTTTATACTGGCGATTGCCAAGAGGTGGCACAAATCATATTTCGTTTTTACTTAACTGAAGAAAAAACATTTACGCAGACTGAGTTCGCATGGATCCGCAACACTACTCACTGAAGCGTTCCGACCAATGGAAATGGGAAGGCAGATACACTGCCGAAGAAGTTGTCTCGCGAATCACCGAAGATCAACTTGGTGATGACTGGCTTGTCGCCCCGTTTGCTTCCGAAGAACCGCCTGTAGATGCTCGAAAATTCGCCACCGACCCGTCTATCTTCGTCGCACGTCGACAACGGCGTCAGCAGATCGAAGACCGTCACGCAGAGATATCTGCCAATGTCCCTACGCCATTTCTACTGACCTGGGGTAAGCGCGGCCTTGGATTGTTTTTTGCCTTTCTTTTAATCGGCCGTGTAACAGTGAGCCTGTTTTTCCCTCACCTGCGTGGCAGCGGCATGCCCCCCGCCGCCTGGTTTCTCTTGATACCTGCCTGGACTGTCGGGGGAGCAAGCCTCATTGCGACTGCGATCGGATTGCTGCAAAAGAAATCCAGAGTTTCGAAAGCCATCGCAGATTCATGCCGTCCATAAAACACCTCCGAGCCATCATCATCGATCCCCTTGCCGCTTTATCGCGGAGTGCCCGCCGACTAAACACACAGAGACTCGTGACTTGAGACGCTCAGCGGATGGATTGTCGTGAACACATGCTAGTGGTGCTTACCTAAACGTTCCGTCAATCTTGGTTGAAGTAAGGCAAATCTTCCAGGGCAACAGCGGGTCTACCATGCCTCAATTCGGTCACTGTTCCCGACTTGCCCTCCACCTATTTTCCATCTGATGAAGACAATCGCTCACACACGAGATACTCCAAAGGAATCAAATGTGATCCGATTTCTTCAAATTACATCTTCGACACAGTAGCTGAATGTTTGCATCTACGTTGCTGCCGCCCTTGGCGACCGGAATAATGTGATCGAATTCCAAGTAATCTCGAGCGCCACAATCGGCACATTGCCCACCGTATCGCTGCCATACCCGCTGGCGAACCTGACGTGGTATATGTCGTGATGTCGCTACGTCACTGGTACGTGTCGCTGTCTGGTTGGCAAGCTGAACCGCCTTGCGAAATATCAAAAGGAGCCATGGGTCACGATGATGCATCCGCAATGCCCAAACAGGCTTGCCAGTTTGCTGAAAGTTGATCTGCTTGGCATCCCCCCACAAGCTAATGACATTTCTGAGGTTTATAGACTGAGCGTAGGTTGGGCTCTGAAACACAACACGGTTATCTAACAACAATAATGCTCCTCGATGGATATCCTGGACAGGACCTGATTTGAGAACTTTTGTAACGATCAAGTCCGCGTCAGCGTACGCATGAACAATTTCCCCGGCACGTATTTCAAAAGATTGCGGAACATCGAGCGTGGGCAATCGTCCTTGTGAGATGCTGCAGTACATTACAAATTCATTCATCTGACGACGAACATAATCACAAAAGGTGTCGTCTAGCCTAAACATAACCAGCAAGGATTCCACCTTTTCTCGTTCGTCATCGGTTAGGACAAAGTCAGCCTTCGCATCCGCAAGAACATGTTCGACAAACTGTTTCGCTGGACTTTGAATGAGCCGATTTAATTCGCTCTCAGAGAAACCAAATCGAATACTGGTTTTCACAAGCCTCTGCCATTCCTCGCGTGCGAGCTCGCCACTCTCAATTGCCGACAAAAAGATTGCTCGTAGAAACCCTTCTCCCTCTGACTCAAAAAACTGTTTTGCAATCATGGGCGCCGTGGCCCCGACGACCGACGAAATATGCTCCAAATGCCGGTACTCATCATCCGACAAAATCCCGTCATCCATCGCATGTGCCAGCGAAGTGCGGAACTGTTCCACTGCAAATTCTCGCTGCATCGCGACGGCATCTTGGTCAGATAGTTCCAACGCCCTTACGACCCACTGCACCGTTTCTTTCTCTTTTTCAGAAACGACTCCATCTTTCCAAATGTTGCGTAACAATTGCCTAAAAGCTAACCTCGCAGCATTCCGGACATCGGAATTGGTGACATCGAATCGCGCAATCAGTTCATTGAGACTGAACTCCTGGCGTTGAGTCTTCAAACCACGAAAAAGCTCAGCAGCAAGTGCTTTCACCCTTTCATCACGCCCCGGGTCGTAGGCTTCAACGACAGTCTTTTGTATCCGTTTCAAAAAGCTCTTTACCATCTTCGATCTCGCGTGCTTTCGAAAGTGCTGATGCAACCAAGCCGGCAGGGACAGAGACGATCCCTAATCCGACAAGCAACACCAAGAATGTAAAGCACCGTCCCCCCACAGTCACCGGGTAAACGTCTCCGTAGCCAACCGTTGTTAGCGTCGCGGTGGCCCACCACAAACTGTGAAACACGGACGCAAATGCCTCGGGCTGAGCCTCATTCTCGAAATAGTAGATTCCGACCGCTGCTAAATACAACAATATCAACGCAACTACAGCAAACAGAACAATTTCTTCACGAGCAATCAGCAAAGCTCGGTGAAAACGACGAACTGCTTGATTGTACCTGACCAGCTTAAGTATGCGAAAAAGCCGCAGGAAGCGAAATATACGGAGTGAACGAAGATCGACTCCCAATGATAAATAGAAGGGAAGGATTGCGATCAAGTCGATCACACCAAAGAAGCTAAGTGCAAACGCTATTTTACTATCGGCCACCCATAAGCGAGCGATGTATTCCAACGTAAACACAACCACGCAAAACAACTCTAATGCACTCAGGATATTTTTGTACGAAGAAGATAAATGAGGCAGCGTTTCAATTGAAAAGGTAACCAGCGACAGTACAATCAACGCTTGGATTGAAAAATCGAATAGGCGTCCAAGGCGAGTGTCACTTTGCTCAACCGTTTCTTTTAAGGATACGGCCATCAAGCTCTACTTTCTTTGATTTTTCGGCAGTGAATTTACAATCAGCTCTCGCGAGATTTCTAACATAATAGCCACGAGACTCTGGTCCATGTTGTCGCGTTGCGACTTGTGTTCGTCAAGAATCATCGCGTGACTGATTCGCGTTCATTCGCATGATTCGCGGGCAAATCCTTGCCAGACTCTATTCGCACCAACTACATCTGATTTGTGTCAGCGGGAAGCGAGACTTTTGAAACGTCGGCCTACTAATGCGTTTGGAATTTGAAACTGCAAGCTATTGAAGTGGCGGCCCCACCATCGTGTGTAGCATTCGGCGAAATCAGGTGACTTTCTAGTATCACAAGCTAGCACCGGCGACTGCTGAAACAGTTGAATTGATCAAAGGCCGGAGGCCGACATACCCTCAGCCGGTGGCGTGAGCCACCGGAACTAGGGCATGGGGCACGAACACAGCCCAGCGGGCGGCACACTTGCCGACATTGTATCGGCCTCCGGCCTCGCGGCGCCCGCTGGCTCCTGGACCGTTGGCTCACGCCAACGGCATTCACTGTATCGGCCTCCGGCCTGGTTTTCCTAGGGCTTTCGCTCCACTCTACCTATTGCCGCCGCTCTGTGGTCAATCATGGCTACTTCGAAACTCACGCATGGGACGACATGCTGTTGCGGGCAACTAGGCCGGAGGCCGACATAATCTCTGCCGGTGGCGTGAGCCACCGGAACTAGGGCATGGGGACGAACAAAGCCCAGCGGGCGGCAGACTTGCGGACATTCTACCGGCCTCCGGCCTCGCGGCGCCCGCTGACTCCCAAACCGTTGGCTCACGCCAACGGCATTCACGGTGCCGGCCTCCGGCCTAAGTTTTCATGGGACTTTCGCCCAAGGATCAAGCGTCGCGTGAAACTCGAAAGATTGATTTCGTTGGTTGACTCGGCTCACCTGCCTGCGAAGAATCCTTTCGGTTTGAACGGATTCCCCTTTTTGGAGACGAGAAGTATGTGGGCTCGATTGTTGTACGGTGCTGGACTTGCCTTGGCTGCGTCTCAATTGTTTGCGCAAGCTCCGATCTAAGATCGCACCATCGCTGCGGTGGATCATGTATACCGCCCTCGTCCCCCATGTTTGCCTTTGTATTTGCCGGCAATAAAACTCGCGTGAGATTTTCGGATCGTTCGGTCAATGCAACGTAAGTCTTGACGACTTGTTGATTTAATGAAGTTTCCTGCGGCAACGGGTGCATGATGGACTTTCTAGTCCGTCAATGGTGCATTCGACGGACTAGGAAGTCCATCGTACGACTAAAACAGCAAGCCGTTGACGGCTTGTTGATTTAACGAAGTTTCCTGCGGCAAGGGGTGTATGATGGATTTTCTAGTCCGTCAATGGTGTATTCGCCGGACTAGGAAGTCCATCGTACGACTAAAACAACAAGCCGCCCGCGACTTCCGCTACGACCAACCCAAATTTTTGCTGGGCAGCTCGAAGCCTGTGTCATCTAACAATCGACGATCACGGCGATGGCGTGCGTAAGCAAAAAATGGCTTCATCGGCCAGAGCTGCTTCCACGCCATTAAATAAGCGCCGACGAAGGTCGCTCCGTACTGCGGTCGATTCAGCGAAGCGGGTGGACGATAAGGCGAATCTTGCATTGCGGCAGTGAATCCATCATGAGCGCCACCAATGTATCGCAAATACCCGCACGCTTTGGCGTGTTCAAATTCCGCTGTCATCCCGGCTGAGATGAAGGCAGCGACGTCACCATCGAATAGGGTATCGAGTCGATTCACTGGCCGGCGACGGAGCGCGTAATGTCGCTTGAGTGCCTGATGAGCCGCAAACAAATCCTCGACGCTCTGAATCCGAGGATGCTGGGTCGACAAATAGCTCGGTGGAATAGGAAACGCTCCGAGTGTCTTTTGGTTGCCAGTGTTGATTTCACTGTCGTCATCAAACCGTGTGCAGAACTCTGTAAAACGTTCTTGCAAATTCCATATGCCATTTTGATCGGAGTAAACGACCGCGGACACCGCCCCCGTCGACTCGGCTCGATTCAGAAAGACCACGATCAAACTTTTAACGTTCGTCACCGCTTGCGGCAAAAAGAAAGTTCCCTCGTTGGAAAATCCCAATCGCGTCATTGATTCATGGACCTCGAAAAAATGCTGGCGAACGACTTCCGGTAGCGGATCATCGGCCGGCACCGGTTCAATCGTTGGGAAGGCTTCGGTGCGAAAGGTCGCGAGGATCAGCAGCGGTGTTCCCAATAAATAGAGCAGCGGTAGTCCAATCAGAATCAGCGTGCTCGTGCTGGGAAACGATTCAAAGATATCCATGTGCAGCGTCCGAGTGGATGGAACGACTTTATTAGCCAATGGGATGGTTGATGAGTTGAGAAGTAGTTTTCGGCGCCGTTGACGCTATTTTCGCGGAGCGAAAAGCGACGATGAAACCGGCTACCTTCGCCATTCGTCGATCAACGAGGCGACCAGTCCGGTCCAGCCGGTTTGGTGATTCGCCCCGAGGCCTTCGCCTGTTTCGGCATTGAAATACTCGTGGAACAGCAAACAGTCACGCCAATGTGGATCGTGTTGCATCTTTTCACGCCGTCCATAAATGGCTCGGCGGCCTTCGGAATCGCGAGTGAACAGCGAGATCAGCCGATTGGCGTGTCCCTCGGCAACTTCGGACAACGTCATCGTTTCTCGCTCGGCATCCGGTTCTGCGGGCACTCGAATGCTCTCTCCGTAAACCTTCGCAAGTTTTCGCAGTGATTCGATCATCAAAAAACTAGTCGGAAACCAGATCGGACCTCGCCAATTTGAATTGCCTCCTTTGAGCCAAGTGGTCGATTCCGCAGGATCGTACTTGACGGTTTGATCACCAAACGTAAACGGATGCTGCTCGTGGTATTTCGACAGACTTCTCAGCCCATAGGGACTCAGGAATTCAGATTCATCCCACAGCACCTCGACGATCCGGCGCAGTTGGTCCGCGTCGACGAGTGAAAGCAAGTGCACCTTTCCGTTGGCATTCTCGCTGGTCGTTAAGCAGGCTTCGGTCAAGTGGCCGCGGTTCCGCATGAACCAATCCAAGTTTGCTTTGAACTCAGGAAACTCGGACGTCCAAACCTCTTCGAGCCGTTCGACGGCGTACAGCGGGATCAGACTGACCAGCGAATGCAGGCGGAAACGATGATACGAGCCATCGGGATAGCACAACGCGTCAAAGAAGAATCCGTCCTCTTCGCTCCACAACTCGTAATCCCGACCGCCCATGTTTTTCATCGCCGATCCGATGTACACGTAGTGCTCGAAAAACTTGATCGCCAACCCGACGTAGGTCTTATTTTCTTTGGCCAGTTCCAAGGCGATTCGCATCAAGTTTAGACAATACATCCCCATCCACCCGGTTGCATCGGCTTGTTTCAGCGACGAACCATCGCTTGGCGGAGTGCTGCGATCAAACGTGGTGATATTGTCCAATCCAAGAAAGCCACCTTCAAACACGTTGTGGCCTTCGGCATCGACCTTGTTGACCCACCAAGTGAAATTCAGCAGCAGTTTGTGAAAACACTTTTCCAAAAACTCGCGGTCGGCACGCCCATTTTGAATTCGATCCATGTTGTAGACACGCCAAATCGCCCAAGCATGCACGGGCGGATTCAGATCGCTGAATTCCCACTCGTAAGCGGGAATCTGGCCATTGGGATGCTGGAATTGTTCAAACAGCAGCAACCATAATTGTTCTTTGGCGAACTCGGGATCAACCAGTGCCAACGGGATACACTGAAACGCCAAGTCCCAGGCAGCGAACCACGGGTATTCCCACTTGTCGGGCATCGACAAGATTCGCATCGAATTGAGATGTTTCCAGTGTTCGTTGCGAATGTGATGGCGAGACGCGGGCGGCTTGGCTCGCGAGTCATCGCCATCGAGCCACTTATGGACGTCGAAATAATAGAATTGTTTTGACCAAATCATTCCGGCCAGTGCTTGACGCTGGACGCGACGTTCATCCTCGGAAGCTTTGGGGGGGTGCAGTTCGTCGTAGAATGTATCGGTTTCCGATTTTCGCTGATCGACGACCGCGTCAACACCGCGGATCGCATCCGGGGTTGGACGATCGGTCAGTCGCAACCGCAACACCACCGACGCGTTCGCTGGCACGGTGACGTTTTCGTAATGCACACACGCTTTCGTGCCGACTTGGTCCGGGTTCACGCACGACTCGCCGTTGATCACGTCGCGATGAAAGGCGTCTTTGACATACGCCGTGTGGTCAGGACATCCATACAATCGCATGCGGTTCGATTCGTTGTTGGTGAACAACGGCTTGCCGCCTGATTCGGCATACAAATACCGTTTACCAAGTGCATAATCGGTCAGCAAATTAGAAATCGGTTTGGCAGTCGAGTCGTCAGCAACCAAGCAGGCTTGCCCGTTGGGATCTTGAGAGCACGCGATCGAAGGTGTGGGGCCGGGGACATCGCCCCAAGACCATGTATTGCGGAACCAAAGCTGCGGCAGCACGTGCAAGCGGGCCGGTTCGCTGCCACGATTGAAGATTTCGATTCGGACGCAGATGTCTTCGGGATCGGCCTTGGCGTACTCAACGAAAATGTCAAAGTAGCGATCGTCATCAAAGACACCGGTATCGAGCAATTCAAATTCGGGTTGCTCGATCCCACGACGTTGACTCTCATCGATCAGTTGTTGATAGGGGAATTTAGCTTGCGGGTATTTATATAAATATTTCAGGTACGAGTGGGTCGGTGAGGCGTCGAGGTAATAGTAGTACTCACGCACATCCTCGCCATGATTATTTTGCTGGGGGACGACCCCGAACAAGCGTTCTTTGAGGATCTCGTCTTGTCCGTTCCAAAACGCCAACGCAAAGACGAGCAATTGGTAGCGGTCACAGATACCGGCCAAACCATCTTCACCCCAGCGATAGGCTTTGGAGCGTGCCTGATCATGAGTCAGAAAACCCCAGGCGTCGCCGTTGCTGCTGTAGTCCTCGCGAACGGTGCCCCAAGCCCGTTCGCTGACATAGGGTCCCCATGATCGCCAATTCCTGTTGTGCAAGCGATCTTCATCCAATCGCTTTCGCTCCGCCGAGAGCGAAGAAGCTTGCGAATCCGAATGACGATCACTCGAAGTTGCTCGTGTCATAGCGGTCAGCCCAGATAAGAATCATGTTGAACCCCTGAGAAGCTTCACGAACATTTATTGTAGACGCTGCACGCAAAGAGGGTTGCCCCTTTCCCGGCAACCTAAGAATTCAGTAAAAATGTTTCCCCCCGGACTCGCCGGCTGACCGTTTTCGGGGTAGCGAATGTCGCCAAGACTTTTGGGGTGGGTCGCATCAGACCGAAACACTCTGCAAGTTTCGCTACCCATCAATAGCTGCCCGACTAAAAGCGGACGACTTCTTGGTCATTGTAGGTGAACAGGCCTTTGAGCAACTCGAGATCGATGCCGACGTTTTCTTTCAACTGAGCCTGCACAATTTCGATCGGAAACATTTCCATCTCGGGATCGCTTAAGATCTGATGGACCGGTATGAAGACAGCGGCAATCGCGTCGTCGGGGATATACTGGCTCGACAGTGCCGAACCCTCTTCCGCTCGGGTGATGCCGGAAACAAAACCGCTGCCCAGTACCATGATCAGGGGCAAGAAGTAGCGACTGCAAATCATGACGAACTCCGAATTCATCGAAACGAGGTGGGGAGGGCATACGTGAATGGGGCTGCGACCATGATTATGACATGTCCCCCCACAAGGATGTTGCACGAGTCTGCAAATAGTGACGGAGAGCCCGCAGACTTTGGCCGGGAGCAGATTCCGCCTAACTTTTGCAAATTGAGGCAACAACGCTGGAAAAGATGGCTGACCTAAAAAATCCGAAAGTTATTTTGGCCAAGGGGATGTTGTTCCTCGCGCTCGGTATACTCGCATCGGCAATGTTGATCGCAAAGACACCTTCGCTGCAGGTGGTCGTCCTGCTGGGCATTTCCATCTGGGCATTTTGTCGATTTTACTATTTTGCTTTTTATGTGATCGAACACTACGTAGATCCTGAATTCAAATTCGCAGGACTGATCGCGTTCGCGCGGTATCTGTTGCAGCGGAAGCGTCGCTAACTTGAAACAATCACTGCGAATTCCCATCCGATTCGTTGCTCACCATCACAGCCCCTCAAAAAGACAAGAACAACCGCATGACGCGACAATGGCTTAAGAAGCGATTTACACTTTGTCTATACAGTTCTCTAGCGGCAATATCATTCGCCGGTTTCGCCAGCGCTGCGGAAGAGCCTGTACGACCGAATATCGTTTTCATCATGGCGGACGATTTGGGATACGGTGATCTGGGGTGCTACGGCCAGCAAATGATCAAGACACCGAACATCGATCGTTTGGCATCCGAAGGCATGCGGTTCACTCAAGCGTATGCGGGAGGCCCAGTGTGCACGCCGTCTCGATCGGTATTGATGACCGGGCTGCACAATGGGCATACCGTGGCGCGGGACAACGTGCCGCATTACTCGACTTACTTGCAAGACGACGACACCACGTTGGCCGAGGTGTTGAGCGGCGTGGGCTATCGTTGCGGCGGGGTTGGCAAGTGGTCACTCGGTGATGCCAACAGCGTCGGACGGGCAACGAACCAAGGCTTTGATACCTGGTTTGGTTATTTGAACCAGGATCATGCGCATTATTACTATCCCGAATATCTCGACGATGATGACGAGCGATACGAGCTGAGCGGCAATTCGAAATCGCACCACACCTACAGTCACACGGAATTGACCGAACGGGCGTTGCGATTCATCGACGAATCGAGTGACGGCAAGTCTCCTTTCTTTTTGTACGCCGCCTACACGCTGCCTCATTTTTCGTCACCAAAAGAGGATGAGGACGGATTGACCGTGCCATCGACCGAGCCTTATTCCGAGCGAAATTGGGAGGCCAAGGCAAAAAAATACGCGGCAATGATCCACCTGCTCGATCAGGACGTCGGACGCATCACCAAGCAAATCGACGAACTTGGGATGGGTGACCAAACGCTGATCATCTTTACCAGCGACAACGGCGGTCACAAAAACGTGGCCAAGCAATTCAACACCAATGGTCCGCTTCGTGGTTACAAGCGGGATCTGACCGAAGGAGGCATTCGCGTACCGCTAATCGCGCGTTGGCCAGGTCAAATCCCGGCCAACCGGACCAGCGACGAAGTGATTGCGTTTCAGGACATGATGCCGACGTTCGCCGAACTCGCCGGAGCAACGCCCCCGAATCACCTAGACGGGATTTCGATTGTCAGTGGGCTGCGGGGAGGCAAGCTCGCATCGGATCGTGAATACTTGTACTGGGACTTTGGCCATTGCCGCACGCGTTATCATCAAGCGGTCCGCTGGAACGATTGGAAGGGGATCCGTTCGGAAATTCGGCTAGGCGTTGCGGGTCCGATCGAGTTGTATGATTTACGTCATGATCTTGGCGAAGCACATGACGTTGCGGCGGATCATCCCGAAGTGGTTCAACGAATCGAACAAATCATGAACACGGCGGTGACGCCGAGCGAGAAATATCCGATTGGCAAGGTTTACAAGGGCCATGCGATCTGGCAACCCGAAACGGTCAAGTGACACGGCGGAGCGACCAGCGACTCGGTTCGCTTCGAACGACGAATTGCGTTTTCGCTATGCCGACTTCATCACGGTGATCCGCTCAGGCGAATGTTCCAAGCGAAGCTGGCTCGTGACGGCCTCTTGGTTCATCGCTTCGATTTGATCGACGCCGGCTGCGGTGATCGACAACTGGCCACTCTCTTCGCGGCCAATCCAACCTTTCTCGCGGAAGTACCACAGGTGAAACGCCACGGTTTGCTCCGAATACGGGACCATGGTTTCGAGTGTCCCCAGCCCGATGCCGGGTTTCTTGAAATCACGACGCCGCTGGGCATACAGCAGCGATAACAATTTGTACCGCTCGATGCAATCATCCGTTGCTGCATTGGCCGCGTCGACCAACTCAGCCCGTTCCTGGTTCACTTGCTGATACTCGCGATCATACGCGGCGCGCTGCTGGGGATCACGAAGCGTCTCGAACGCCGTGACCAATTTCGAAAAGTGTTTGCGATCCCCGCCTGATTGATCGCGATTTCCCGCGAGATCGGGATGATACTGCTTTGCCAAGAAACGAAAAACGCGTTCGATCGTCGCGATGCTTGCGTTGGGACTGACTTCCAACACCTCGTAGTAATCCACGAACTCTTTACCCATCATCTGCCTTGCCTTGTATTCGACGTGACGTTCAGTCGCCCCCCGGAGAACATTCCGGCACTGCACACGCAAACGTAGCTGACGCTTATTTGATCGAGAGTGGATTTCGCCATGGAACCACGCCCCCACGATCAAGCTATTCTCGATGGCGCGAATGTAGCGATTCTAGCGTGTTGTTCCCTGACAACGTGACGCGAAGCATGGAGTTTGCCAGGCGAAACGCGTCGCAATGACGAAACGCGAAGCTAATAGCGACGCACACGTGCGATCAACGCGGTTCCGATTGCGACCAGAACAACATTACCGATCCAGACGCCATAAGGAGGGATCGCGGCGTCCTTGGCTTGCTCGAGCCCAAAGATAAAGAGCGGGTAATAGACCAACAGGATCGGCAAAAAACAAATCCCGAACGTGGTCCAATAGTCACTCGTACGAGCAATCATCGCCAGCGGAGCTCCGACGAAAACAAAGAAGAAGCACGTGAAGCCTTCGGCCCATCGACGCCATGGTTCAACGTGCAGTCGCGTCAAGCGTTTACGACTGTGCTCGACCTGCGACTCCATATGCCTGCCCATCCCTCCGGCAATGTCTCCGGAACGTGACGTCAGGATCGAAAATCCGACGTGGGCGGCCAATTGGCCTGCGGCGGCATGGGTTCGCGCGTCCTGTTGCAACCGTTCACTCCGGATCACCGCCAATGACAACCAGCTAGGGGATTGGTTCTCGGGCCCTTTGTCGACCATTGCGGCAGCCAACGGAATCTTGAATTCGGTTTGGCCTGGCACAATGCCTTGGATGCCGTTTCCCGATTCGACTTGGCTGTCGGTGACATGCAAAATCAAATTGTACGTTTCGCTATCAAGCTGCAATCGCCCTTCGCGAGCAGACAGCTTCATTGGTCCTTCGCTGCTGTGGTTGTGAACCGTAACGGTGGGATGAATCAAGGTTTGCCCCTCGACATCCCGCACGTGGATCGAAAATCCATGATCCGATGTGTACGAGTGTTGGGCGCGAAGCACTCGATAGGCGATGTCTTCGACCGACATCAGCACGACACGATTGATCCCCGGTCGTCCCCATGAAACCGCAAGGTCCGACACACCGACGGCAACCGGACTGAGTAATGCAGCAAAGATCAACGCCGGCTGCAGCAATTTCAGCGGCGAAATCCCGGATGCCTTGACGGTCGAAACCTCTCCGTCGGCCGCCATCCGGCCGTACACACAGCAAACCGAGAACAGCGCAGTGGCCGGGAAGGCGAACTGCAGCGAGATCGGCAAGATGTACGGTAACAATTGGACGATCGCCATCACGCCCAGACCGCGGCGCAGCAGCTCTCGCCCGACACCGACCATCAAGATCATCAGTGTCAATGCGATCAGCGACACCACGAAGATCTTCAAGATCTCGAATAGGATGTATCGCGTCAGTCGACTGGGAATGAGTGAAATCAAGCTAAACGGCAGCGAAATTTGCGTGGGATGACCATCGATCGGCCTTTTCGACTTGGACAATGCGTCGAACGTATTGAAAATGCGTCGACCGCATGAAGCCGATTGCTGTGTCGTTTAGCAAATCCTAGGTGAGTGGCGGTAGAGGGGATTTTTGCAAAACCGGTTCGGCTGAGAGAATTTGGCTTCGATCCAGCGGCGGGCGAAGCAACCGCTGCCAACCTCGCATTTTTTCACGCGACGCGGCCGCATTTGCTGGCATCCCGGTTGCCCACCGCTACCAAGTTTGGCGTGAGGGCGTCATGATGTGGCAATGACCGAAGCGAATTCGCTTTGGGTGCTTCGATAAACCAGTCCGTCAAACCGAATTTTCCCCCAAAACAGATGGCTGCAACCTACAAAGACGCTGGCGTCGACCTCGATGTTTATGCCGAATCGATGCGGCGACTGCCCCGCTTGATGCATCGCACCTTTAGCCCGCGAGTGATCCCGAGTGACGGAGGCTTTGCGGGCCTGTTTCGACTCGATTTCGCGGGAAAACTGTTTGCTCGCAACTACAAAGAACCGATTTTGGTCAGCGGTACCGATGGCGTTGGTACTAAGCTGAAAATCGCTCAGCAAACCGGTCGGCACAGCACGGTGGGGATCGATTTGGTTGCGATGTGCGTCAACGACCTACTCTGCACGGGGGGGGAACCTCTGTTTTTCCTCGATTACGTGGCGATGGGACGCGACGATCCAGCGCGTCTTGAACAAATCGTGCAAGGCATCAGCGATGGATGTGTCGAGGGAGACCTAGCGTTATTGGGGGGCGAGACGGCAATCATGCCCGACATGTACGCAACCGAAGACTACGATCTGGCGGGTTTCGCAGTCGGAGTCGTCGATCGCAAGAAATTGATCGACGGAAAACAGATCGCCGAGGGGGACGTCGTCCTAGGCTTGGCGTCGACCGGACTGCACAGCAATGGATTCAGCCTGGTTCGCAAAGTGATCAGCGACGCAGGACTCGATTGGGATGCAACTCCCGAGGAATTCGGCGGCCAATCGCTTGGCGATGTCTGTTTGAACCCGACACGTATCTATACGCAAGCGATTCGCAGCATCCAGTCACATTACCGCGTCAAGCAGGTTTTGCACGGTTTGGCGCATATCACCGGCGGTGGGATCCAAGAGAATCTCGATCGCATTTTGCCCAAAAACGTCGATGCCGAGATCGATCCAAGCAGCTGGCAACCGCAGCCGATTTTCCAATGGCTGCAGAAGACAGGCAGCATCGAAACGGCTGAAATGCGGCGGATTTTCAATATGGGCATTGGCATGATCGCGGTGGTTAGCGATTTTTATGCCGCTAGCATCCAGTCGCAAATGGAAGAGCTCGGGATCGCGTGCCAAACGATTGGCCGCATCGTCGACGGCAGCGGCAAGGTCCAATATCGCGACGCCTGATCGCGTCGCCCGGCGGTCGCGAGACTGCGAGATCGCCAGCAACCTAACGCAACGCTGTGAAGAAGATTAGAGACGACAGATTACGGCATTTGCGAATCGTAGCTACGCTCGCCAGAGCGTGGATGGTTGCCGGCCAATACGAATCACCACCTTCTGGCGAAAGTCCCTACGAGAAAATGCTTCACAGCGATGTTCCCAACGGCTAATGCCCAATGCCACCGACATTGGCACTCGCCGGGTGGTTTTATCGCGGTGCGGCGCAAGCCGCCCGGTCAATATCGAACGTTTTACTCGCTGCCACCGGTTACTCGCTGCAACCGGACGGTTTGCGTCGCGACCGCACTTCAAAGTCGCTGGTTTGCCCACCCATTATCCGACGGCGGTCGGAACCAGCACGCTGGCGATTTCGAGCGGCAATCCACGAGAAATCTGTGCGGCTGGCGCCCGCAATGGTTACCTAACCGGGTAAAATAGGCGAGGAAACCGACATTGCCCCAAATCGCGCTCTCTCCTAGGATCACATCACGACCCTAGCCAGACGTCTAAGGTGAAGACAGCGGTTCCCTATCGATCGCGTCTGCGCTGCATTTCGTGCGGCACAGCACCGTTTACGACGCTTTCGCAAGTCGAAATACGCCAAAGAAATCTTCCTCAGGAAACCACTATGGATTGCCGTTTATCTACCGCCAACCGTACTCTGAGCGATCCCAACGCCCGGAGCGCCTCTCAAACCAGTGCCAACGATCCGGACGCGGTTGCACTGCAGAGTTCGCCACGATCCCGACGGATGATGAAGTGGTCCCGACCGTTTCTTGCAGTCCTGTTTGCCGTCTTGGTTGCGGAAGTAGCACCAGCACAAAACGAGCAAGCCACGATCGACCGTCCGAACACTCAGCAAGTGATCGGCAACGCAGTCCAACGCGACCTGGGCCCCGCAAAACTGGCGACTCCAGGGCCGAAAGACCCGCTCGTGGCACGTTTGATTGCAACGCTGATGCCACGCAATCATGTTTCCAGCCAAAAGCTAAACGACACCATCAGCCAACGCGCTTTGAATTTGTTTCTAAAGTCGTTGGACCCCATGAAGCTCTATTTCCTGCAGAGCGATGTCGATCAGTTCCAACGGAACGCCACTCGCATCGACGACATGGTCCAGGCCGGCGATCTTTCGTTTGCCTACGAAGTGTTTGGACGATTCGTACAGCGAGTTGACGAACGCGTTTCAGTGGCACTGCAGATGTTGGACGGTGAATTCGACTTCACCATCGACGAGCAAATCATTACCGACCCGGAAGCAACCGTTTACGCCAAAGACGTCAACGAAGCAAACGACCGCTGGCGTCGTCAGATCAAATACGCCTTGTTGGACTTGAAGGACGAAGGCAAAGAAGGCGCGGAAGCTCGCGACTTGCTTCGCCGACGCTACCTCCGCTACGACCGCCGATGGCGAGACACCGACAGCGATGCGTTGCTGGAAATGTACTTGACCGCTGTCACGATGGCCTACGACCCGCACTCGACTTACATGTCGCCCGATTCGCTTGACGAATTCGACATGATCATGCGTCTCAGCCTCGATGGCATCGGTGCTCAGCTGCGTGAAAAGGATGGCAACACCGTGGTTTCGCGGGTGATCCCCGGCGGAGCGGCTGCGAAACATGGCAAATTGAAACCCGATGACGTGATCGTCTCGGTCGGCCAAGACGAAGAAGGCCCGATGGTCGATATCGTCGAAATGCCGCTGAACGACGTGGTGGGTCTGATCCGCGGCAAAGCCGGAACAGTCGTCCGTTTGGGCGTCAAACCGGGCGGAGCGGGCGAAGTGGAAATCCATCGCATCGTCCGTGCTCGAATCGAGCTGGATGAGTCCGCCGCGCGTGGCAAGGTCATCGAACATGCGTTGCCCGACGATCCAGGAAACATCAAAAAGATTGGCTACATCAACCTGCCCAGTTTTTACATGGACATGGAAGGTGCCAAGAATAACAAACGAGACTTCCGCAGCAGCACCCGCGACGTACTGCGAATCATCGAAGATTTCAAAACGCAGGGGATCGACGGCATCGTGCTGGACCTCAGCACCAACGGCGGCGGAAGCTTGACCGAAGCGATCAACTTGACCGGGCTGTTTATCGACCACGGGCCGGTCGTCCAAGTCAAAAATGCGGACGGTTCGGTCCAGCAATACGACGACGATGACCGCGGCACCGCTTGGGATGGACCGCTGGTTGTGATGACCAGCAAGTTCAGTGCGAGTGCGAGTGAAATTTTCGCCGGTGCAATCAAGGATTATCGCCGCGGCATTGTGGTCGGTGACCCCACCAGCCATGGCAAGGGAACCGTGCAAACGCTGATGGACCTTGGCCAACAATTGTTCCGTAACAACCGAGCCAACTATGGTGCGTTGAAGGTCACGCTGCAACAGTTCTACCTGCCCGATGGCGAGAGCACTCAGTTGGCTGGGGTTGCTGCCGACATCGTGCTGCCAAGCATCACAGCGAAAATGGATGTATCCGAAAGCGATCTGAAGTTCGCGCTTCCCAATGACCGCGTCAAACCTGCCAAGCACGAAAACTACAACATGGTGCCTGCGGATTTGATTGGCCAATTGCGTAACGATTCGATGGGCCGGATCAGCCAAGAGAAGGAGTTCACCGAACTACTCAAGCGAATCGAATTGTATGTGCAACAGAAAGAGCAAGCGTCGATCTCGTTGAAAGAAGACGAGTTCATGGCTCGCCGAAAAGAACTTGACGCCCAGAAGGAAGAAGAAGAGAAAGAACTCGAGGCCGAAATCGGAGCCCAAGAGGTCTATCGCGACTACTTCTACAATCGCGAAGTGCTGAACATCGCTCATCAGTACATCGATGGGCTGAAGAAGCAAAACCTCGCGGTCGCTCGCTAGTCCAGCCGCGACACGAATGAATCAGAAAGGCGGAGTGCAAAACAAGCACTCCGCTTTTTTTTATGGTTCAAGGTAAAGACGAAAGTCTTGACGACTTCCGCTACGCTCAATTTGGGTGAAGCGATACTCGTCAAGAGTTTCGGTTCCTCTCCGCCGCTTCGTCCCGCACACCGACGAAAGTCTTGACGACTTCCGCTACGCTCATTGTGGGTGTAGCGATACTCGTCAAGAGTTTCGATTCCTCCCCGCCACTTCGTCCCGCACACCCAACGAAAGTCTTGACGACTTCCGCTACGCTCATTTTGGGTGTAGCGATACACGTCAAGAGTTTCGGTTCCTCTCGACCGCTTCGTCCCGCACATCGACGAAAGTCTTGACGACTTCCGCTACGCTCATTTGGGTGTAGCGATACTCGTCAAGAGTTTCGATTCCTCTCCGCCGCTTCGTCCCGCACATCGACGAAAGTCTTGACGACTTCCGCTACGCTCATTGTGGGTGTAGCGATACTCGTCAAGAGTTTCGATTCCTCTCCGTCGTTTCATCCCGCACATCCAACGAAAGTCTTGACGGCTTGTTGATTTAGTCCAAATGCGAATTGTAATGGTGAGCCGCGGGCCGTAAGGCACCGGGTATTGCGTGGGACCCGGCCGCTGACGCGTCACGGCTCAATAAATCAACAAGCCGTTGACGACTTCCGCTACGCTCGATTTGGTGTAGCGATACTCGTCAAGAGTTTCGGTTCCTCCCCGCCGCTTCGCCCCGCACATCGACGAAAGTCTTGACGGCTTGTTGATTTAATGAAGTTTCCTGCGGCAAGGGGTGCATGATGGACTTTCTAGTCCGTCAATGGCGCATTCGACGGACTAGGAAGTCCATCGTACGACTAAAACAACAAGCCGTTGACGACTTCCGCTACGCTCAATTTGGGGGTAGCGATACTCGTCGAGAGTTTCGGTTCCTCTCGACCGCTTCGCCCCGCACACCCAACGAAAGTCTTGACGGGTTCCGCTACGCTCATTTCGGGGGTAGCGATACTCGTCAAGAGTTTCGATTCCTCTCCGCCGCTTCGTCCCGCAAACCGGCGAAAGTCTTGACGACTTCCGCTACGCTCGATTTGGGTGTAGCGATACTCGTCAAGAGTTTCGGTTCCTCTCCGTCGCTTCGTCCCGCACACCCGACGAAAGTCTTGACGACTTGTTGATTTAATGAAGTTTCCTGCGGCAAGGGGTGTAGGATGGACTTCCTAGTCCGTCAATGGTGGATTCGACGGACTAGGAAGTCCATCGTACGACCACATCAACAAGCCGTTGACGACTTCCGCTACGGGAGCGGGGCACTCTCTTCCAAATCTCAACTGCGACGTGGCATCAACCTGCCATCATTCCTTTTGCCACTTTGGTGATGGTCGCGATCTGCTCGGCGCTCAAATCGCTTAGCATCGGCAACAATGGGCCCGTCTGGCAGATCCCTGCTCCGGCCACCGCATGATGCAATACGCGAATGGGATTGATGTCGTTGCGCAGATCCTCAAGCGGCTCGAACCATTTGCGAATCGCTTCGGCGGTCTCGAAATCGCCCTTGTGAATCGCGTGCATCATCTCCATCGACTTTGCCGGAGCAACGCACACGCAACCGCTGGTAAACCCGGTCACCCCAAAGTCGCGAAGATGGACGATGGCCGGTTGCTCGCCAATCCCGCTGACGATCCGATCGGCGGGGAACACGTCCATCACCTCTTTTAGATAGTCATCCTTGGACGGATCGTCGCGAACCACCGCGTACTTGATCCACGAAATTGCGCCGTCGCGATCAAGTTTGCGAATCAATTCGGCATCAAGCCAACGATCAAATTTCAAATACAGAACCAATGGCTTGCCATAGAACTCGGCGAGTCGTCGTGTCGCCGTCGCAATTCCGTCGGCGTCCACGATATCGCGAGACGGCAACAGCATCGCGGTGGGAAAGCCAAACTCGCGAAGCACCTCGACCTGATCCATCGCAAACCCGTACGCCGGGCCGATCGACGGCACAACCACGGTGTCGTCGGCGGTTTCGTCGGCCAACATCTTCAGCAGCGATTCATATTCCGCGAGTCGCACGTGATAGAAGACCGCGTTGCCACCATAAAGCAACGAGCGAACTCCGCCTGCTTCAAGATGCTTGATCAGCTTAGCGTTCTCAGCACGATCGATCTTCAATGACGCATCCCGCGCCAAGGGCGGAACGGCGATCACACTTTCACGAAGTTGGGCAGACGAAAAGGGAGCGGTGTTCATGACAAATTCAAACCAGGGCGAGAGGATATGGAGGGCGGGGGACGGGGGGACGGGGGCCGGTGGGGGACAGAACGGCAACGAGAATGATATTGCCTCGCTTACGCTTTTTGAAGCTGCGCGGTTTTCACAACCCGAAGCGTCAGTTTTAAAGTTGCGTGGTTTTCATACCCCGAAGCGTCCGCGAGGGGATCTCGATATTCCTCGGTCCCTCGCTAACGCGTCGGGTTAGGATTTGTCGGGAAAACCTGCGCTTCGGGCTGCGGCCAACGCCCCCCTTCAATCGATAAACCGGGAAAAACTTCCTAGTCGGGGATGACTTCGCCACGAATCAGGTCATCGAATGTCTCGCGACGCCGGATCAATTTGGCGGTGCCGTCTTCAATCATCACTTCGGCAGCCCGTGTTTTGCTGTTGTAGTTACTCGCCATCACAAAGCCATAAGCCCCTGCGTTTTCGAGCACCACGTAGTCGCCAACCATCGGCAACGGCAACTTGCGACTTTCGACAAAGCCGCCTTCACGCTGCGTAAAGATGTCACCGGATTCACACAACGGACCACCAATGATCACGTCCAACTGCTCACGCGAAGAGACGTCGCCGCGAGCACCGCAGACCGAGATCGGATGATAGGCCCCGTACATCACCGGACGTGCCAAGTCGTTGAACCCCGCATCGACCAACACAAAGACGTTGTTTCCCGCTTTCTTCACACTGCGGACTTCGGCGATCAAGGATCCACTTTCGGCGCTCAAATAGCGACCTGGTTCGATCTCCAAGTCCAATCGATGCCCAAACGCCTCGCCAAGCCGGTTACGCGTGGCGTCCCAAAGCTCGAAATACTTGTCCAAATCGACATACGACTCACCACTCTTGTAGGGGACGGGCAATCCGCCACCCGCACTGATGGTCTTCAGCGTGCGGCCGACCGAAAGCGCGGTACGCTCCATCGCTTCACACACTTCACTCAAATGCTCGAGGTCGGTCCCCGAACCGATGTGCATGTGCAGCCCGGTGATGGTGATCCGGCTCTGATCGGCACGACGCAGGCACTCATCGATTTGCTCGTGCCAGATCCCGTGCTTACTCTGCTCACCCCCGGTATTCGTTTTCTGGCTGTGACCGTGACCGAATCCAGGATTGATTCGCAGCGTCACCTCCGCTCCCGGCCGACGCTCGCCCAGTTGGCTGATCATGTCGGGCGAGCCGCAATTGACGTTCAACGAATGCTCGACCGCCAAATCGAGTGCTTCGCGATCAAAGATATCGGCGGTATAGACAATTTCGTGCTTCGCTGGATCGGGACTGAACCCTGCGGCGATCGCGCGGCGAATCTCACCGGCGCT
Source organism: Novipirellula caenicola (assembly GCF_039545035.1). Taxonomy (NCBI): domain Bacteria; kingdom Pseudomonadati; phylum Planctomycetota; class Planctomycetia; order Pirellulales; family Pirellulaceae; genus Novipirellula; species Novipirellula caenicola. The sequence continues at coordinate 751,696 of NZ_BAABRO010000001.1, forward strand.
GACGGCATCGACCACCACCCCCTTGCGACGCATCCGGTCCAAAATCGCCAGATTGCTACAGGCTTTTTGTGCGTACCGAATTCGGTCGAACGCTGCCAAGTCCGCAATACGCTGCTCCACCACAGAAATATCGTAGACATACAGAGGCGTGCCAAAGGATTTCACAAGATCAGCAATCGGCTGACCCGCAATCTCGGTGCGGGCCGTAGAGAAGGTGGGCACTGTAAGCATTTTGGATTAGCAAACCGCTTGAAGGAGGCAAAGAAATCAGCAAGGAACAACCCAAGCAGTGTACCCGCAAATCAAAAATCGCCCAGCCAAGGTAACCGCTGCGAAGCGGTAATTTCACCAGCCACGCTTGCAGATCCGCCTAGCGCGTGAAGCAAGCGATCCAGCGAGCTGACCGCCAAGTGATCGCGATCAGGCATGTAACTACAGGCACCCCTCCAATGGATTTCCCACGATCGATTTGAGCTGCATCCACCATCGCATCGGTACTGAGTCAGCGCGGACATCGAACACGGAAATCGACATCCACAGACACGCGACCGGGGGGGCAAATTGCATGGGCGAAGCTTACGACGCCACCCAGTGGATGGCCTGACCGACTGCGGAATGATCCGCGCCGGAGTGGCACCCAACTGCCAAAATGACGCTCGGTGGCAAACTCGTTTTGGCGAGCCGCGGGGCGAGAAACCGTCCCGCGGAAACGACACAACTGCGTAAGATTTCGGATGGACCATGACGCCACCTAACAGTGATAAGGCGACGTCATCCGACATCCAATTCAAGTTTACGAGGATCCCAGCAAGGGAATCATGCGTTCCCTTGAGAATTCTGCGAAGACGCTTCAGGCTGAGCCGACTTGGCGGCGGTTTCCATCGCATCCTGCACCTGCTTGCGAGGGCCTTGAGGGCCAGGACGACGACCACGACGGCGGCCTTGCTGTAGCGGGATGAAGCGACCCGCGACTGGCTGAAGCAGCTTGCTGATGCACAACTTATTGATACTCAAATTCATCTCAGCACTTTCGACCTTTAGTGCATCGTGCAAGCTCATTGGCAAGCGAATCGTGATCATCCGCTCTGGCTCGGCCGAGTCACCCTTGGAAGGATCCTGGCTCCGCATGGCCGCGACCATTTCTTGCAGCTCGGCGAACTCCTCACTGGCCTCGAACTGACGCATGCTTTCGGCTTCGGGGAACAGCTTCCGGACCACGCCATCGACGCCCAACATCTCGCGATAGAACACGACCCAGCTGCCGGTCTTGGCAAAGGCCTCCTGAGCTAGCCGCAAAACCTCTTTCCCCTTTTGCTCTTCAGGAACATTGACATTGAGCGGGGCAATATCCAATCGGGGGGCAATCGCGTCAGTTTGCTCAGGTGATGGATCGCTAGCATATCGGAGTTGGGCGTTGGTATCAGCATGAGACATTTTGAGGATCTTCCTTTCCTGTGGTTGTGCCTGGTCGGCACGTCGTGTGGGTGTTTGTGCGGCTATCCTCACCACCGGTCAAACGCCACTCCGGAACCTATGCTTTCAAAACAACTTAGGCCAATTGCTAGCCCTGTGCTTAAATCGCAAGCAGGCCTGCTGGCACCGAGGCAGAGCCCGGTTGCACAAAAACCAGGCAAGCCCCACATGTGCATCCGCCAAGTGTCCACCTGAATCGACCTCAAGACGCCAGCAAAAAGAAAAAGTTTTTGACGCGTGATTTACGGCATTTTTGCTCTTTTGAAGTTTTTATTTGTTTTACAAGCATTTCGAACCACCGAAATTCGCGGCGGGCCGCGTTCGGCAGGTCAGTGACCGGGCTACTGACGCCGGCGGACCGCGCGGACACAAACACCACAAGAGGGGGTTCGCGAGCAAACGCGAATCCCTACACCCTGCAATACCCAGGTCAACCGTTTACTCGAGAAGTTTCTGGGAGAGCGACGGCGACATACTGACCGAGACTCGCAGTCGCCTTGAGTCACCACGCCCGCTCATTGCCGCCTCGACCATGCACCGTTAACCACGAACTCGGAGGGCGGAGGAAAGACGAGAACAACTGTCATCCAGCCGAGACGGCAGCCACGGCCCAACAAGAAAAAACTCCAAACGGGGGCCCGCCTCGAGACGGGCAACACGAGGGCGGGCGACCGTCTTTGAAGACGACCAAAGCCGGATACTCAAAGACACGCGAGGCGAAGGATGAGTGCGAGAGGAGTTGCGAACGGAACGGCTTTGGAGCGAGCCAACCGACCAGAAGCCAGCCGCCCCCGAATGCCAGACCGACCCACCGACCGATCGATCGCCACGTGGTCTCGACATTTAAAGAAGACGGCGATCGAAAGCGAGGCGATTTAGCGCGCCATCACGGTATCACATGCATCCGCAATCAGGCTGACAGCGCGGTCAATTTGGTCGCGAGACGTAGTCCAACCGAGGGAGATACGAATGGTGCGGCGGATCTGCGTTTCCGTCCGACCGATCGCCTTCAGCGAGCGAGTGATCTCGTCAGGCGGTTCGGCCGACTGGGCGGTCGCGAAGACCAATTGCCGCGCCGCTTTCTGGATTGCACTGGCGTCACAAGGCATCTCGATCGCCATCGTGTTCGCGATCCGTGGCGAGCCATCGGCAAGTAAAATCGGCGACTTACCAAGGGAAGATTCCAGCCCATTAAGAAATCGGTCACTCAGCTCGGCAAAGTTGTCCGAGACCTCGCTCTCACAGCGGCTGGCCAGGTGCGCAGCGGCTCCCAAGCCGATACAGGCAGGAATGTTTTCGGCGCCCGGTCGCAGCCCCATTTCGCGAGGCTCGCCGTGACAGATTGGCGACAGGTGCAACCCGCGACGAACGTAGATCGCTCCGCATCCTTTGGGCCCATAGAACTTGTGGCCACTGATCGAAACGGTGTCCGCGCGAAGCTGCGACACCTCGACCGGCAACTTGCCAAACGCCTGGGTGGCGTCGCAATGAACCGACACCCCCCGATTGTGACAAATGTCCGCGACCTCACGCACTTTTTGCAGTGTCCCCAGGACAGGATTGGCAAGCTGCAAACAGACCAGCCGCGTGTTCGCCCGCAGCATCGATTCGACTTGCGCGGGGTCGACCACTCCATTTTCCTGACACGGCACCAATTCGACATCGACTCGATCACCGGCAAGCGAAAACGCGGCCGCCAGCACCGAGTCGTGCTCCAGTTCGCTGACCAAGACATGGATCCGGCCCACCGTCGTTTTCTCGTGCGACTGTAGAGCCGAGCTGACCGCACGCGAACGTTTTGCGAGCGGGACCGCGGCTGCGGGAACACGTGCAGAGGCGGCCTGGCTCAACTGGCCGCAAATCGCCAAATTATTTGCCTCGGTGCCGCCGCTGGTGAACACGATTTCAAAGGGGTCACAGCCCACCATTGCCGCCACTGATTCGCGTGCCTGTTCGAGCGATTCGCCCACCGCCTGGGCTTGCGAATGCTCTTGGCCAGGCAACATAAAGTGCGTCGCCCAATACGGCTGCATCGCCTCGAGCACCGAAGGGGCCAGAGGCGTCGTTCGATTAAAATCCAAATAGATCAATGGTCAGACACAAAACAGGAGAAGAAGAAGCTGGCCGGAAATCATCGCTTGCGAATCATGCATCCCGGCCCATGACCGGCCGCCCCGTCGCCGGCTGGATCGAGCATGTTGCCGCGACGCTGACCCGAACAAACGTGCTACGGGTCGCCGAAGTGACCAACTACGCTAGCAAGAAATCTGCAAAATTCCGCTTTCGCCCCTTTGATGAAGCGGCCAATCGGAAGCAAAACGGTTTCACATTGTACTGGACGCTGCGACATCGCCCCAGAGTAGTCCCCGGCCCCAGAAAAACCAGGGTTTCGTTACTTCGACGCCAATTACCAGCACGGGGCGAATGAAGCGGCCCGAATGGACGGATTGCCGCACTGAGAATCGCGGCAAGGGCGAAAATAATTGGTTTTCGGCTGCCAGGCGGGTTTGCACTGAAGCAGTGGACAGGCGATAATCATTACCGTGTCGGATTATCATTCCCACAGCAACACAACCCCCTCTCTCTCTCGGCCTTGTCTTACGGAGCGCGAAATGAAGCGTCAGCGAATCGGTTTTACGTTAGTTGAGCTATTGGTGGTCATCACGATCATCGGAATCTTGATGGGACTTCTGCTTCCCGCAGTCAACGCCGCTCGAGAGGCTGCCCGCCGAAATCAATGCAGCACCCAGTTGAAGAACTTGGCACTCGCCGCGATCCAGCACGAGAACGCCAAAGGAGAGTTGCCTGGTTACATTAGCGACTTCGGTTCTTTTGCGACGGGATTAGACCCGTCGGCAGAGGATGGCTCCACCGGTAAACCTGCAACCCATCGAAAAATCGGAACTTGGGCCGTTTCGCTTTTGCCATGGCTTGACGCTCAACCCACATACGAGCAGTGGAGCGAAGATCGTTACCCTGTGATTCTTGCAACAAGTGCGTTCCATCCAAAGGCAGCACCAAACTTGGCGATTCTGCAGTGCCCGAGCAATCCAAATAGCGACGCTCCCATGGGGAGCAATAGCTATATTTCGAACAATGGAACTCCGCCAAAAGTAACAGCGGGAGCGACGGGATCCCCACCACCAATGGACATCACGTTTGCTCAATCACAAGATCGAGCCAATGGTGCGTTCAACAACAAGTATGCAGGAAGCGGGTCTGCTGCCACTGGCCCTGCGGTTCGCCTGGATGACTTTAAAGATGGCCAGGGAAATACGATGCTGTTCTCCGAAAATGTTCAAGCACAACCTTGGCATCAAGCGGGAATCACTTCGGGTGCAACGCTCGAAGTTACGGACGTGACTGACGAAATTACTTACCCAACCAATTCCCGTTACTTCCAGGGAATGGTTTGGCACTACGAAGATCCAAACCCGGGAACGCCGCCGGGCAGTGGCTGGAATTTTCTTGGCACTGGCGCGGCAGTAGACCCAGAGGACGTGGACCCACTGCACAAGATCAATGGTGGCGGCACCGGGCCAAGCCAGGACATCTTTACGCTGCAAATGAACGCGACCAACGCGATTGACTTGGCACGACCTTCTTCGGCGCACGTTGACGGTGTCAACGCGGGGATGGCCGATGGTGGAACTCGGTTTATCGGGGAAGGCATCGATTATCGCGTTTACCAAGCACTGTTGACCCCACGCGGCAAGAGCAGCAGTGTGCCTTGGCCCGAATTCGTCCTGAGCGATGACGATTATTAATCGATACCGATTAGTTGACTTGCGGGTGTAATTACCCCACCACAAAACCAAAGCCCGGGTGACAAACATTTGTCACCCGGGCTTTTTTCGTTTTTGTTCAAAGCAGGCTGGATCGCACCGCCTCAAGCGGCTTGGATCCAACATGATGCGAAAGTGATGTCGAGCTGCTTGCCCACCGCCGTGCCGGACTCAGCTAATCGCGGCGTCGGTCTACGAGACCTCGGAATCACGAGCCTCTGTTCTGATCGCGGCATGATCAACGATCGCTTGACTTTGCCCATTTTGCCGATGATTCCGGTTGCGCCGCCGTCTTGGTAATTTCCGCAATTCTTATCAGTCATTCGGCTTAGTAAATCCAAACCGCCTTGCCGATCTCGGTTAGGGCAGCGATGGATAACGTTGCACCGCCTTGCGTAAATCTCACTCTGGCATGGATCGCCACCCACCGTTTCTCAGCGATCCCATTCTCTCCAGAGCATTGATGAACGTGACTAAGACCATTCCCAACTACTTGCGTATCCACAAAGGTCCCGCCTCGCCCGCCGCTCCTGATCTTGATCCATCGGGCGATGTGATTTCCCATTTCTGGCATGTCTTTGGTGACGCCACAGGTTGGCGGATCGATTCTTCGCGTCGGCGAACCGGCAGCGAGATTGAACTGCTACCAAGTGTGAACACCGATACCATCTCGGATCCGAGTGATTCGTCTCCCACGGTGACCAAAAGCAGTGCGCTGCGACTGGCCGAGTCCGCGGCGATGCTGGCGACGCAACTGCATCAATCACGCGAATCGCTACGTCGTCAAGAGATGGAATTGGCTGCTCGCGCCGCCATTCTCCCTGGGTCGGACCTTCAGTCCAAACTGCTCAGCAACATCGAAGCGATCCTGCAAAATGCTTGCGAGGCAACCGGCTGTAGCGCCGCAGCGATGTACCTACTCGACGAAGACACTCAATTCCTGAAGGCACGAGCGACCTATGGGTTGCCGGCAAATCGAATCGAAGATGCGCCTCGTGAACTGCGGGGCAGTCGCGGCGATCTAGAAGCGATGGTGCGAGGCGTTGTCACTGCGGACAACTTCCTTGCCGGTGGAATCGACACTTGGAACAGCCCTGAACCGTTTGCTGCAGGCATCTGTGCCTCGATCACCGACGAAGAAGTCCCGATTGGAACGCTTTGGATTTTCAGTGACGAAGTCCGCACGTTCGGCAAGGCCGAAGCGGCTGCGGGACGATTGGCGGCATCCCACGTGAGCGTGGAATTGTCTCGCGCCGCAATCGATCGTCGCCAAAATCCAAAGAGCAATCAACAGGAATCGGTCCGCGACATCAGCGAGTGGCAACACTTGAGTCTCCCGATTGGCAACGACTTGGCGCCGGGATGGCGTGCCGATGGGCTGATTGAATCGCCTCAATCGTGGGCGACGGGGTTCCACACCTGGGATGTGCTGCCCGATGGCACGTTGATGATGGCGATGGCCGATTCACCCGACCGCACCGTTCGCGGGGCGATTCAAACCGCCGTCGCGCGAGCTGCAGTCACCGCACACAGCGGCTATCGCCATACCGTTTCCCAGATGTTGCAGCGGATCAATGACACTCTGTGGCAAACCAATGCCGGCGACCAATTGATGTCGATGCTGTATCTGCACATTGATCCCGAGACCGGCGAAGGCAACTTCGCATCGTGTGGCGACATGATGGCGATGATCAGCAGCCGGTATGGTTACCGCCCGCTGATTGATGGCCGCAGCGAACCGCTTGGGACTCACCTGACCGCGCGGCCTACCCTTGATTCGTTCTCGCTGCTGCCTGGCGAAACATTGCTAGCGTACAATCAAGGACTGCGGCTCGCCGGTGGCACTCAGACCATTTTGGGAGATCGTTTGCGAGGTTGCTTGCAAACCGGCGACCTCAATCCGCTTGCCGCCATCCGCCGCGACTTGGCCAACAAGCCGCTCGAACACGAACGAGCTGCGATCACGTTGGTCCGGTCCGAGCAGGGCCGCTCCTAGAGCAGCGATCCCAGTCGAAGGCCGCCCCACCCGCCACAGCAGGTGCGGCGGCCACCGCAACGCGGCAAAGCATAAGTTTTGATGTTGCGCCTTTGTACTTAGGGGCAAAGCCCCGGACGTTTACCTAGCCTAGCCCAACGGGCTGGGACCAAGAATACCAATGAATTGTAGGGCCAACGGTCCGGCCGTTTATCGGGACTTAATGAGGGCGGCTAGCAAATGGCCGGACCTTTGACCCTTAGATCTTTTTGCATCCAAAACCTTGCCCGCTCGGCCAGGCTAGGCAAATTGCTGGGCCGTTGGCCCGAAGAACTTCACGGCTTGTTGATTTCGTGAGCCGCGACCTGTCAGCGGCTGACTCCCACGCACGCCCCGGTGCCTTCCGGCCAATGCCATCTACTTTCGCCCCCAACCGGGTGATTTTCGTAGCGGAGCAACGGGCCATTTTTGCGAACGTTTCGACAAGCGGCGGCCGGATGTTAGCGAAAGCGGCTCTCATCCAACGCCCCCTCGGATCGACCGCAGAATCCAGTACCTGCGTTGCTTGTTTGCAAGCAAAAAAACTCTCTGCCGATCTCCTCTTGGCTTGACCGGTTCATTCTCGTTAGGATCGGCTCCCTCTCTTGCCCCTGTTCTGATTGAACGGCCTCGAAGTACCAAGGAAGGTCTCGACGTGTCCGCAGCTGAAAAACTTCCCATCGCCACCTCATCCGCCGCAGCCCACGTTTCGCTACCAGAAACGTTGATTGAACGGCTGCGTATTTTGCGTGAGATTGTCTCGATCGAGGGGCATGCCATCCTGTCGGCAGCCAACACGCTCGGGGCCGACGCGGTGGAAGCCGCCGAGATGACGGCTCGCTGCGAAGGTTCGGTGATGGTAACGGGCGTTGGAAAGGCCGGTTTGGTCGGAAAGAAATTGGTCGCCACGCTTGCCAGTACGGGCACCCCTGCTCATTTTCTGCACCCCGCCGAAGCAGTCCACGGCGACCTGGGCCGCGTGCGATCGCACGATTTGGTGTGGGCAATCTCCAATTCCGGACGAAGCGAAGAAGTGGTCCGCATCGCGCCGCATCTGCGCGAGCATTCTGCGGGGTTGATTGCCATCACAGCGACCAATGACAACCCGCTCGCTGCAGCCGCGACCTGTACCGTTGCGATCGGCAAACACAACGAAGCATGCCCGAACGGTTTGGCACCGACGTCGAGCACCGCCGTCATGATGGCGGTGGGCGATGGCATCGCGATGCTGGCCAGCCGGCTGCGTTCCTTCACCCCTCAGGATTTTGCCAAATTCCACCCTGGTGGCGCGTTGGGACGAAAACTGGCCACGGTCGATCAAATCATGCGAGGCCTCGATGCATGCCGGATCGCTACCAGCGACATCACGGTGCGTGAAGCCATGGTGCGAGCATCGAAAAACGGTCGCCGCACCGGTGCGGTCATGCTGGTCAACGAATCGAAACAATTGGTTGGTATTTTTACCGACAGCGACCTGGCTCGTATTTTGGAAACTCGCAATGACATCGCGTTGGACGAGAGCATTGCCAACCGGATGACCGCCAATCCAACCACCGCCACCAGCGGAATGTTACTACAAGACGCATTGGCGATCATGTCGCGTCGTCGAATCAGTGAGCTTCCGGTCTTGGATCTTCAGCGCCGCCCCATCGGATTGATCGACATCACCGATATCGCAGGCATGTTGGGCCCGCAAGACGAACCGGCGATCTTAAGCTTTAAACCGTAAACCGATTTTCTATGCCTACCAAGCTTTCTACTGACGCATCGATTGCCGAACCGATCACCTGCATCATTTCCGATGTCGATGGTGTGATGACCGATGGACGCATCGTTTACGACGACCACGGCGTCGAAACCAAACGGTTTCACGTTCGCGATGGTTTGGGCATCAAACTATGGATGCGATCGGGATTTTCATTTGCCATCTTGTCGGCTCGCCAAGGAAACGCGGTCAAAAAACGCGCAGCCGAACTTGGCATCGAACATGTCGCTCAAGGGTTCGAGAAAAAATGGCCCGCCGCAGAATCGCTGTTTGATGCGATCGGATGTCGCCCGGAACAGGTCTGTTATATCGGCGACGATCTGCCAGACATTGCGGTGATGAAGCGGGTCGCACTGGCGGTTTCGCCCGCGGATGCCGCCACTGATGCCCGCGAAGCGGCTCACTGGGTATTGCAGAAACAGGGCGGCCACGGCGCCGTGCGAGAACTCGTAGAACGACTACTTCGTGCGAAAGGAGTTTGGCAGGACCACCTCGATTTAGATTAAGCAGCTCGACAGACGACTTCGGCGTTTTGTAGCTACGCTCGACAGAGCGTGGGTGGTTGCCTAGCTTTGCGAATCACCACCTTCGGGCAAAGGTAGCGACCAGAAGAAAATGCTTCACATCGCTTGCAAAACGGCGAACGAAATTTCACCTGATCACTTCGACGGAACTAGCGAATTAACACAAGGACTTGGGCTGCAAAGGTCGCCGGAATTGTTGCCAAATGAGTCGCCAGGACGATTGGTTTGCTCATCCCACATGAACGAAACCTTTGAGGGATTGTTGATTTAAGCCAAACGCAAATCGAATCGGTGAGCCGTGGGCCGTAAGGCACCGGGTAACACGCACGACCCGGCCGCTGTCGCGTCGCGGCTCACTAAATCGAATGCCACACGAACGAACCTCTTGACGAGTTTCGCTACCTACGACGACGAACAACGAAAACGAAGCGGTAACGCAGCGGCAACCGCCGTCCGAACTCAACACAACGATACTGCAAATCGCAACGATGTTGCAAAAAACATAGATGCTGCGAAAAACCTATCATTATCTTTCCGCCTTACTGCTGCTAAGCGTGTTAGCGTTTGTCTATCACGTCTTGGTCGTTGCATGGCTGCGTCCACCAGAAGTCGAACGTGTCGAATTGGCGCCGGCACGCGAATTTAAAGTTGGCGACACGCTTGCCGATCTGTTCCCCGAGGGAGCATGGCAGCGAGAAAAGTGCAAACGCTTGCAAACCGCCGATGGAATGCTGCTGTTTCAAAACTGGGAACAAAGCAGTCCGGATCAATGGAAACTGTGGCCGATGACCGTCGTGATCGGTCGCGGCATGAAAAGTTCCACCAGCGAATCACCGGTGGTGATCGAAGCCAACGAAGGCGCCGAAATCAAGTTCACAGGCTCGCTTGACGTGATGAGCGGCGGCGCACCACCGATCCAACGAGGCCGGATGATTGGCGTTGTTCAGATCCGACGTCTGAATCCCACCACGCCCAGCGAATCGCTGTCGATTCGTACCGCGAACGTCGGTATCGACAACCAGAAAATTTGGACGACCGAAGCGATTCAGATGGATCTCGGCAAAGCTCAAATGCGAGGCCGCGATTTGACCATCCATCTCGCGACCAACACGTCGGCGCCGATGGCGGCGAGTGGAAAAACCGCGGTCTTGGATCGGATGGAATTGATCTATTTGGAAGAGTTTCGGATGCCGCTGGAAAACGGCGGGCTATGGCCCGCTGCGACCACGACCACACCGCGTCCGAGCAACGTGCCGGTCGATCCAACATCGATGCTGACGCACTCAAGCACTGTCACCGCTCCGGCCGACAACGCGACCGCCGAAATTCAACTGCAGTGCAACGGTCGACTCGAATATGATTTTGCAATCGATCAATTGATGCTCCGCGATTCCGTGTCGCTGATCCATCAGATCGCCGGTGCGAAAACAGACCGATTTGATTGTGACACGATCGAATTGACCTTTCGCGACCCCAGCAACAAGTCGATCGTCCGCAACACCGCACTGGATTGGCTGCACCGAATCAAAGCGACCGGTGCTCCGTTGGCGGCACGGCTGCCCAATTTGGATTTGGAAATCTATGCTGGTCAAATTGACATGCAGGCCAGCAAAGGACTTGTCCGCGCCGATGGGATTCAAGGAATCGAAGTGCACCGTGCCGGAATCCACGCACGGCTCGAAAGCATCGTCTACCAATTTGATCCCGCATCGCCTGGAACTCTCGGGGCGATCGACGCTCGCGGTATCGGAATTGTCACGCTCGATGCCCCCGATGTTCCGCTGCGCCGCGTCCAGTGGCGTGAGGGTTTCAAGATGCAACCGCTGGGCCCAATTCGCAAAGACTCTATCAATAGCAACATCGGATTTTGGATCGACGGCGAAGTCCAAATGGCATTGACCGACGGAGGCGAATTTCAATCCGATTCGGTCGAAGGGGTGCTGAAGCCCGACCCACGCAAAAAGGCAAATGGTGGGGGCAATGCGATGATCCCCGAACAATTGGCGGCATTGGGGCGCGTGCACCTAGACACCTCGTCCATTCGAGCCGACACGGAGCAATTGCGATTGTTCTTTGTCGAGCCTGAGCCGGAAAACATTGGCATGATCGAAGGCAATCCCGAGGCTCCGCCCAGCTCGATCCGGCAATTGGTAAAACAGCCTGAACCCGGCACCTCCACGACGACGGTACCGGTTGCCCGGTCGCGTCCTTCGGTCGCCGGCGACGCGATCACTGCCAAGTTGATTCTCGACGATGGAGGCGTGCACGCTCAAGACCTCAGCGTGGTTGGATCGGTTCATCTGACACACACCGTTCAATTGGGTGGGCAACCCATGCAGGCCAAATTGACGGGCGAGCAACTCCGTTTGATCGACGGGGGTGGCGAGGATGTTTTGCAACTGGGCAGCGGCGTCGGTGCTCCAGCACGCTTTGAAATTGGCGACGGCTATTTTGTGGGGCCGCTGATCCAGATCCGTCCGAGCGACAATATCATTTGGATCAACGAAGCGGGTGAATTCCGTATTCCGTCGCAGGCCTTGCCAAGCGATTTGGCGGGCGGTTTGACGGGTGGCGCAGCAGGCGGCTCGGCTGGCACCGCAGCAACGTCAAGCAACACCACCACGGGTGTTTCCCAATCCAACGATGGAGATTCCAAGGTAACGTGGACCGAACCGCCGCTGTGTCGATGGCAGGGCGAGATGGTCTTTGACGGCAAAACCGCCACCCTGACCGACGGTGTCGAGATCACTGCGTCGCTGATCAATGGCCGTGAACCGTGGGACGTGCACGTTGCTGGCGATCGCATGGAAATCATCTTGCACGATGGTGTGCAGGTTCGCGACTTGAAAACAATGAAAACGGCAACGGTTCAGCGAATCGATTTGTTGCAAAGTGAATCACGTCCGCTGATGATCCAAGCGATCCAGCGTGCTCCCGATGGGTTGACCGAATCGAAACATCTGCTGCATGCCGAAAAATTGACGTTGGTTCCCACCGGTGGCGGCAAGCTGTTTGGCACCGGCCCAGGATGGTATCGCTGCTGGACACGCGGTGATCAAAGCGGGTTAAAACCTGGCGGCGGTCCAAAAACGACGGTTCCAAGCAACCAATTGACCGGCATCCACCTGACCTTTAACGATACGATGCAGGGCGACTTTTTGAACAAGTCGCTGGACTTCATGCGAGGCGTTCGCGTGGGTGTTCGCGATGTTGCCAGTTGGGACGACACGTTCGACGCGCAAACGATGGACGCGTTATCGACGGGGCAAACGACACTCGATTGCGACCACCTGCGATTTGGGATTTCGCCCGAAGCGGCCAACATGCCTGCGATGGCGGGATTGCCGACACCATGGGAAACCGAAGCTGCCGGCGGCGTGATTTTCCGCACTCGCAATGAACGGGGATTGTTGGAATGCAGTGCCACGCGTGCCGCTTATTCGGCCGCCAAGGACATGTTCACGATGCATGGTGCGCCCAATCGACCGGCTCTGTTTCGGCAACAACGTCCTGATGGCCAACCTGGGCCCGAGGGAGCAGTCAAATCGATGTCGCTGAAGCTCAAGACGATGGAAGTGGAAAACCTGCAGCTTGAACGACTCAGCATCGCGGCACCGCCGGGAATGACCGCCCCGCAATAGTCGCAGAATTGCTCCGCGATCCTCGACGAAGCATACCCGGATTTCTTCTCTTTCGGTGGTCGACTCGTTTTTGTTATTCCCCAAAGACGAGAACTCAATTTCCTCCTCGACCGGAAAAAAACAAATGCGTCCAATTTCGAGTCTATCGCTTTTCGTCGGCGTTTGTTGCAGTGCCCTCTTGATCAGCGGAACCCAAGCCGGACCTCCGAACCTGATGAACATGTTTCGATCGGGGACGAATGTGGAAGCCGAGGCGGATGCCGAATACGTGCTGACCGAAGAAGACGGTCCTTGGATGATCTTGGCATCGACGTGCGTCGGCGAAGGATCCAAAGCGCGTGCTCATCGATTGGCGTTTGAGATTCGCCGCGACTTGAAACTGCCAGCGTTTATCTATCGCGAAAAGTTTGATTTCACCCATGGCCCGAACACTCCCGCTTCATCGGGTCGCCGCGTGCGTTACGCCAACGAATACCAATACGAAGCGTACGCCGTGTTGGTGGGCGAGTACGACCGCGTCGAAAACGAAAGCATTGATCGCGACCTTCAAACCTTGAAGACCGCGAGATTGCCGATTTTCGAGGATCGTGATGAGATCGCTAAAGAAACCAGCACCGCTACCCCCGTGACAACCGTGCGTGCGATCACGCGTAAACTGTTGGAACGAAAGAACGACAAAACGCTCGGCCCCATGGCGAATGCCTTTGTCACTCGCAATCCCATGTTGCCAGAAGAATACTTTGATGCCCCCGAGATCGATTCGTTTGTACAACAACTAAACGAAGACAAAGATTACAACCTGTTGACGTGCAAAGGCAAATACACCGTTGTCGTGGCCACGTTCGAAGGCTTGGGAACGATCGTCGATGGACACAAAGAAAAGGAATTTGTGCCCAGCGGAAAACGGCTTGATAAGATGGCCGCCGACGCCGGCAAAATGGTTGCCGAGCTTCGTAAAAATGGAGTCGAGGCGTACCAGTTCCACGACCGCACTCGATCACTTGTCACGATCGGCAGCTTCCCAGAACTCGGTCGCTCGCTGCCGGACGGCAAATTCGAGTATGCACCGGAAATTCGCCGTGTGATGGAAACCTATCGCGCATTCAACTCTCAGAAAGCACGCTTCGTTCCTGAACGCAATGGCGTCGCGGTCCACCACGCCGCATTGATCCCGTTTGATGTGAATCCGGCACCGATCGCGGTCCCACGTGCATCGAAGCGCAGCCTTTACAGTGCAGCACTAGGCCGTTGATCCGGTAAACGTCCTTACCACTCTGTGTTTCTATAACGCGGCGGCCCGAGCCGCCCGGTTAAAATCGAACGTTTTACTCGCTGCAACCGCGAACTAGATGTACCAACGCTGCGAGATCGCGTTGTTTTCACCTTCGGTTTGCCGTATCGGAAACACATGATGCTTGCCATGAACCGTCTCGATGGTCGGTTGCAAGTCGGCGCGTCCAGCGTTGTTTTCGAGTTCACGTAGCCACCGCGATTTCATCGTCCCCACGCTGTCAAACAAGTCGTGACGAAACAGCGTCATCACCGCATCGGCGACACGTTGGTTCGCTCGTGGCAATCCCGGTTGTTCCGATGTCCGTTGGCGCAACATGTCGTGCATCGCGGTGTTGAATAACCAACATGCGGTTTCGCGTTGTGCCAAGGTTTCATTCTCGGCACTCTCTTCGGCGTACGCGGACGCTCGCGAAGGGTCCACGGCGTAGGCGATCGCGGTGTCGCTGTAGGGGATCATGCGTCCCAGCAGTGCGTCGGTCCAGCGTTCGATTCCTTGACGCAATCGATTCAGTCGAACGGTGTTGCGAACCGAGCTGCCGCGTCCAAATAGCATCAGGTGATGGACACGCGAGGAGACTTCGAGATGGGACCGAAACACAGTATCGGTGACTGGCGAGATATCATCGATCCCTTTTTCGGCATCCATCGCCTTACCCAATGCGGCAACGACCCGGCAGAGAATCTCGCTGACCAAAATCTCTTCCAACACGACGCCGTGCCGATTCCACCAAGCACGGATGGCAACTCCCTCGTTGCTTTGTTCGGCGCGGCGATAGCGGCTGATCACTTGGTGCCAAAGTTCGAAGCGGCCGCGAGATTGCGTCCAATATTTCGTCACCGCCATGCTCATTTCGTCGTTGGGGCGAAAGGCGATGGTCGAAGCATTTTGCGAAATGATGGCAGCAAGGTCGGCGAGCAGAACGGCATGCATAAATTTCAATCCCTAAGCATCACGAGTCAGTTGCATGACCGTGAATTGCATCCGCCGTGCCACGCCCCGATCGCCGCCGCGCACCGCGTTTGCTAACCCATGAATCGCATTGCACTTACGTCCACGTGGCGGAGGCGACGCGGAGTTTGCGGCAATCGCAGCGGTAGAGAATTCACCTCGTGATGTTGCCCAAACGCAACGCCGAAGTTTGGTTCGCGCGACGGTTCGGGTTAAGCCGAGCAAGTTGGTTGACGCGATTTTTGGGGAAGAAACGATTGACGTCGCATGGCGTTGGAAGCCCAACGTCAATCGGCAGCACACGGGTGTGAAGCCATTCGTGCCGAGCGGCGGCTTAGCAAAGATGGAGATACCGAATCCCTCGGTTGCATGGTGTCCAGCAATAAGCGGAGCGACTTGCCGCATAAAACCCAAAATCTCTCTAGCGTCGAAGTCTCGCGGTTAGCTAACACCGCCTTATCGCGTGCTTGGCGTCTCTTCTCTCTTCCACTCGGAACACTGCCATGTTGAAAACCTTCTTCAAACTGCTCTCTCGCACTCCACAGCAACCCGTTCCCGTCAATCCGCAATCGCGTGAAGACGTGGCGATTATTGCTCACCGCCAACCCTCGGCGTCGCAACCCAATCCTGCGCGGACATCCCAACCCGCCATGGTCGCCGCTCACCCGGTCCCCAAAGCGAGTCACCGCGAACGACTGCTGAGCATGCGGATCGAGCACATTCGCATTTGTTCCGAGAGCCGGGCCAATCAGTTTTCAGAATTTGGGATCGATACCGCTGGCGATTTGATCTCGGCCAACTTGCGGACGTTGGCCGAGAAATACCCATCGCCTCGCAAGGCGGTCCGCGTGCTGAAACGGTACCGTCAAGCGATTCGATTGGCGGCGCGGGTTCCCGGCATGATGCCTCGTGACGCGTTATTGCTGATCAGCATCCACCGCCGCAGCGTTCGCGGATTGGCGATGGAAACGCCGATGTCGCTGTATCGTGATTTGCAGCGTTATGCGGAAAGCACGCCAGGCCGAAAACAGCTGCGGGGGCGTCGTCTACCCAGCGTCAAGCGAATTCGCCGCTGGATCACCGTTTCGGCGAGCGAATTGGGCGTTACGGGCAATATCTACGCCGACGCCGCTTAACTAATTGCCTCGAGAGTGACTATACTGCGACCATTCCGCCATCGAACGGGTTCGATGGCTAACGCACGTTCGTGGCAAGTTGAATGTCTGTCGCTCTGTTTATCCCCTGCTATCTCGACCAATTTTACCCCGATGTCGCCATCGCAACGCTCGAGCTGCTCGAGCGTCTCGGGGTGGATGTTGTCTACCCCGATGGTCAAACCTGTTGTGGCCAACCGATGGCCAACACCGGCTGCACGGCCGATTGTGCTCCGGTAGCCCGGCGGTTCGTCGAATTGTTCAGTCCCTACGATTCGATTGTCTGTCCGTCGGGATCGTGTACCGCGATGGTCCGTCATCACTACGACGAGTACTTTGCGGACGACGACCCAAAATTCAATCACGTCAAAAGCCGGACGTTTGAGTTGTGCGAATTTTTGCACGACGAACTGCAGATCAAAGAGCTCGACGTGCAGTTCCCACACAAGGTGTCGATCCACCAAAGCTGTCATGGGTTGCGAGAATTGCGGCTCGGTTCTTGCAGCGAAAACATGACGGTTCGCGAAGACAAAGTTCGCAATGTGCTGAACCTAGTTCATGGGATCCAGTGGTGTTCGCCGACGCGAACGGACGAATGCTGTGGATTCGGCGGCACCTTTGCCGTCAACGAAGCCGACGTGTCCGCTGCGATGGGGCGTGATCGTGTCGCCGACCACGTCGCATCAGGTAGCAGCGTCTTGGCTTCGGCCGACATGAGCTGTTTGATGCATTTGCAAGGCATCATTCGTCGCGAATCGGCGCCGATCGAAGTGATGCACGTCGCTCAGATTTTGGCAGGTCGCAATCCCAAACACGTTGGCAACGCGTAACAAAACCTCGCATTTAAAACTATGAAATCGCTTCCCATTGTCGATCATCCGACCAAGGCACGTCCGTTTGTCGCCGACACCGAACGTTTCCATTGGCACGACCAAGCATTGTGGTTTGTCCGCAGCAAACGAGACAAGCAAGCCGGGTCGGTCCCGGAATGGGAACACCTGCGTTCACTCGCGTCGCAAATCAAAACTGAAACGATCGCCAATCTTGGCGACTATTTGGTCGAGTTTGAACGCAACGCCACCGCGCTGGGGGCAACGGTACACTGGGCCGCCGACGCCGCTGAACACAACGAAATCGTGCTCAAGATCCTGCGTGATCACGAGACGCTGCGGATTGTCAAAAGCAAATCGATGCTGACCGAGGAGTGTGGTCTGAACCACTTTCTCGAAGACAATGGTATCGAAGTGGTCGATACCGATTTGGGCGAACGGATCGTCCAACTGCGAAAAGAAACGCCCAGTCACATCGTGTTGCCTGCGATTCATATCCGCAAAGAAGAAGTCGGCGATACGTTTCATGAACATCTCGGCACCGACGAAGGCGCGTCGGACCCGCAGTACCTAACCGAAGCCGCACGCCAACATTTGCGTGACAAATTTCTAGCGGGTGAAGTGGGAATCACCGGAGTCAATTTTGCGATCGCGGAAACCGGCGGCTTGGTCGTTTGCACCAACGAAGGCAATGCGGATCTTGGTGTCTCGCTTCCTCGCGTGCACATCGCTTGCATGGGGATCGAAAAACTGGTTCCCCGTTTCCAAGACTTGTCGGTGTTCATCCGCTTGTTGGCTCGCAGTGCGACCGGGCAACCGATCACGACGTACACCTCACATTTCCATGGGCCTCGCGATCCCAACAGCGAACTGCACATCGTGTTGGTCGACAACGGTCGCAGCCGGCTGCGAAACAGCAACGAGTTTCGTGAAGCATTGCATTGCATTCGCTGTGGTGCCTGCATGAACACGTGCCCGGTTTATCGCCGCAGCGGTGGCCACAGCTACAGCGCCACCGTGCCGGGACCGATCGGATCGGTATTGTCGCCGACGCGAGATTCGTCGCGATACAAGAGTCTGCCGTATGCGTGCAGTTTGTGCGGATCATGCAGCGACGTGTGTCCCGTGAAAATTCCACTGCACCATCAATTGTTGGCATGGCGCAAGGAATTGGTCGGGGAGAATCTGTTGCCCTATTCCAAACGAATCAGCATGAAGGCGGCTTCGATCCTGTTCCGTAGCCCCCGCTTGTTTTCGATGGCCGGTTGGATGGGACGAAAATCACTCAAGATCCTGCCTCATTGGGCAACTCATAATCGGCTCAATACTTGGACCATCGCACGCGAATTGCCCGAACCTCCGCGTGAGAGCTTCCGTCATTGGTATGCAGAAAACCGGAAACGTTAACGATGCTTAAGAAAACGCCTGCCACGACCACCAGCCGCCAAGCCGTGCTCGACCGTTTGACTGGAAAACAAGTCATCGGCCCAGGATTGCCCACGATCGAGCATGACCGGATGGTACACTTTGACGATCCGGTGGAAAAATTCATCGAGGTTCTTTCCACCGTCGGTGGCCAAGCCCACTTGGTCGATGACGCTCAGCAAATCGCTCAAATCCTGAGTGATATTCCGGTTTACGCCAATGCAAAACGAGTGGTGTCGTTGGTGCCTGAGGCGATTCCAGGAAGCTTGGACGTTGCCACGATCGATGATCCGCATGCGTTGGCATCCGTCGATTGGACGATCGCGAAAGGCGAGTTCGCGGTCGCCGAGAACGGTGCGATTTGGGTCGAAGGGGCAACGATGCCACACCGTGTGTTGTTATTCATCGCTCAATATTTAGCCATCGTCGTGTCCCGCAGCGATCTGGTTCATAACCTGCACGAAGGTTATGCACGAATTGGCACTCCGAAATCACCGTTTGGCGTGTTTGTCTCAGGGCCTAGCAAGACGGCCGACATCGAACAATCGCTGGTGCTAGGCGCCCATGGCTGCCGCACCCTGCAGGTGTTTTTAACGCCGTAGTTGATCCGCAAGCAATGGACTGCAACGCATCGTGAACGAACACCGCCTCGACGCTTCGCAACAATCGTTTCGATTTATCTTTGTCGAGCTGCTCGTCATTGCGTTGCCGTTGATGGTTAGCGCGGGCACCTTTTCGCTGGTGTTGTTTGTCGACCGCACGCTATTGTTGTGGTACAACGGCGCGTCGATGAGTGCATCGATGGCGGGCGGCAATTTCTTTTGGGTTAGCATTTGTTTACCGATCGGGATCGCATCGATGACCGGTGCGATCATCAGCCAATACGTCGGAGCGGACGAAGAGGACAAGATCGGCCGCTTCCTTTGGCAATCCGTTTGGTTGACCTTGTTGTCCACCCCGTTCTTTGCCTGGATCGCCTACAACGCAGACGATCTGTTCCGATTGACCGAACAACCCAGCGAGTTGATCCAGGCAGAAACAACGTACCTGCGATGGTTGATGCTCGGTGGCGTTGGTGCGGTGCTCGAGAACGCGCTGAGCGGATTTTTCAGTGGTACCCAGCGGACCCGCGTGATCATGTGGGTCAGTCTGTTATCGGGGCTATTGAATGTCGTGTTGGATTTGTTGTTGATTTTCGGAGCGGGACCGATTCCTGAAATGGGGATTGCCGGTGCGGCGATCGCCAGTTCGATGGCATTTTGGTTCAAAGCGATCTGCTTTGGGCTGCTGATCTTCTATTACGACCGCGACAATCGATACCAAGTTCGTAGCGGCATCGGGTTCAGCGGCGCGTTGTTGACCAAACTGCTCTTTTTTGGCTTTCCCACCGGGTTGATGTATGTCACCGAAGCAGGGGGATTCACGGCGATTGTGTTGCGAATTGGTCGACTCGGCGACATTCCTCTGCGGGCAACGACGATGGCAATCAACTTTAACATGGTCGCCTTCATTCCATTGGTTGGTGTGTCGATCGCCGCATCGGTGCTGGTGGGCCGGCATTTGATTGAAAGCGGGCCTGGACGTGCCGCCAAAAGCGTATTGGCAGCCTTGTTAGTCGGATGGGGGTATTCGCTGCTGTGGTGCATCGCCTACCTGATTTTTCCCGGCGTGATGATGCAGTTGTACGAGATCAACACGCCCACGGCCGATTCGGCGCTGGCGATTTCGATTGCCAAAGGGCTGTTGAAGTTTGTCGCGTTTTACGTCGTGATGGACGCAACCCAATTGATTCTGGCAGGCGCCTTGCGAGGTGCCGGCGACACCTGGTTCGTGCTGGGCACCGGTTTGATGTCGTCCGTCGTGGCGTTTGCCATTGGCGTTGGCAACGAACCGAGCCAAGGCCAATTGCATTGGTGGTGGTGGATGATCACGCTGTGGGTATGGTTGTTGGCCGTTTGCATGACCGCGCGATTCGTCCATGGCAAATGGAAAACGATGCGAATGGTGTAGCCGCGACGCAGTCCGATCGCGCTGCTGCGGATACCCCACTGGGCACTAGATTTCGATCTGTTCGCGAACGAACCCTGGATCTGGATTGCCTTTGCCCTTGCGATCGCATTTGAAGTACTCGGCAACGTAACGCACGGGTTGGCGTTTCTCGGGCACTTTGAAGCGGTCGCCTTTTTGCAGGACCGGGCGGTATTCATCCATGCGACCGAATTGGCGAGTCCCGGCTGCTTGACAGGGGAACCAGAAACCATTGCCATCACCGTCTTCGAGATAGAATTCGGGGTAACAGTGGCCTGGGATCCATACCATCCGCGCGGGAACACGAGCGTTGCGGCACAGTGCCACCACTAGGCTGGTCATTTCTTCGCAGTCGCCCTTGCCATCGCGAAGTGCGACCGAGGCGTTTTTCAGCGGACCTTCGACGTACTCGACCTTTTCTCGCACATAGTCATAGATCTGTTCGACGCGTTGCCAATCGTTCTCGGCTTCTTGTGCGGCCAACTCTCGAGACGCCGATCGGATGATGGAATTGCTGGCGTCGATATTGGGACTGTTGCCAAGGTAATTGCGAAGCTCTCGCGAGGGCCGCTGGGGGATGACTAGATCATCGGTTTGCGTCGGAGGAAGAATCCGAGAACGTTCGATCTGGAATACAAACGTCATTTCGACTCTCGCGCCGGCGGGAACCTGCGGAATCTGCAGCGCGACTTGCTTCGCACCGCTGGCCAGATCACGAACCTCCCAAGCACGCACGATCGGATCGATCACTCGATTTACCACGGTGACCTTTTGTTCGGGCCATTCGGTTGGAACCGGAAACGTTGCGATCACATTGGTACACATCACCGGAGTGGTTAACACCATCCCAATCCGCCACTGTTGAATTTGCGGCGAATCAAAAGTCAATCGTGATGGAACCGCATCCGGTTCGTCTGACGCATCGCTCGACTCGGGTTGGACCGGATCGTCGGCCAAGGCGAGTTGTGAAAGAGCGAGTCCCCCCACGCTGCAAATCCCGACCTGGTGCAACGCTTGTCCCAACAGACTTCGGCGACTTAATTGCGGGGTGCTTGGGGAGGAAAGTTTCTTATTCATATCTCATCAAAATGCTGAAAAAGGGATAACCGAAACGATCGCAGAAGTACCAGGCTTTGACACCGGCACCTCTGCGATCGTCGCTCACTTTTTATTCATTGTAGTCCGCGGGACGGACCGTTTTCGATTTACCAGTGCGAATCCACATGGGATCGCCATCCTAGTTAGCGGGTACGGCACCCGGTGGCAGCGGATCACGGCTGATGATCCGGTCGCCTCGTGCGTCAAAATCATCCGAGATGATGTTGCCTGAGTTTCCATAGATCGTGCCATTGTCGTAGATGGAACTGCCGACAATTTCCCCTTGCAAATAGGGGTCATTTACTGCGTTTCCGTACTGGTCAAGTGACGATCCATAGCCACTGCTGACCGAATTACAGGCGGGACATTTCGCGGCAACTTCCGAGCCACATCCCAGCTCAGGACCGGCATACGTGTTGCATTCGCACCCTGGCGTGGGTGCCACGGCCAATGGGACTTGCGGTTGAGGAGCGACGGGCACCCATGGCGTCTGAGTGCACGGCGCAGGCTGAGGCATCACACTGAGATTGCCTGGAACAATCGACTGGGCGCGATTACATAAACCGCATCGAGCGCCGCGTCCAAACCAAAATTGTCGCAGCGTTCCACATCCCGAACTGACAACAAGCAGCGTCATCGCTGCGATAACCGACATAAAGCGAGTATTCATTTCTTTTTCCTTCACATGCATAGCGAGCGTATTCGGAGTTCTCGATCGGAGAACCAGTTAAAAGTAGGACGCTATTTGTGATGTGCAAACGCAACATCGTTATTTTTCGGCAACAATTTGTTGCACCAAGTCAACACACTGCGCGAACCGCCCCAAAACCAATTCAAACCGAGATGCAAGAAACCCTCCGATTCTTTTGTTCTTGTTTGACCATCGCTTCGTTGGTGGCATCCCCTTGCTCGCATGCCGCTGAGGCAGTCGCGGTGGATGTGATCCATTCGGTGTCGGATGATTCGGTGCTGGATGATTCGGTGCTGGATGATTCGGTGTTAGATGATGTCACGTTGCCACACAGTGAATCGGTATTACCTGTAGACGTTGAGGGTGCTTGCCCGAGCGACGAATCCGTTGCCCAGGATCGTATTTGGCTGATCAGTACACGCGGCATCTCTCGCTCGGTTTGCTGCGCCGATTTCGAACAACCTCAGTTCTCGGTTTCTCGGCTGTCCTCCAACGGATGCCAAACACCCTCATCGATGGACGAATACCTTGGCGGCTTGTTACCAGAGCGTCCGGTCGTGGTGTACGTGCATGGTTACCGATTCACGTCGTGTGAAGCGATTCGCCGCGGTTTGCGAATTCATCGCGAGATCGCTTGCCGCCGTTCGGCGGGGCCCGTTGATTGGGTAATTTGGAGTTGGCCGAGTGCGAAGGAAAAATTCATCAGTCACGATATTCGTGAGAAAGCAAAGTTCACGGACACGCAAGGGCTGTACTTGGCTTGGTTGCTGAAACAGCATCTTCGCAGTGGCGTGCCGTCGACCTTGATCGGCTACAGTTTTGGTGGCCGCGTCGTGACCGGTTCACTGCATGCGTTGGCCGGCGGATCGCTCGGCGGACGTTCGTTGCCATGCGAGCCGATTGTCAACGCCCGCATCGATGTCGGGTTGGTTGCCCCGGCGATCGAAAAGGATTGGTTGGCTCCCAATGACTATCACGCATTGGCAACAAGCAACATCGATCAACTGTTGCTGCTGTACAACCAGAAGGATTCGGTGCTCAAACGCTATTGGTTAATCGACAAGGTTCGAGGCACGATGGCGATCGGATTCGGACGTCTACAATCGTTTGCCCCGCGAACCGACGGCAGCCGCATTTGGTTGCGAGCTCGCGAGTGTTCATCGTGGATTGGACACACACACGATGAGTTGGATTACTACGAACGCCCCTGCAGTGCGGGCTGCGAGATGGCTCAGCTTGTCGAGGACGCTTGGTTGATTCACTAATGACACTACACGGATGGCCTTTAACGCGAAGCGGCGAAGTCCTGTCACCTCTCCCAAACGAAGTTTGGGAGAGGTCGAGCAGAGCCTTCAGCGATTGCTCGGGTGAGGGCCGACCGAGCAAGTCCACGGCACGTAACGCTCGCTTGCGCGGTCGGCCCTCACCCGAACGAGGCCTGAAGGGCCCGTTCGACCTCTCCCTGCTGCGCTGGGAGAGGTGACACAAGAAATGTCGTAATGTCAAATAAACAGCTCCATCGATTAATCAGTCCGCGACTCGCGCTGCCCAATGCCATCTACAATGACACAAGACAGTTGGCCTTTATCGCGAAGCGACCGAGTCCTGTCACCTCTCTCAAACGAAGTTTGGGAGAGGTCGAGCAGAGCCTTCAGCGATGCTCGGGTGAGGGCCGACCGAGCAAGTCCACGGCACTCGGCGCTAGGGTGCGCGGTCGGCCCTCACCCGAACGAGGCCTAAGGGCCCGTTCGACCTCTCCCTGCTGCGCCGGGAGAGGTGACAAACTAAATGTCGTATTGCCAAATAGAAAACTCCATCGATTATTCAGCTTGCGCCCAATGCATCTACAATGACACAAGACGGTTGGTCTTTATCGCGAAGCGACCGAGTCCTGCTACCTCTCCCGAATGAAGTTTGGGAGAGGTCGAGCAGAGCCTTCAGCGATTGCTCGGGTGAGGGCCGACCGAGCAACTCCGCGGCACTTAACGCTCGCTTGCGTGGTCGGCCCTCCCCCGAACGAGGCCTAAAGGGCCCGCTGGACCTCTCCCTGCTGCGCCGGGAGAGGTGACAAACGAAATGTCGTAACGTCAAATACACAACTCCATCGATTTATCAGCTTGCGCCCAATGCCATCCACAATGACACAAGACGGATGGCCTTTATCGCGAAGCGACCGAGTCCGGTCACCTCTCCCAAACGAAGTTTGGGAGAGGTCGAGCAGAGCCTTCAGCGATGCTCGGGTGAGGGCCGACCGAGCAAGTCCACGGCACTCAACGCTCGCTTGCGCGGTCGGTCCTCACCCGAACGAGGCCTAAGGGCCCGTTCGACCTCTCCCTGCTGCGCCGGGAGAGGTGACACAAGAAATGTCGTAATGCCAAATAAGCAACTCCATCGATTTATCAGCCCGCGGCTTCACACACGCATTCCAACTTGGTGATTGGTGACTTCAGCTCAAAACACGAACGTGGATTCATTCGACGTGGACGACTGCATCGCCTATTTCTGTGGCGACTGGATTCGTGCGCGCACGTTGAAACTATCGATCCATGATGTGGGCTTTCGCCAAGGCGTGACGGCCGTTGAACGAATGCGAACCTACGGTGGACACCTTTTTCGACTGCCGGACCATTTGGACCGGTTTGATGCCACCACAAGTTTCCTCGGAATCGATACGCTGCCCGATCGAGCGACGATGGTCGCTCTCCTTCGTGAACTGTTAATGAGAAACCGTGATGCAATCGCGGGGCAGCGTGACATCGGAATCACGATCTTTGCCACGCCTGGCGTGGCGGGATCGGGCGAACCCACGTTGGCGATGCATCTGAACCGGCTGAATCATTCGCTGAACCATCAACGGCAAACTCTTGGCCAATCGTTGGTGATCACCGACGTCGTCCAACCGCCGGCCGCCTCGTGGCCTCGATCGATCAAAGTTCGCAACCGTCTGCACTACTATCATGCCGACAGGCTGGCTCGATCTGCGATCGAAAATGTCTCGTCACATGCGACCAATCCGGACGTAATCGGCGTGCTGGTTGACGATGACGGCAGCGTGACCGAAACCAGCATTGCTAATTTGGCGATCGTCGAAGGCCAAACGATTGTCTCGCCGGAACCCGACCAAGTCCTCGGCGGCGTCACTCAAAGGGTGGTTGAGGAATTGGCCGCGTGCGAATCGCTGAGCTGGAAAAAAGAACGGCTGTCGCCTGCCCGTTTTGCCGCAGCTGACGAGATTCTGTGCATGGGAACCGACGGCGGGCTGTGGTTTGCCAACTCGGTGATCGTGGCGGGAAAAATAATCGAATCGAAAATAACGCGTCATCCAGCGAAAATCTATCCGCTTCTGCTCGCCGGATTTGCCAAACGGGCGAGCGAACTCGCGTCGTTTGATGTATCTTAACGGACGATGCCTTAAAGGACCGCGGAACCCCCTTGCGGCCTCGCTGCGGGCCTCGACTCGGCAATCGTAAACCCCATGGGGGGAAGCGATTGCGTTTATTCCGGCGGATGCCTTTCGTTTCCATCTTCATTCAAAGGACGACTATTTCGATGACATCGTTTCCAAGATTCGCTTTCCCCAGGTTTGGCTCGTTGGCCGCGATCATGTTGCTTTTGATTGCCGGCTGTGGACGAAGCGACACGCAAACGGCTGGAAATTCGTCCGGAGGCGACGGCAAAGAAACGCTGCGAATCGCAGTCATCCCCAAAGGGACAAGTCACAAATTTTGGAAGTCCGTGCATCTCGGTGCCAAACGAGCGGCCGACGAGATTGGCAACATCGAGATCATTTGGCGTGGCCCGGTTGTCGAAGATGACACCGGTAGCCAAATCGAAGTGGTGAAAAACATGATCACCATGCAGGTCGACGGGATCGCGTTGGCGCCGAACCAAAAGGGCGGCTTGGTGGATGCGGTCGATGAAGCGATCGGCGAAGGGATCCCCGTGGTGATTTTTGACAGCGGTTTGGATGAAGGTCCCGAAATCGTTAGCTACGTTGCGACCAATAATTTCAAAGGAGGCCAATTGGCTGCCGACCAAATGGCCGAAGCCATCGGTGAAAAGGGGAATGTCATCCTGCTGCGTTATTTGGCGGGCAGCGAAAGCACCGAGCGACGCGAAGAGGGCTTTTTAGAGGGGATCAAAAAGTACCCGAACATCAAAGTCGTCTCGTCGGACGAATTTGCCGGCGCTAATGCGACCGGATCCAAAGAAAAGGTCGACCAATTGCTGCAGATCCATGGCAAAGACCTAAACGGCATTTTCGCCGTCTGTGAACCCAACGCCAACGGAACGCTCGAATCGCTTCGCAATGCGGGATTGAACAAGAAGGTCAAACTGATTGGCTTTGACCCAAGTGATGCGTTGATCGAAGGACTGCGTGACGGATCCTGCAGCGGGATCGTGTTGCAAGACCCGATCGAAATGGGCTACCAATCGATCATGTCGCTGGTCAAAAACATGCAAGGCGAAGAGGTTCCCGAGTTTCAATCGACGGGCGAATACGTGGCGACGCCTGAAAACATGGACGAACCGGAAATCAAAAAACTCTTGAATCCTGAAATGGTCCAGTAGATGCCTGAGCCGTTACTCGAAATCCAACAGATCAGTAAACGCTTTGGCCCCACGATCGCGCTGAACGATGTCTCCTTGTCGGTGTATGGCGGTGAAGTGTTGGCGTTGATCGGCGAAAACGGCGCCGGTAAAAGCACGTTGTTAAAAACGCTAAGCGGAGCTCATCTAGCCGACTCGGGAACCATGTCGATCGACGGCAAACCGTATTGCCCAAGCGGTCCGCATGACGCTCGCACCCGCGGCGTGGCGATGATCTATCAAGAACTGAATCTCGCGCCCGACCTGAGTGTCGAAGATAACATCTTGCTCGGCCACCAGGGGAGCGGTGGCGGGTTGCTGCTGCGTTCGACACAGCGTGACAAGGTGACCAAGATGCTCGCGACAGTCGGATTGGCGGGATTAGATCCGAAGGCGATCGTTGGCGAACAATCGGTTGCGACGCAACAATTGATCGAGATCGCACGGGCCTTGGCCAGCGATGCCAGAATCATCCTGTTCGACGAACCGACGAGCTCGCTGCCACAAAAGGACGTTGCTCGGTTGTTCGAGATCATCAACACGCTGAAGAAATCCGGTTACGGCATCGTCTACATCAGCCACTTTCTCGAAGAGGTCCGCGAGGTCGCCGACCGCTATTCGGTGCTGCGTGACGGTAACAATGTCGGATCGGGAATGATCGCTGACATCAGCGACGATCAAATCATCTCGCTGATGGTCGGCCGCGACGTCGAGGATCTGTATCCCGTTGTTCCGCACACGATCGGCGAACCCTGGGTCGATGTGCGTGAATTGACGGGATCGCCGTATCCACAACACGTCAACCTGGCACTTCGCCGAGGCGAGATCTTTGGCGTGGCCGGATTGGTCGGCTCGGGACGCACCGAACTGCTACGCAGCATCTTCGGGTTGGACGTGATCGATGCCGGATCGGTCTACGTCGCAGGGAAAAAAATCAAGGACACCATCCCCGCTCGGATGAAAGCGGGTTTCGGGATGCTTTCGGAAGACCGCAAACGGGAAGGGTTGGCCCAAGATTTATCGATCATCGAAAACACAACCTTGGGATCGCTGAAGCCGTACACGAAATGGGGATTCTTGAATCTCCGCCGACGTGCGACGGTGGCAGCGGAACTGATGAAACGCGTCGAAGTCAAAGCGGTTTCAGGGAACCAACCGGTGTCGGACCTTTCCGGCGGCAACCAGCAAAAGGTCGCGATCGCGAGGATACTGCACCAAAAGGCAGACATCCTGTTGCTCGACGAACCGACCAAAGGAATCGACGTCGGCACCAAAGCCGAGATTTATCGTATGATGGGTGAGTTGGCGACGGCCGGAAAAACGGTGGTCTTTGTCAGTTCGTATCTGCCTGAGTTGCTGTCGGTTTGTGACCGCATCGGAGTGATGTCACGAGGCGAGCTTCGTGAAACCCGCGACGCCAAAGATTGGACCGAAGACGAAATCATGACCGCTGCGATCAGCAGCGAGGAATCACACGAAGTGGCCGCAATCTAGACTCCATTGCCGCTCGCCCAAATCACCAACGTCTGAACATTTTCTGCCAATGCTAAAAAAGTTATTCCGCTCACAACTCGGTCCGCTGTTCGCCCTGCTGATCATCGTCCTCTTTTTCTCGTTGGCCGACTACGCATTCAGCGAAGGCTATTTTTTCTCGGCACGTAACTTTCGCGTGATCATGAGTTCGGCGTCGCTGATCGCAGTGCCTGCGTTCGGAATGACGATCATCATCATCGCAGGCGGCATCGACTTGTCCGCCGGCACGGCATTGACGCTCAGTGGCACCGTATTGGCACTGCTATTGAAAAATTCCTCGGTTGCCGCTGGCGATCCAGGGTTTGCTTGGACCATGTGTCTCGCATTGGCCGCGACGGTGTTTACCGGTGCGCTGTGCGGGTTCCTCAACGGCGGTTTGATCAGCGCGACCAAAGTGGTTCCGTTCATTGTCACGCTGGGGACGATGACGATCTTTTTGGGGGTCGGCCAAATCATTGCTTCCGAATCGACCGTGTACGCCCCGAAAGAAAACATCCCGGTTTGGCTACGGTATCTGTGTTACACCGGATCCAATGGCGAGAACTATTTGATCTCGGGATTACCGATCTCGACCAGCGTGATCATTGCCGCGGTGTTGGCGGTGTTGGTTGACCTGTTGATGCGGTTTTCGGTGTTCGGTCGTAATGTGTTTGCGATCGGGTCGAGCGAATCGACGGCTCGCTTGTGCGGGATCAACGTGCCATGGACCGTCGTCGCGGTCTACACGTTGTCAGGATTTTTCGTCGCCATTGGCGGGCTGCTCTATTTTGCCGATGTCAAAAACGGCAACCCCAGTGACGGCAGTGGCAAAGAACTCGAGATCATCGCCGCAGTCGTGCTCGGCGGCGGCAGTCTTAGCGGGGGCCGAGGATCGATCTTTGGAACGCTGGTCGGCGCATTGATCATCACGGTGATCCGCAGCGGGTGTTCGCAATTGTCAATCCCTAATACGTACACGCACATCATCATCGGCGGCATCATTATCGTGGCCGTGATCGTCGACCAACTGCGTCATGGATCCCCCGAATGGTTTTTCCGAATGTTGCCCAAATCCGAGGATCGGTAAAATAGAGAAACGCGTCGATGGGTGTACGAGTTTCGCGCGCCCTGAGTAGGCCGAGAGTATGCCGGATTCTGAGGGAATAGGCCGGAGGCCGAAACATGACTTGCCGTTGGCGTGAGCCAACGGTTTAGAGGCGACCTGGCGACGTAAGGCCGGAGGCCGACACAATGACCGAGAATGTGTCGCCCGCTGGGCTATGTTTACCCGCCTCCACTGATCGGTGGCTCACGCCACCGGCAGAGGGTGTATCGGCCTCCGGCCTGTAGTCAATGCTCCTAAATCAGCAGTCTTCTTCCTTTTCAAAGGCACTATTCAGCTTCGTGAATCGAACCCACAAACGCATCGCCGGGGTATTGTTTTGGATCGCCATGTCGGTGGTGACGATGGCGGCGATCGCGCGGGTTGATTCGCCCACCGATCCCGACGCGGACCACTCGCATCGCACTCCGCTTGTTCGTTTCCTGAGCACCCGTCCCACTCGGATCACCGCAATCGACCTTTCGGGCCGATTGCGGCAATACGATCCTGTGTTTCGAATGGATGCGACAGGCGATTATCGGCAAGTCGGTCATGTGGTCGATCGCACGCCTGATCCCTCGCTTCCCAGCACCGAACCACCAAGCGTTACGATTGCTTGGTACGATTCCGGATTGGCCGCGGACGAAGTCCAATGGGTCCAATATCACAACGATGGACGGCTCGAGGATGTTGCCAAATTGATGCTGCCCGAACAAAAACGAGAACGAATTCGTCAGCAGCTCGCCGAGGCAATACGATTGTACGGAGACGAATTTTCACAGGCCTTCCAACCTTTGGTCCAGCAATCGATTCAACAATCGTTGCCGGTGATTGAATCCGAATTGAAACGGTCGATCGCACGTCATCGCGGTGACATCGACGCATTGGCAAAGCGATGGAACGATGAAGTCGTCCGGGAACGCTTGATCCCGTTGGCGCGGGAAGAGATCATGCCGATCGTCAAGGAACACGGACGTCCGACGGCGGAAAAAATCGGGCAACAGATTTGGGAGCGGGCTTCGCTGTGGCGGTTTGGATGGCGTGCTGTCTATGATCGCACGCCCCTGCCTGAGCAGAATTTGCTCAATGAAGAATGGCAACGGTTTGTGCAAAAGGACGTCGGCCCCGTCCTGGAACGAAACATGGATGAAATCGTTGCGACAGTCCAAAAAATCCTTGTGGAAACCGCGGCGAATCCGGTCGTCCGTGGCGAGTTGGCAGATGTCGCCAGTGACATTGCGCAAGATCCCGAGGCACAGCAGCTCGTCAAAGTCATCCTGCAGGAAACCCTGGTCGAGAACCAACGACTGCGTCAAGTTTGGTCGGATGTGTGGCAGAGCGAAGAAGCACGTCGTGCGATCGATTTAGCGTCGCGGCGAATGGAACCGGTGCTTCGCAACATTGGCGACGAGCTTTTTGGCACTCAAGACGAAGGGATCGATCCCGCATTCGCTCTGGTTCTGCGAAATCAAATTTTTGGCAAAGATCGCCGCTGGATCATCGCATCGCCAAGACAAGACGGACGTGGCGATTCCGCCGATCGCGTGATCCCGGTTTCGGATCAATGGATGGCGTATCCGATCGTGTATCTCGCGGAAAAGGACGCCCAGTGAGTCTCGATAAAGAATGGGATGCCTCTGCGGTAGCCGGCGAAGGGTTGCCGCTGCGGTTGATCGATCTGCAGATTCAAGTCGCCGATCGTGTGTTGATTCGCGATACCTCGCTAACGATTCCAGCAGGCAAAATCACGGTGATCGTGGGGGCCAGCGGTGCGGGGAAATCGGTTTTGCTGCGAACGTTGGCTGGATTGCTGCGTCGCGATGACGAGGCGATTTCGTGGCAGGGCAGCATCGTGATCGGCCATGATGATCCGATGCAAAATCGCCGCAATGGCTTGTTGACCCGCGTTGGCATCGTGTTTCAACAATTTGCGTTGTTCGACGAATTGTCGCCGACGGGGAATGTCCAATTTGCCATCGACCACCGCAGCGATCCCTCGGCCCCGCCATCGCAATCGGCCCGCGACTGGGTCGATGAACTTGGCGTCCCCGCGCACACGTCAGTTTCAGCGTTAAGCGGTGGCCAGAAACAACGTTTGGCGATCGCCCGCACCCTAGCGGCCGCACCGGACGTCTTGCTGTACGACGAACCAACCAGCGGGCTTGATTCAGCCAGCGGACGCAAAGTAGCCGAATTGATTCGGCACACGCAAACGATCCACCGTACCACCAGCATCGTGGTCACGCATGATTATCTAACGCTGCTGCCGATCGCCGACGAAGTGCTGTTGCTCGATTCACAAACCAGTCGCTTGATACGAATCGAGCAAGACCAATGGGACCAAATCTCAACGCGGATGCAGCCGGTTGCACTGGCCGACAACACCAGCGACGACGATCCGGCAACGCGAATGTCACGCTACACGAGGCTGGCTCGGCAACGCGTTGACGATTTTTTTACCGCGACCGGATCGGCAATCTGGACCGCAATGGCGTTGCCGTTCGAGCTGCGTCCCTATTTCCCTCATTTTCGCTGGGGAATGCGGTTTGTACTGCACTACTTGCGGTTGGTGGGCGGGCCGTCGGCTTGGTTCTATCTGATCTTGGCAGGGATGATCATTGGGTTTACCAGCACCTATTTCACGTTTGAATTCTTACCCTTTCAAGCCTACACCCAGCCGCTATTGATCGACGAATTACTGGCGTCGATTGGTTTTGCGTTGTACCGCATCTTGGTCCCGGTACTAGCAACGATTTTGATCGCCGCACGCTGTGGCGCCGCTGTCGCCGCCGATGTCGGTGTGAAACGGTACGGAGGTCAAGTTGATGCGTTACAGACACTTGGGGTCAAGCCGCGAACGTATTTGCTGCTGCCGATTGTGATCGCGTTTGTGATCGCAACGCCGATGCTGGAATGGATGTCGCTGAGTGCGGCGAAGCTGATCAGCTTGGTAACGTTTTTGTCGACGCATCCCAACGAGGGCCCTTATTTTTGGCAACAGAATTTTTATCGCAATCTTGCCGCAATCGACGGCTCGTTACTGCGTGGATGGCAGTGGGTATTGACCAAGAATCTGATCTGCGGGTTTGGCATCGCCTGTATCGCCTATTACCAGGGTTTGGCCCCCAAGAAGTCGGCCAATGACGTCAGCGGTGCGATCACGTCGACCGTGCTATGGACGACGCTATACGTGTTGATCGTGCATTTCGTCACGGCATTGATTGAATTTTAGGGACATTTCCCGAGGCTCGGAGTTTCGACTACAATTCGCAACATGAAAAACACACAACGCCACGCGCTATCGGTTTCGATGATCCTAGCCTCGCTTTCCGTTTTCAACGGATGCACTCCGCCGACGGACACGGTTGAACCGGCCGCCAAGACGGAAACCGCGGCCACCGGTGAATCCAGCACCCATGACTCGAGTGCCGCGAAATCAAAAGCCGCCCCA
The DNA here is from genome assembly GCF_039545035.1 of Novipirellula caenicola. Lineage (NCBI taxonomy): Bacteria > Pseudomonadati > Planctomycetota > Planctomycetia > Pirellulales > Pirellulaceae > Novipirellula > Novipirellula caenicola. The sequence goes on from NZ_BAABRO010000001.1 coordinate 785,021, forward strand.
TTACCGGTCCATCAACCCAAGTTCAGCGACGACGCGTACTTGATGGCAGCGCTGGACGGGAACATGCAAGTGATCGAGATGGCGATCAAGTCCGGTACCGAAATCGGTGTCAAAAATGAACGAGGTCACAACGCGTTGCATCTAGCTGCCTACAACGGGCATGACGAAGTGGTGAAGTTTCTGTTGCGAAACAAGTTCGACATCAACGAGCGAGATTCGGAAGGCAAATCCGCGCTGATCCATGCTGCCTCGGGCGACTTTCCCAAAACGGTCGAGTTGCTGATCGACAACGGAGCGGATGTGAATTTGAAGGATGAAACCGAAGGCTTTACCGCGCTGATGATGGCGGCAGCCGAGGGCCAGATGAAAGTCGTCGAGGTGCTATTGGAACATGGCGCCGACAAGACGATGAAGGATGTCGACGGCGACACCGCCGAAGTCTTTGCCCGCAACAATAAACACTTTGAGATTGCGGATCTGTTGGCGGACAAAGACCAAGAAGCGACGGAAAAAGAAACGACGGACAGCGACGTAGTGGACGAAGTAAAGGGATCCAAGGAATCCGAGTAGGGGCGGACGAAACTCTTGGCGAGTTTCGCTACTCGGCTTCTTCGCTACTCGGCTTCTTCGTTCTCAGCTTCTTGGTCCTTGTCGTCTTCGTTCTTTTTATCTTCGCTCTTCTGTAACGTCGGGTCCTCGACCGAGGCAAGTTCGACTTGTAGCGTCATTTCTTTACCTGCTCGATAGATTTTGACTTCCTGCATCGAACCGATCGGTTTGCGTTCGATGACCTCTTGCAAGCTGCTCGGTTTGTCGACGCGTTCGCCAGCAAATTCGAGGATCACGTCCAGCGGTTTTAATCCGGCGTGTTCGCCAGCCGACCCCGAGATCACTTGATAAACCAGCACGCCCAATCCCACCGGCAAATTGACTTTCTTAGCCACCTTGGGATTCAGTTCGGCTAACTGAATCCCCAACGCGGCGCGACGAACATGTCCATGAGCCGCCAATTCATCGGCGATCCATTTCGCTTGATTAATCGGAATGGCGAATCCGATGCCTTGATAGCCCCCGTTACGAGTGGCGATGGCGGTGCTAATCGCGATCATCTTTCCATCCAAATCGATCAGCGGTCCACCCGAGTTGCCGGGGTTGATTGCCGCATCGGTTTGCAACAGCCGACCGCGGCGAATCCGCTTGAGCGTTCGATTTTTTGCGCTAATGATTCCGGCGCTGACGGTCGCTTCCAACCGAAACGGGCTGCCGATCGCAAGCACCCAGTCGCCGATATCCATCAGATCCGAATCACCCAACGTGGCGACATCAAACGGCTCCTCACGTTCAATCCGCACAATGGCCACATCGCTATCGGGATCGCCATGCACCTCGACAGCCTCGATCTCCGTTTCATCCGCGAGTTGCACCACCACCTTTCTCGCCCCGGTGATGACGTGATTGTTGGTGATGATCAATCCGGTTTCACTGAGAATCACTCCAGAACCCAAACCGGTCAACGGAATGGCGTCGCCATTGACGCTTTCCTTTTGCGGCGGGGTGGGGCCCGGACGTTCGGTGTCGGTTTCTTCCTCGGCCGCTTCGACGTTTTGTCCATAGGCAAACACGGTGACGACCGAGGGTGTCGCTCGCCGCGCGGCAACGCGAAACGCCTTGGACAACGCTCTTGGTCCCGCTTGGATCTCGCTGCTCGATTCCGTGTTCTCGGTCCCCGCAGTCGTGTCGGCAGTCGCGTCGTCGGCTGGCACTGGGGTTGCTAGTAATGGGGTTGCTAGTAATACGAACATCCAGCCAAGAAAGACAAGGGAGGCAAGTCGATATTTCATCGCGTTTCTTTTTAACTTTTGTGAGGTAAAATCGGACTTGTGTGAGGTGTAGCGGTGCGGCGTAAGCCGCCTAGTTTAAATCGAATGTTTTTAATCGCTGCAACCGGGCGGCTTGCGACGCACCGCTAGTAAAGTAGTTGGCATTGGGCGCTAGATCAGGGCCAGCCCATTTCGTTGAAAACTTGCCCGCGGCTAACGCCGTCGGCTCACATCATTTTGCCTTGCTTCGATCGTAAAAACGAGAGTGGCAACCCCACTGTGCGGGTGCCAAACCGTTCTCCGTTGATCAATTGCCTTTGCAGACGATACGCGGATCGAAACGCAGCCGCCAGTATGCTACACCCGCTGGATTGTCTATCGTCACTATAGCGGTTTGCAATCTTTTTCGTCACCAACAAGGTTTTTGGCAATGCTACCTGCAACCCTATTGGCAAAAAAACGTGACGGTCAAACGCTCAGCGATGCTGAAATCCACTTTCTGATCGACGGATTTTGCAGCGGCAAGGTGGCCGATTACCAAATGGCCGCACTCGCGATGGCGATCTGTATCAACGGCATGCAGCCGGCGGAGATCAGTGCTTTGACGGGTGCGATGGTCCGCAGCGGTGACAAGTTGCCTCGATGCAGCGACCGGCCACGCGTCGACAAACACAGCACCGGCGGGCTGGGTGACAAAGTTTCGCTGATCCTAGCCCCGCTGCTAGCCACCTGTGACGTCGACGTGCCGATGATCAGCGGACGCGGGCTTGGATTGACCGGAGGCACGTTGGATAAGTTGGAATCGATTCAAGGGTTCCGAACTCAGTTGAGCATGGAGGAATCGACCAAGATTCTGCGAAAGACGGGTGTGTTCATCATCGGTGCGGGCCCGGAAATCGCCCCCGCCGATCAACGTCTGTACGCCCTTCGTGATGTCACCGGGACGGTCGAATCGATCGCATTGATCACGGCCAGCATTCTCAGTAAAAAACTTGCCGCACGACTGGATGCCTTGGTCATGGATGTCAAAGTCGGTGCGGGCGGATTCATGAAGACGCTCGATCAAGCACGCCAGTTGGCTCAGTCGCTGATTCGTGTCGGCGCCCAGTCCGATTTGCCGATCACGGCAATCCTTTCCGATATGAACCAACCACTCGGTGCGGCGATTGGCAATGCGATCGAAGTCAACGAAGCGGTGGATGTGCTGCAAGGCATCGGGCCACCAGAAGTCCGCGAGTTGACGATCCAGCTTGCGGCGAACGCGTTGGTCGCTTGCCACGATGACCTGTCGCGTGACGACGCGGTTGCAAAATTGACGAAACATCTCGATTCCGGGATTGCGATGGAGCGTTTTGAACAGATGGTGATTGCGCAGGGCGGACGCCCCGATTTCCCTCGGCCAATCGGCAGCGAGTTGATGATCGAATGCCCCGTTGATGGCTGGGTTGAAAAGATCGACTGCGAATTGCTTGGACAAATCGTCATTGAACTCGGCGGCGGTCGCCAACAGAAACAAGACCGCATCGATCCGAGCGTGGGGCTGCAAGTGCATTGCCGGGTAGGGCAACGTGTCCGCCGAGGAACGCCAATCCTAAGCCTGCACTGCGATAAACGTCAGCATGACGAGTACCGCGGCCCATTGGAGAAGGCGGTGATCATTTCGGATCAAAGCGTCAGAAGCGTCCCGCTGATCATCGAGCAGCTTTCGTGAGTGCCCACTCAGTGACTCCGCTCGACGACGCCTCGCATTGACTCCACCGCGACGCCCTCGACTCGCGTCGCGGTGCGTGGCCGACAATCCGAACGAAAGAAAACGCAAACAAGAAAAAAGGGGACGTTCACCGAAAAGAAATTCTTCTCTTCGACGACCGTCCCCATTGCATGTTTTCGTCGCTGGACCGTGCGATGCGCGAAGGTCCAGCGAAGGAATGCTCGCTTAGAAGTCGCTACTGATCACTTCTTTGCTGGCACGTGTTCCGAGCGATCCCCACAAACCATACGGGCTTTGTTGGCCAGGAGCCGCTTTGCCACTGCCTCCCAAACGAACCATGGCTCCGCCGCCGCCAGTATTGCGACTGCTGCCCGCTTCGATCGAATCGGTGATGAACTTGACCGCTCCGTCGCCCATCAGAATGTGGCAACCCCCTTGGTGACGGCTGCTTGGCGTGGCAACCATCTCCTTGAAGTGATTCTCGGCCGCAGGCAACGTCGTGCCGAAAGTAGCCTGTGTCGGAGCAGGCAAGTCGCCACGACAAATCTCTTGGTTCGGTGGCAGGATCGTGGTGAATCCGGTGAACAGCGGTCCAAAGTCCGCCCAGCGATAGCCACGTGCCAATCCGTTTGCCGTTGGTGGCGAATCCCAAAAACGAGGACGGGTTGCCGAAACCAATGGCAGACAACTGCTCGGGTTATTGTACAGATCGGTTCCCGCAACTTCCTTGGCCTGTGTCGAGACGCTTCCGTCCCCCAAGTCCGTCATGATTTCGCCGACGACGATGGTGTTCGCCAAACCGTCTAGAATGTCGCGGAACCGAGCGGTTTGGTGAGCGACAAACGCACCACGACATGAAGCCCGTGCCTCTTGGGCAAAGTTCGAGTTGGAAACCCCATTTTCGTTGACGGGACCGAACGACATCATTACCGCTGAATCACCGAGACAGGCGGCAATGTTTGTTCGCCCCTTCGCCGGCAATCCCTGGCCTGGATCGCTTGGACAACGCAGCGCCGGAATATCGGTGTCCCAGGGACCGTAAGTCGTGTTCGGCGTTGGCCCCATCGCATTGAAAGAACCTTGCGGGTTGCTGATCTGCTCCCACAACGCTTGTTGTTCGAAGAACGGCAACAGCCCGACTAGAAAGCTCAAACGCGTGTTGTTTCGCACATTCGAGTTGTTCCAAACCTGCTGACCGCCCCCGGTGCCTGTGCCTGAACCGTGTGTTGGAATTTGGTTATAGGCAGCGTGATAGTTGTGAATCGCCAACCCAATTTGTTTGAAATTATTGCTACATGACATCCGCCGTGCGGCTTCACGGGCCGCTTGGACTGCCGGTAAAAGCAAACCGACAAGCACGCCGATAATCGCGATCACGACGAGCAGTTCGACCAACGTGAACCCTCGCTTGACTGACAACTTGTTCATAAACACCCTCTCTGTAGATAAGCCATAACACTAAAATGTTTGCGTCCCCAAACCCCATCGGTTTGTTGGATCGAACGTCGTTGCAATCGTCGACGTCCTCATCACTATGCATCACGCAAGGGGCCAACACGACTGATTTTTGCGACACCCCGTTATTAATTTGCGACAAACAGCATCGCAAAAAGGGGGACAGACCGGTTTTTACCGTTTTCCGGCCATCTCGGGGCTTCCCAAGAAACCAGGTAGCACCGTGGCAACGGGGGCGATTCCCGGCGACGAGCAGCAGCACGCCTTCTACTTAAAGCGTCGATTCCGCCGTCGACCGCAGACCGAACCATCGATTTTGGGTGCTCGTTTACGCCATTCCAACTACTGATTTGCGACACACTACGTTCGTGTTCACGAACCATGCGTGGTGGTCATGCAGCATTCAATCGATCAGGTTAATGATCGAGGGTTACGATCACGCCCAACCGTCACAGCAGTCCTCCGAACGTCTTAGGTATCCTTGTCCGTTATGTTGCCAATATCGCAAATCACTGCGAAATCACTTTGCGAGGGACGTCGTGCACTGGCGGATCGCATCCACGATCGCATGCTTAGTGGCGGCCCGTCCGAAACGAACCCGCTCAGGCTGGCCGCAGAACTTGAATCGCACATCACCGTGTTGGCGGCTTGTATTGAATTCACAAGCCCGAGGTTGCTCGAGGACTACATTCGCTGGGCAATGAGACTGCCGCGATCGGTGTCACCGTACCAATGGGATATTCGCCAAAGCTTTGAAACCATCCGAGACGTCGTGCGTGCGCATAACCAACGTGATGTTGGCGAGCTCGTTTCCCGATACGTGGATCATTCGTTTGCAGCAAGTGATTCGCGTGGCGAGCCCGCGTTGGTGCCACCCCGACCTTCGTCACGCTCCGAGTTTTCAGAACTGCGACAAACGTATCTGGCGGCGTTGTTGGACAGTCGTCGCAAAGACGCGGTGCAGTTGATCATGAACGCCGTCGAAAGCGGAACCGAGATCCGAGCGATCTACTTGCATGTGCTTCAGCCTACGCAGCATGAACTAGGGCGACTGTGGGAATCGGGAAAGATCAGCGTCGCGCAAGAACATTACTGCACAGCGTCGACTCAGTTTGTCATGTCCCAGATTCAACCCTATCTTTTGAACGACAAGATCACCCCGAAGTCACTGGTGGCAACTTGTGTCGGCGATGAGTTGCACGAGGTCGGACTGCGAATCATTACCGATCTGTTCGAAGTGAGCGGATGGGACACTGTTTACCTCGGAGCCAACATTCCGGCCGAAGCGATCGCAGAGTCCGTTGCAGCGAACAATGCTCGCGTGCTTGCCATTTCAACGACGATGACGCAGCATTTGTTTGGACTATCGGAGGTCATTGCCGAAGTTCGCAAGCGTCCTGAATGTAAAGACGTTCGCATCTTGGTCGGCGGATATCCATTCAACGTCGACCCATTTCTGTGGCGACGCACCGGTGCGGATGCGTCCGCGAATGATGCGATCGATGCAATTGAGATTGCCGAACGATTGTGGGGCGATGATCAACCAGAAATTGAAACGACTCTGTCTACGAACATCAAACATGATGCCGCAACCTTCACAGAGGGTTTGACGACGGACGACGACCTCAGCCGGATCAACAATCATCTTGTCACGCTGCAGCGCGACCTTCACAAGGCAAACGTGCGGTTGATGGCTTTGAATGAGGACAATCAAAACAAGGCGATAGAGCTGCAGCGGGCCAGTCAACGAAAGGACGAATTCATGGCGATGTTAGCGCATGAATTGCGTGGTCCGTTGGCGCCGCTAACTTACGCAGCGTCGCTGTTGCAACTCGAACCGCTCGATGCAAATGTATTGCAAGACGTTCGAGAGACGATCAGCCGCCAATTGCAACAGATGACCTACTTGATCAATGATCTGTTGGAAACCGCACGCGTGGCTCACGGAAAAATCGAACTACGGCGAGAAAAGGTCTTTTTCCGCGAAATCCTCAATCGAGCACTCGAAATCGTCCGTCCGCTGGTCAAAGACAAGGCTCAGAACCTGCACATTGACCATACCCATGATCTCGAGCTGCTTGATGTGGACATCGTACGATTGACGCAGGTGTTAGCAAATCTACTTACCAACGCGTCAAAATACACGGATGAGAAAGGGTCGATCTGGGTTTCCACGAGTCACCTTCGCGATCGTTTTGTGATCACGGTGCGTGACAATGGAATCGGAATAAGCGAAGAGACGCTGCCCGATGTGTTTTCGACGTTCACTCAAGAACAACGATCCAAAGATTACGCCAAAGGCGGTCTTGGTTTGGGGTTGAGCTTGGTGAAACAGCTCATTGAACTGCACGGCGGAAGCGTGAACGCATCCAGCGCCGGGCCAGGCCGTGGAAGTGTTTTCTCGGTCAGCGTTCCTGTGGTCCAACCGTCGGCCACCGCGGATGCGGGCGGCGGATCGTTAACGCCGGACTCAGAGATCCGTGCTGCGGGTCGAACGGGTCAACGAGTTTTAGTGGTCGACGACACGGCCGGCTCGGCAAAGATCACCGCCTTGCTGCTGAAGAAACTTGGATTCGATCCTCACATTGCTTCCGATGGTGCTACCGCGATCAAGCGATTCGCTGAACTGAGTCCCCAGATCGTGTTACTCGATTTGACGCTTCCCGACATGAGCGGCTTCTCGGTTGCTCAGCAAATTCGCCGCGAAACCGCGTTAGAGAACGTGTTGATCGTCGCGTTAACAGGGCACAGCGACCAGAAGCACCGCAGCTTGGCGACCGAGAGTGGGTTTGACGAGTACTTCGTCAAACCTGTGGACATCCACGTGTTAAAACGTTTGGGAGACCAGGCCAGCCAAAAGAGCGCCGGCAGCGGAAGCTAAGCCAAACAGGTATGACAGTCGATTGGCGACGGCAGGTCAGTCTTCTTCGGAACAAATTTGGACCGTGGCCAATCGTGCTTCCAGCACCACCAGCTTCTTTCATAGCGACTGGACTTCCGCTTGGACTTGCACGAGCCGATCGTCCGCGGCTTTGGATTCTTCGGCGGTGACGATTCCGTCGGCCTGCAGTCCGAGTAGCCGGCGGTATTCTGCTCGACGCATCGACTCGATCTGCTTCGCCGCCTGCCATTGCGTTCGCATGCTTTCGGTTTGCGTTTGCAATCGGTCTCGATCCACTTTGGCTTTTACTTGCAAGTCGTGGCAAGGGTGAGGCTGGCGTTGTTAACGTTTGCCGCTTCGCCACCGCGTCGCGATCACGAGGACCGTCCGCCGGGGGATCCTGGGCCACAAGGATCGACGTGGCGAATGATCCCCCCAGCAGAAAAACCGCAGGCAGAATGATCGACTTCATCACGGGTCTCCATCGGCTTGCGAAATGCCGTGTGTTTGAAATACCGGTTGCTCCGGCGGCGATCCACGAAGCGTTTTCTTAGGCAAAACCCCTTGAAATAGCGCGAAACCGCGGCGTGATGGGGATTCGAATTGGCAAAAGCCATTCGATGGATCGAGACCATGTGCACAGCAGATTGGTAGCGTCGTCCATCGGTGCACTCGTTTTTGGGCGAGACGGCAACGCGGCATGTTGGGAAGGGCAGAGAACCTTTTCCATTGCCGGTGGAACAAGATGCGACAGGTACGGCGTGATTTGCTTGCTTTACACCTGAAAACCGTCTAAAACATGAGCAGAGTCCAAGGTGTCAAATCGGTCGCTTCGTCACGCAATCAACGACACAACGCTTCTCTTCTTCCTTGGTCACTCTTCCGACATTGCTGCTTTTCACGCATAGCTACTTTTCACGATTAATCGAGCACAACGATGGTGGATCTAAAGACCAAAGAGATTGACCGACTCATCCTTTCTGCGACCACCGCTCGCGACCAGGCGTATGCTCCCCATAGTCACTTTTACGTTGGCGCGGCATTGCTGATGAACGATGGCACGGTCGTGATCGGTTGTAATGTCGAGAACGCCAGCTATTCGATGTGCTTGTGTGCCGAACGAGTGGCGGCATCGTCGGCAATCGCCGCGGGGTATCGCGAGTGGCGTGCGATTGCCATAGCCAGCGTCGGCGGTGTGGCGCCGTGTGGTGCATGCCGCCAATTCTTGGCCGAATTCGGATTAGATCTGCCGGTGATCACCACCGATATCCTGGACGGAAGTTACAAGGTCCGAAATCTCAAACATTTGTTCCCCGAAGCGTTCGACGGATCCAGTTTGCCACATCACGCGTGATGCGTGGCTATTGCGAACGGCCGAGTCGCCGGAAATCGGTGGCGATCGCATCGTAGACGCGTGCCAATAGCGGACGATTGTCGCGGATCGTCATACTGCCAAGCTGGCCAGACCGAACCTCGGCACTGGTGATTGGATCCAATTTGGTAATGCTTTCCAAATAGGGTTGTGCCAATCGCATCTTTCCCGAACCATCCAACGTCGGTTCGACCGCCAACGGGCCGCCGACATTGGCCGCTAGCGCTGGATGAATCAACGTGCGTGAGGCGCGTGGCCGCAGCGACGCGGGTTTGGCTTTGATCGTCAAACCGCCTCGCAATCGCACGCGTGACGGTGAATCGTTCTGAGTTGCCAATTGGTACGCGTCAACGTCTTGCTCGGGAACCAGGGCAAGCAGTTCTTTCTCTTGAGGATCCGAAACCCTCAACAGTTCCTCTCCTGCGGAAACGAACCGTCCTGGCAGCGACTCGACTTGGTTGCCAACGATGTAACCCGAGCGAGTTGCGATGACGGTCAGTTGAGCGATCTGTTCATCCATTTCGGCAATTTGGCGTCGCAGCGCATTGGCGTTTTCCAGTGATGTCGCGGCTTTGGACAATTCGCCTTGTCGCCGATATTGGATCGCACGCAGCTCGACGATCTCGAGGTCGTCCACCTTCTTTTCACGCCGGATCCTTAATTCGGGATCCTTCAGCCGCATCAACAGCGTTCCCTGATCGACATGTTCGCCGCGCTCGACGAACAGCGACTCGACAAACGCATCACTGGGGGAACGAGCGATTTGTTCGTCTTGAAAACGCACGACCACGGGAACGCGACGATCAAACGGCGACGACACCGTGCCAAGTTGTTGAACCAGCGTGATCAGCAAGCTCGCGTAAAACAGCATCCGGCGACGATAAACGTTCAGTCCAAATCGTTCGCCTGGTTCGAGTGTCCAAATCTTCCATACCCACCGGACCGTCGGAATCAGAAACCACATCAACACGCCTGCCACAGCAAGCAGGATTCCCAATCCACGCGCCCACATCGCGACTCCCAACACCAGCCCGCCCATCCAAAAGACTTGAAAGACAACGCTACAAGCCGCGTGAATCGAAGCAAACCAAACTCGCCATCCTGACAACAATTGACGTGTTTGCGGGATACCAAAGAACAATCGCTGTAGCACTGCCCCTAATTGCCGGCGGCCATGCATCCGAAGATTTGGGATCTCTGTCAAATCGGAAACCACGTAATAGCCGTCAAGCCGCAACAGCGGATTGGCGTTGACCAACAGCGTGGCAGGTCCCGAGATCAAAAAGAATTGGGCGGTGATATGTTTGGCATAACCTTCGGGCAGCAGCCACCAAGCCCACGCAGCCACGGCGGCCGCCGCAAGTTCAAAGTAAACGCCGCCAAGTGCAATTTGAACTCGATCGATGCGTCGACGCAATTTCCATGCGTCGGTGACATCGACATAGGCCAGCGGTGCGAGCAGAAAGAACATGATCCCGACCTGGCCGACTCGCACGCCATGATGCTTTGCCGCGACCGCATGCCCCGCTTCGTGAATCAGTTTTGCAACCACCCAAATCAAAAACAGCATGGGCCAAAGCCCGGGATCAAACATCCGCCGCAATTCCGCGGCAAATGCTTCGAAGTGCCCATAGACCACACACAAGCCACTCAGCACAAGCAGCGTCCACAGCGAAAAGCCAATCGGCTCAAAAGCGTTCCCCAGGTATCGGGTCAACCGCGTCGCGATGCGATCACCGCGAAAAAGCGGAAAGCGTTGGCTGATCAGCAGTGGCAAAAAACGAAGCAGCGTGACGAGCGCGGCTGGCCGAGGTCGGCTTGGCGATGGTGGAGCTGCGTCACCGACCGGTTCGCTCGTTTCGGTTTGACCGGACGCGGCATCGCGGTTGTGACCAGCATCCATATTCGCCGCCGCTGGTGAATCGGTTCCTGCGGTCGATCCTTGTTTGATCACGGCCACGTTGGCTTGGACCAACTGGGCGATAAATTTTGCGAGGTCTTCGGTAGTCCACTCGATCCCTTCGCTGCGCAGCGACTCGTACAACTCGGGAACGCCCCGAACCCCGTCCAACAGCGATGCGACACGATATTCTTCGGCGCCCAATTGAAAGAATTTTCCGGTCGCCTCGTGGTGGGACACATAGGTCGTCCGTCCCCCAATCTCGCGTGAGATGAAGGTCACTTCGGGATCGAGGATCACGGTGGGCATCGAAGGTGAATTGGCGTCGCTGCTCATGATTTCACTAAAAATGTGAGATAGGCTTCCAAACGGTCATCTGCGGGTTTTGGGGTTGGCGAAAACTCGCAAACCGTTTCAAACATCAACCTTCCACGGCATACGCCTCGGCGATGTTCGCTTGGGCAGACACGGCACGATCGGCCGGACGCTTTAATAACCGACCCACCATAGCACCCGTTCAAAACCGCCACGAATCCACGACCACACCCACGGTCTTAATGGGCCATACGTGGTCGCGTCCCCTTGCATCCCCGGTCGCAGTTTGCCGTTGCTGTTTTCGACTTCGACCCGTCCGATGAACACGTTTTTATCGTCACGGATCACCGAGGACGGATAGAGGTCATCGAGTTCTTGATAGATCGAGCGACCGCCGATCGAACCAAACCGGATTCGTGCAGGCGAATCGCTGCTGACAAAATCGATTTCGTGTGCCGGAATTTCAACTTCAATCGCCATTCGATCCATCGGCGAGATCTCGAACATGGTTTGTCCCAGTTCCAGCGGAGATCCGACGTATTGACTCAGATCGCCGCTGATGATCACACCATCAATCGGGCTGACCACTTCGAGTCGTTGCAGTCGGTCGGAAAGCAATTGCAGGGTGCGGTTGAGTTGCCGTTCCCGCAGTCGTGCTTGCTGCGCGTCCGCGATGCGGCCGGTCGCCAACGCCGTGTCGTGTTCCTTGGTCGCTTGTTGGATTTCGGCCAAGATGGATTCGCGTTCAAGCCGTAGCGGACGTCCATCGAGCGTGACCAATAACTGCCCCGCCGTGACCGTTTCGCCTGGCTTGACGTGGTTCGCTAATAACGTCGCTTCGAACGGTGTCGCAACCAAACGCTGCTCAATCGGCTGCACCCGGGCCGTGCAAGCGACGCGGTAGTGGACAGGCCAGAACGCCAACAGCACCAAGACCAGCATCAACGCACCGGCGATGGTCAATGTCCGACGAGTCAGATTGCGAATCGCTTTGGGAGCGGCATACCTAGGACGACTCCAAAACACATTCGACAGCGTCCGAATGATCGTTCGCAGCCATTCCCCAAAAACTGATTTGTTTGCCACTGGATAGATCCACAGCAAACAACGCTGATCTGAATCACTTTGCGGCATGCACAAGATCATCGCTTGATCGTTGATCAAAACGCCACACGGGGCGTCGACTAACTCGGTCCACTGCTGGGCAGCAGCGATCCGAGGACTGCTTTCCGGTCCGAGCCATCCCAAGCGTTGATCGTACAGTCGTTTGAGTTGGTCGTTACCGATACCACAACGCACGGTGGCATCGGGGAATCGTCTGGCAATCTCTTGGGTCAATATCCGCATCGCATCGACACGGGTATCCGCCGTGGCGATCGCGCCGATGATCTCGAACAATTTGCCCAATTGTTCGGGCGGACTCTGCTGCGATGCCGTGCTTGAAGTGGTTGATTTTTGCGTGGAATCGCTTGACGCCGACGGATTGACCGCGTCTCGGTTTCCAGTCAACGAGACGTGCAGCATTGCATCGGATTTTAGCGTTTCGGATGACGGTACAATGCTCACCTTGTCACTCCCTCCGGCGATCTTCGATCGTTTCGCTGTGGCCGATGGGACACCGATGGCAAGGTGCCTGCGGGGTCACGTTGCGAAGCAGGCAGGATGCTGAGCGTGCATCGATCGCCCGCCCGCAAATCGTGTTCGCGATTGTTCAATTCGACTCGGACCTGCACCGTTCCGCTTTCACCGTCGATATCCGGTGCAATCGAACTGATCTTGGTATCAATGGTCTTGCCGTTACTGCGCAAGAAAACTCGGGCGGGTGTCCCGATGCTTAGCCGTCCGATCTCTTCGGCTGGAACATTGAACACGCCGATCAATCGATCCATCACAAGCAAACGGGCAATCACAGGATCGCTCGGCGAAACATATTCACCAGGTTCGCGAAACAGTTCGGCAATCACGCCACCGACCGGGGCTACGATTTTTCGTCGCTCTAATTGCAATTGATACCGTTCTAATTCCAAACGCCGCAGATGCGATTGTTCCTTCGCGGCCACCAAACGGGCTTCGGCGATTTCCAAGTCCGCTTCGGTGCGACGCAATTCATCGGGCCGAGCCATATCCTTAGCCGCCAATGCACGGACCATGCCAACGCGTTGTCGCTGCAATTCGGCTTCGACACGCACCGCATCCTCATTGCCGCGCATGTTGGCTTGCATTTCGGCCAATTTAACAGCCGACGATTGAACCTCATCATCAAGTCGTCCAATGACCTGTCCTGCTTCGACCGAATCGCCAAGCTCGACTTCCATTGACAACAACAATCCAACTTCGGCCGCAGCCACCATAATGTCATGCTGGGGTTCGGTGAAACCGTCGTAAACCAACGTTTGCGGCTGCGAATAGCTCGGTGCCTGCGAAAACGCCTGCGGCGGATCGGCTAGCGAAATGGCGCCGAGGCTGCATAGCAAGGTTGTCGAAACAGCGATCGACTTGATGCGGTTCCGCAGCATTGACATTCCCCCCCATTCGCCTGTTTGTGTTCGTTTCATGAGTTAGGGCCCCCTATTGTCAATGGTTTCGATCAACCCCGAGCCTGTGGTACCAAGCCCCAGTCGCGTGGGTCGCTGCGTCGCAGGCGACGTGACGCGAATTTCCACGGCGGGTGGCAGCGGAGTCGGCGTTGCAGTGTTCGGTTTTGCCCAAGGCAGCATCCGTGGTTTGGATGCGGAATCGAGTGCAGCGTTGGGCGTGACGCTGTCAGGTGTGTTTTTGGATGCGTCCGCGGGCGAAGAAATAAGCATGTCATCGGCGGGATCGCCCGATCGATGCTGGAACGATCCGAATTCGCCGCGAGGAATCATCGTGCCGTCCGCGTCGTCAGCGGTACGGACAATATCGATATCGGTGCGTCCGGGAACACGCATCGTTTCGATGTTTTCGTGGATCAACAGATTGCCCATCGCTCGTTCGAGTTCGATCAACGACACCAAGTAATTGACTTGCGTGGACACCCACTCGCGTTCGGCGTCGGAGCGACGCTGTTGAGCATCAAGCAGATTTTCAAGCACCACACCGACCCGCGTGCCATCGCCACCGAGCATCCGGTAGCGTTCGGTCAAGACCGATTCTTCTTCGATCGTGGCCATCACGGTTTGGCGTTTACTTTGATGCTGGGCAATCGAAGTGTCGACGTCGATCAACGCGGTTTCGATCTCGGCGCGTGTGACCTGCATGGTTTCACGCAGTTCTTCTGATTTTTGACGGTACCAATGAACGGCTTCGCGATGCCGTGCGCGGGCATAGCGATTGCCTTGCGGCATTTCGTACTGAAGTGCCGCACTCAATCCCGGCCCTCCTTCGGTAAATTGTTTTCCGAACGATCCGAAGACGTCGTTGCGTCCATTCAAACCGGCCAAGTAGGCATCAAACACGGCGTTCAGTTCGGGCAACAATTGATTTCGCGTGATTCGCATCGAAAGCGCCGCCGACTCTAACTCCTTCGCAGCCGCACGAACTTCGGGACGGTTCTCGAGGCCTTTGACGACCGCATCTCGAAGTGTCCACTGCAGCGATGCCGCCAGCGGCGGATCCAACGGGATCATTTCCAATGTGTTTTCTGACGAAACAAGTTCCGCACGACCAATCAACATCGCCAATCGGGCCTGTTGACGCCGCACGTTGGCTTCGGCCGAAATGATTTGATCCATCCGTCGTGCCAAGCGTCCGCGGACTTTCGCCAACTCGATTCGGCTGGAATCAAAATCCGCACGTCCAACGATGATGCGTTCGATCTCTTGGCCACGCTCCAGCAGCTTTTGTTGCTGCAAGAAATGACAGCGTGCTTCGTAAAGATGCCAATACGCCGTCATCACGTCGGCAATTCGTTTCTCGACCTGCCGGCGCATCTCTTGCCATGAAACCCCTGCATCGATTTGAGCCTGGGTCAACAGTCGCTCGGTATAGACTTGACCGCCACGGGCCAACAAGGGCCGGGTCAAGCTGAGACTCAGGCGTGAATTGCCTTGATGTTTGGGGTCAAAGAACAGGCTATTGCTGTTGAGCGTGCCCAATTCCTGTGACAAATCCCAAGTCGAACCGCCGCGAGTGGTCCGGGCGACTCCTGCGGAAACGCCAAACGTATCCTGCTGCAGCCGACTGGGTCCCCCGGTGGTCAGGGTGTTGCCGACGGGGTCGTTGGTCATCCCTGCATTGGATTCCAACAAGATCTTGGAATCAAAGGCCGCATCCTGCTGAGTGATCTTTTCCAATGCCACACTGGTTCGACTCGAAACACTTCTGATCCGCGGACTGTGCGTCAACGTGTCCAGCAATACCGTATTCAGATCAAACGAAACCCAATGCGGTTGCGGCATGATCGGCCCTGCGATGGAGGCATTCCACCACTGAAAATCATACGGATCGGCTGGGGCTGCGGAATTTGCAGCGGTGCCAGGATCGGCTGAATCCGCGGGATGGGCTGGGGATAGCGGCTGTTCGCTGCCATGCTCGGCCCTGACGACAGACGCAGTGCCCGCTAACGTTGCATAGGCAACGATGGCTAGCACAAGGCCCAGCGACCAGAAAGAGCGACTGCGAAACATGACGGGTTGTCTTACGTACCTTCGGAGGGGCAAACCGATACCGGCGTACAGAAGCCGTATGCGTTGTATCGGACAGACCGGGGGTCACGTTGTGACGACTATCGTGAAAAATGTGCCGTCTCGATCGTTGCAATCGGGTAACCGTTGCAGCAGTGAAACTCAACGCAATCGTTAAACTCGCCCCAGCCGCGACAGGCGGTCTATCTTGATGGGTTTCTTGGGAATTTACGAAGGCACGTCGGCGATTACGAACGCATACTTTTATTGCGAATTAGCGGTTTTCCGCACGGCGGCAATTCAGGTCGCTGCCCAAATTACGTGTGCCCATACGGACACCTTTTTGGGGATACGTTTCCCAATCACCAACCACTGCGTAACCGCTACTGGCAACGCAATCGTCATATTTTCAGACGGGAATGAGTGTGGCTACCCAATAGTCCGATGACAGCAAAGAAGCATTCTCGGTGATGCGGGAGCCATCCGGGGTGCCCACACCTTTTCCACGGGAATCTCCGTCCAGTGCATCTCATTGAACAAGTTGGTTCAGTTCCATGGCTCGCGAATTTGATTTCTATCCCTTAGAAGACCGCATCCTTCTCAGCGGCGACGGTCTAGAGGCGAGCGAGGGCGCCGGTGATGCCGCGAACGACATCGATCTTGATTTAGCGGCTGCGTTATTGCAACAAATCGATGACGCGGATGGAACAGCGATCGATTCGACAACACTCATTGCGTCGCAGCCAAGTACAAATGACGACACCAGCGTAACCGGGTCGACTGACACCCTTGTCGATGTTCCCACTTTTGATCCAGCCAATCCAATCGAGGTGGTGTTTGTTGATTCGCGTGTCGAAAATGCGGACGCGTTCATTGCAGATCTACGCGATGGTGCGGAAGACCAAACGCAGTGGTTGATCATCCGGCTTGATTTGGCACGTGATGGCATCTCACAGATCAGCGAAACGATGGCATCGATCACCGGCGTCGATGCGATCCATTTGCTTAGCCATGGCGATGGCGAGAGCATTCAATTGGGATCGACGCGGCTTGATGCGCAGTCGAGTGAGGCTTATGCGGGCGACATCGCACGCTGGGGGCTATCGCTTGATGCCGATGCCGAAATCCTGATTCACCATTCGGAACTTGCAAGCAGTGCCGACGGCGGAAACCTTGTCGACGCGATCACAGCTTTGTGCGACTGTAGCGTCTCACTCGCCGATGGCGGTACGGAACACGCACCGCCAGCCATCGATTGGAGTATCGAGTCATCGAGCGATACGTTCGTATCAAGCACGATCGATGTAGCCACGAAGCATGAAGTGGTTTTCGTCGACACGACGGCAGAGGACTACGAGCAATTGCTGAGCGACCTGCTCTCACAGAAACAGGACGGCCGGCGAGTTGAAATCGTTTTGCTCGACAGCGAACGCGATGGGATCGAGCAAATCAGCGAAACGTTGGACAAGCTCGACTCCATCGACGCAGTCCACTTTGTCACGCATGGTACCGATCGTGCGGTCAAGTTAGGCGGAACGTGGCTGCAGTTAGACAATCTTAATCACTACGCGTCACAATTTGCCAATTGGGGCGACTCGCTTGCCAGCGGCGGCGACCTGCTGTTTTACGGTTGTGATCTGGCGTCTGCCGACGCAGGTCAGCAGATACTCAATTGGATCCATACGTTGACCGGTGCGGACGTCGCGGCCAGCACGGATGCGACCGGCAATGCATTGCTCGGCGGCAACTGGGTGTTTGAATACGAACTCGGCAGCATTGAGACGGGCGTCGTATTCAGTAGCGACCTACAAAGCCAGTGGCAGGGGTTGTTGGCGACGTTCACCGTGACCAACACCAACAATTCGGGCGGAGGGTCGTTGCGGCAAGCGATCCTCGACGCGAATGCGCTCGCTGGCACCGACACGATCAATTTCAGCATCACCGGGGCAGGTGTCCACACCATTAATCTCACGACCGCTTTGCCCTCGATCACTGAAACACTGATCATCAATGGTTTGAGCGAGCCGGACTACGTCAGCACCCCGGTCGTGCGAATCGATGGCGCGGCAAGCGGCTTTAGCGGCATCACGATTGCGGCGGGCGGTGCGGGCAGTACGATCCAGGGGCTGATGATTACCGGCTTTACCGTGGATGGGATCCATGTTGCATCGGGCGCAAACAATGTGACGATCGCGGACAACTGGATCGGTACCGCAGGCACCGGTACGACCGGTATTGGGAACAGTGGTGTCGGAAACAGCGATGACGGGATCGATATCGCCGGATCCAATGCCAGTATTTTACGCAACGTGATTACCAACAGCGGCGACGAAGGGATCACCATTGTCGGCTCCGGCGTCACGGGGCACATCATTCAAGGCAACATCATTGGACTAGACCCTGATGGGGCGACGGGCAGCGGCAACACGGATGTCGGGATCGCCCTCATCTCCGGCAGCGGCAACACGATCGGTGGCACGACAGCAGCTCAGCGAAACGTGATTTCGAATAACTACGAAGGTATCGAAATCAATACGTCGAACAATATCGTGCAAGGCAACTATATCGGCACCGATTCCACAGGAACGCTCGATCGGGGTAATCGAAATAGTGACGGGGTTGAAGTCAATTCGGGAACCGGCAACCAGATCGGTGGAACGGCGGCCGGCGCCGGCAACGTCATTTCTGGAAACGCCGGCGACGGTATTCAGGTAAACTCCGGAGCATCAGGAACGATCATCCAGGGTAACTTTATCGGCACCAATGCGGCCGGAACCGCTGCGATCGGCAACGATGACGATGGCGTCAGCGTGATGTCGGGTTCGTCCAACAATACGATCGGCGGCTCGACCGCGGCGGCTCGCAACATCATCTCAGCCAACGCCGCGACGGCGATCTATATCGAAGGATCGAACACCGTCGTGCAAGGAAACTACCTCGGCACCGACGTCACCGGAACCGTGGACCTGGGTAACACCAAAGTCACAACCTCCGAGGGGACCATTCGCATCACCAATGCCACCGGCGCGACGATTGGCGGTACCGACGCAGAGAACGAAGGAAACATCATTGCCTTTGGCGGTGGCGACGGCATCCTGTTGCAAGGATCCAGCACCGGCATTGCGATTCTCGGCAACTCGATTCACTCGCATGCCGGGTTAGGAATCGATTTGGGTGACAATGGTGTCACGACCAACGACGGCCAATTCTCCGACACGCCCGACCAAGATACCGGTGCGAACAACCTGCAAAACTTTCCGGTGCTCTCGTCGATCACCGCGGGCCCCACGCCGGCTGTGTTTGGTTCGCTCAAATCGACCCCCAGTCGCACGTTTCGCATCGAATTTTTCGCTAGCTCCAGCGGCGACGCCAGTGGCTATGGCGAAGGGAAGCGGTTCATTGACTCGATCGAGGTCACGACCAATGCCACCGGCGATGCCACCATTGGTCACTATCTAGACGGCTTCATCGCCACCGGTGAAACCGTCTCGGCGACCGCCACGGATTTGACAACCAACGAGACGTCCGAATTCGCGGCCAACATTACGGCAACCAACAATGCGCCGGTTTTGAACAGTGGGCAAACCCCCGTACTGACTGCGCAAAGCGAAGATAGCGGTCCGCCATCCGGAACCGTCGGATCGTTGATCTCGTCGCTGGTCGATTTTGCCTCACCGTCGGGTCAAGTTGACAATGTCACCGATTCCAATCCTGGTGCGGCATTAGGGATCGCGATCACGGCCGCCAACACCACCAACGGCAGCTGGTACTACAGCACCGATGGCGGCAGCAATTGGAGTGCGCTCGGCTCGGTCAGCAATACGAACGCACGCTTGCTGGCCGCCGATGCCGACACTCGGATCTATTTCCAAGCCAATGCCAATTACAACGGCACTGTCACCAACGCCATTACCTTCCGTGCTTGGGACCAAAGTACCAATAGTAATGGCGATTTAGCAAGCACTTCAAGCAACGGCGGATCGACCGGCTTTTCAACCGCGACCGACACCGCCAACCTAGTCGTGACCGCTGTCAACGATGCCCCGGTATTGAGTAGCGGTGCGCCCGCCGCAGTCAACGTCAGTGAAGACAGCGCCAACTCATCTGCCGTCTCGCTGGGGATGAGCGGTTTGAGCTACGGTCCCGGTGGCGGTAGCGACGAGTCGGGGCAAACATTGACCTACACCATCACCAACATCCCGTCACACATCACGCTGTGGAAAGCGGATGGGACGACGCAGGTCAACAATAGTGCCACGCTGACACTTTCCGAACTGCAGGGACTGAAATACAAAACCGTCGCCAACGCGTTCGGCAGTGGCAACCTGACTTGGACCGTTCAAGACGATGGCGGCACCGCCAACGGCGGCAGCGATACGCTGGCCCAATCGCTCGCCATCACCGTCAACGCGGTCAACGACGCTCCGGTGGCGGTCGATGATTCCTATTCGGTCGACGAAAACGGAACGTTGGTGGTCGGCCCGAGCACCGACAATCTGGCCAACCACTGGGAATTCGACGAAGGGGGCAGCAACCAAACCACTGCTGACTCGGGGTCCCTCGGAAACGATGCCACCTTGGGTGCCGACGCCGCCGCGAACTCCGACGATCCTGCATGGACCAGCGGCCATCTCGGTTCAGGTGCACTTTCGTTCGATGGATCGAGCGATTACGTCGCCACCTCCAGCACGGTGCTCAAGACCGCGACCAGCTTTACGCTATCGACGTGGTTCCAAACCGACAAGACGTCCGGCCAGCAGCATATCTTGTGGCAAGGGTACAGCGGCGGCAATGGCTACGGATCCGGCCCCGGTACTGCGGCGCAGTCCGAGATGGGGCTGACGATCGGAACTTGGGACCAACCCAACAAACTCGTTTTCTTCATGGGGTACGACGTACCGACCAATGGCGCCGATCCGATTTATATCGTCTCGGATTCAGATTTCACCGACACGACCCAATTCCACAATGTCGCCGTCGTCGTGACCGATCTTGGTGGGGGGACTTACCAAGCATCGCTGTACGTTGACGGCGTGCTCGAAGGGACCGACACCGGGACGGAAAACGACCGCTCGGCGTGGGGTTCGCTGCAAATCGGCAAACCGGGCGCCAACACGCGGTATTTCGATGGACAAATCGATGACGTCCGCATCTATGACACCGCGCTGACGGAAACCGAGGTCCAAAACATCGCCCACTCCGGCGTTTTACAAAACGATACGGATGTCGATAGCAACGCGTTAAGCGTTAACACCAGCCTCGTGACAGGGCCGAGCAACGGCACGCTGAACATCAACGCCGATGGATCGTTCCGCTACACGCCCGATACCAATTTCAGCGGCACCGATACCTTTACCTACCGGACCAACGACGGCACACAAGATTCCAACGTCGCCACCGTCACCATTACGGTCAACTCGACCAATGACGCCCCCGTGACCACCGCGTCTGGAGGCACGACCGCTTATACCGAAAACGCGGATGTCACCGTGATTGATTCGGCATTGACGATCACCGATGCAGATCTAGGTGATTTTGATGGTGGATCGTTGAGCGTGACGATCTCGGCGAATGGCTCGGCAAACGACCGTTTGATGATTGTCCCAGGCGGCAACATTACGATGACCGGGACCGACGTCTACCACAGCGGTGTGTTGGTCGGCAGCGTCAGCGGCGGGCTGGGAACGTCGCCGTTGGTGATTTCGTTCAACGCCAATAGCACACCAGGAATCGCCCAAGAAGTCGGCCGGCAAGTCGGCTATTTCAACGTATCCGACTCGCCGTCAACCACCGCACGCACGGTTGACTTTGTCGTAGCCGATGGCGACGGCGGAACCAGCAGTACCGCTCAGAAACAGGTTTCGGTGGCCGCCGTTGCTGATGCCCCGATTGCGGTCGACGACCATCACGGATTGTCGTTCGATGGCGTGGATGACTACGTCAATCTGGGCAGCGATCCAGGGTTGGAATTCACCAACACGATGACAATGGAACTGTGGGCGCGGCCGACGGCCTATCCAGCCTCGTCGAGCTTGTTACTAAACAAAGAAGGCGAGTACGAGATCGGCATTTCGTCGACCGGGACGCTGATGTGGGCCTTTGCCAATACCGACCCCGGATGGGCTTGGCATGACACCGGGTATGTGCTGCAACTGAACGAGTGGTCTCACATTTCGGTGACCTACGACAACGGTACCGTCAACGCGTACGTCAACGGCAACACGGTCGAAACCTATTACGGCAGCGGATCGATCGGCGATGCGCATGCCGATAAAGATGACTTGCGAGTGGGTGGCCGCGAAAACAATCCGGCCGGCAAATACTTTAGCGGCGAGATCGACGATGTACGCGTTTGGAGCACGGCGCGCACGCAGACGGAAATCCAAAACAATCTCGATCAAACCCTCACCGGAAACGAAACCGGGCTGGCCGGCTATTGGGCCTTCAACGAAGGCAGCGGCAGCATCGCGTACGATTCCACCAGCAATGCGAACCACGGAACGTTGACCGATGGGGCCGCCACCGGAGCACCAACGTGGACCGGCTATAGCACCAACCAAGATTCCGCCATCAATGTTGCCGCAAACGCCGGCACGCTTTCGAACGATGTCGATGGCGAGGGCGATCCACTTAGCGTCAGCGCCGTCCAAGGCTCGGCCGCCAATGTCGGCAGCGCTATCGTACTCGGATCGGGAGCCACGGTCACGGTCAATGGCGACGGCAGTTTTGACTATGATCCCAACGGCGCGTTTGACTATCTCGATGCCGGTGAAACCGCGACCGATACGTTCACCTACACCGTCAGCGATGGTAACGGCGGCAGTGATACTGCGACCGTTTCGATCACGATCACCGGCATTAATGACGCTCCGACCATCGTCGCCGATTCGGATTTCGATGACGTGGGCAATCAAGTCATCGATTTCCAAGGTGGCGATGACACGATTCTGTTGTCGGGATTGCCGGTCAATACCGCAGCGGGAACCGATGTGACAGTCGAGTTCTGGATGAACTGGGATGGCACCGACAACGTGATGCCGTTTGGTTTCGGATCCTACGACCTGTGGTTCTCAGGTGGGAATTTTGGATTCAACTCGGGCAACGGCGACCTTTACGGAATCAGTGCGGCCGGTCTAGAAACCGGTTGGCACCACATCACCGCGGTGTTTCGAAACGGCGATTTGACCGGCAGCCGTTTGATCATTAACGGTGTCGAGCAGACGATGACCCAGCGTCAAAATTCGCCCAACAACGGCAGTGCCTACGCTTCGTCAACGGCAAAGATCTCGGGCTGGAACAGCAACACTTCGTACAAGTTTGATGGCCAGATTGACCAAGTCCGGATTTGGAATGGCGGTCGCAGTGAATCGCAGGTCCGCGCCGACATGCATCAGGAACTCTCCGGCCCCCAAACCGGATTGGTCGCTTCCTACTCGTTCACCGGCGCCACCACGGGTGCAGGCGGCGTGATCGACGACAGCGGCAACGGCCACCACGGCACGATGTCCGGTATGACCGCAGCGAACGTGATAGCCGGCAGCAATTTTGCAAATTTAGGCGACCAAACCGTCAACGAAGACGACCTAGTCACGCTCGAGGTCTCTGCGTTTGATCCCGAAAATGCCGCCCTCACGTATACGTGGACGCAAACCTCGGGTCCCGCCGTCACGCTCAGCGATGCGAACGCCGAAAAACCAACCTTCACCGCGATCAACCAGCCCTCGGACTATCAGCTCGTCTTTACCGTGGACGCATCCGACGGAACCAATACCACTACCGAAACCGTCACGATCACGGTCAACGCGATTAACGATGCCCCTAGCGGTGTGGATAACACCGTCGGCACACTCGAAGACACCGACATTACATTCACCGCTGCCGACTTTGGGTTCAGCGACGCGGCCGAAAGCCACAATTTCAATGCGGTTCGCATCACCACCCAAGCGACCAACGGGACGCTTTACATTGATACCGACGGCGATGGAATCATCGACGCGGGCGAGACGGTGGTCGCCGGTAACTATGTCAGTATCGCCGATATCAATGCAGGGCGATTGAAGTACAAACCGCTGGCCAATGAGAATGGAACGGCGTATGCCGAGTTCACGTTCCAAGTGCAAGACGATGGGGGAACCAGCGGTGGCGGTCAAGATACCGACACAACCCCAAACACGATGACCATCAATGTCACCGCCGTCAACGATGCTCCGCTGCTCGATGACACCGGCACGATGAATCTATCGACCATTACGAAATATCAAACCGACAATGATGGTCAATCGGTTGCGTCGATCATTGCCAGTGCGGGTGGTGACCGCATTACCGATCCCGACGCCGGCGATGGCGAAGGGATCGCAGTCACCTCGCTTTCAAGTGGCAACGGAACATGGCAATATTCTACCGATGGCGGAAGCTCGTGGAACGCGATCGGCACGGTGACCACTTCATCCGCGCTGTTGCTTCGCGATACGGATCGCATTCGCTTTGTTCCTAACCCCGCGAGCGGCACGACTGCTAGCTTCACGTTCCAAGCTTGGGATCAAACCAGTGGTGTCGTTGGAACCAAAACCGATGTGACCACCAACGGAGATGCAACCGCATTTAGCACCGCTAACGAGACCGCCAGCATTACGGTGATCGATGCCAACGCGGCTCCTGAGCTTGACAGCAGCAAGGATCCGGCACTCGATGCCATCAACGAAGATGCCGGAGTTCCATCCGGCGCAGTGGGCACCTTGGTATCATCGCTTGTCGATTCTGCCACGCCCGCGGGGCAGGTGGATAATGTTACCGATGCCGACAGCGGCGCGGCGTTGGGGATTGCCATCACCTCGGTCGATACCAGCAATGGAACCTGGTACTACTCGACCGATAACGGCAGCACGTGGAATGCCATGGGGAGCGTCAGCGATGCAAACGCACGTTTGCTGGCTGCCGATGCAAACACCCGCATCTATTTCCAACCCAATGCGGACTATTCTGGAACGCTCGCCAACGCGATCACGTTCCGGGCCTGGGACCAAACCAGCGGCAGCAATGGGGGAGTCGCTGACACCAGTTCGACCGCGGGAAACTATCTAGACACGTTTGGCTCTGCGTCGTACAGCAACAATGATGGGTCGCTCTCGTGGTCGACCGATTGGATCGAAAACGACAGCGGTGGCGGTGGTGCGTCAGGCGGCAAGTATTTCATTTCCGGAGGCTTGCTGAACGTAGGTGAATCAAGTGCGAGTAAATACATCTATCGCGAGGCGAATTTAAGTTCCGCAAGTACCGCGACGCTTTCATTTGATCTGGTCACCAACAATTTGGGAGGAGGTGGAGCGATTCATGCTCAAGTCTCGTCCAATGGCGGCAGCACCTGGACAACGCTGTTAGCGATTACATCGGGAACAGGAACGGGGACGAAGAGTTTTGACATTTCATCGTACATCGCGTCGAACACACAAATCCGTTTCTATGACAACAACGGTGGCGGGAAAGAGATCCTGGTCGACAATGTCCAGATCGCAGTGACAACATCGCTATCGGGTGGAACCACCGCATTTTCATCGGATACCGATACCGCAAGCTTGGTTGTCAATCCGGTTGCCGATCCGCCATCGGTGACCGGCGCCAGCACGAACGAAGACACTCAGTCGGCAAGCGGATTGGTGATCACCCGGAATGCCGCCGACGGCTCCGAAGTGACTTACTACAAGATCACCGGCATCACCAATGGCACGCTCTACAAGAACGACGGTGTCACGCAGATCACCAACGGATCGTTCATCACGATTGCCGAAGGCAGCGCGGGACTAAAATTCACTCCCGATGCGGACTTTAACGGCACCGGTAATTTTACGATCCAAGCGTCTACGACCAATGATGACTCGGGACTGGGCGGCGGTACCACGGTCGCCAACGTCACCGTCGATGCCGTCAACGATGCCCCGGTCAACACGGTGCCTGGCACGCAATCGATTGCCGAAGAAACGACGACGGCGATCAGCGGCATCTCGATTGGCGATGTCGACGCTGCAAGTGGCAATTTGACCACACGATTGCAAGTCACCGCGGGAAGCGTCAACGTCACGCTCTCGGGAAGTGCTACGATCAGCGCGGGAACCAACGGCAGCGGTGATCTGACGATCCAAGGCACCGTGGCCGATATCAATGCCACGTTGGCGTCGTTGACTTACACCGGCAACACCGATGTCACGGGAACCGCGGCTGACACGTTGACGATCACGACCAACGACGGTGGAAACACCGGGTCCGGCGGTGCACGTCAAGACGTCGATACGATTCAAATCGACATCACCCCGGTCAACGACACCCCAGTGGTCAGCGGGCCTGGCAGCGCGTTGTCAGCCACCGAACAAGTCGGTCTGGTCATCGAAGGGACTGGGTTTACCGTCACCGATGTCGATGCGGCTAGCGGCACGATGACCGCCACGATCAACGTCGGCGAAGGTGCAATCACCGTTGCCGAAGGGGATTCGGGGATCACGATCAGCTCGGGTAACGGCACCGCAACGGTAACCATTACCGGAACGCTCGCTCAAATTGACAACCTACTTACCGGCGCGGGCACCGGCACGATCACCTATCTCAATAGCAGCAATACCCCGAGCGAGTCGACGACAATCACCGTCACTGTCAACGATGGTGGCAACACCGGCGCCGACCCAGGACTAACCGGCGACGGATCGAGCGAACAGGACTCAGCAAGCCAGACGATCAACATCACTGCCGTCAATGACGATCCAACCAACGCCGGTTCGTTACCAAGCGATATCAGCGTGACCGAGGATGTCAGCAGCAATGTCGATCTGTCACAGATCAATTTAAGTGATGTCGATCATGGCGGCGGCAATTTGACCGTGACATTGACCACGTCGACGGGCGGATCGTTAACGGCATCCAGCGGTGGCGGAGTCACGATCGGCGGCAGTGGTAGCGGCACACTGACGTTGACCGGAACGCTGGACGATCTGAACACTTACCTCGATGCTGCCAGCAACATTCAATACCTGCACTCGACTGCGAATTTGAATGGGGACAACGCCGATTTAATCAACGTCAAGGTCAATGACAACGGCAACACGGGAACCGGCGGCGGAACGGATATCGATTTAGGTAACGTCAATGTCGACATCACGGCGGTCAATGACGCACCGCTGCTGGACAACTCCCAAACGTTCACTCTCAGCGATATCAGCGAAGACGATACCAACAACGCCGGCCACACGGTCGCCTCGATTATCGCGAGTTTGTCGGGCGACCGGATCACCGATGTCGATGCCAGCGCTAGCGAAGGGATCGCGATCCGATCGATCAGCGGCGGCAATGGAACATGGCAATATTCGCTCGACGGTTCCTCCTGGACCGATGTCGGCACGGTCACCACCAATACTTCGCTGCTGCTACGGTCGAGTGACTACCTTCGCTATGTTCCTGATGCGATGAATAGCGACACGTCATCGGTATCGTTTGTCGCCTGGGACCAGACCACCGGCACCGAAGGCACCAAGGTCAACACGACGGCCACCGGTGGAACGACCGCGTTTAGCGACAATGTCGGCACCGCCCAGATCAACGTGACCGCGGTCAACGACGCGCCAACGATCACCGATTCAGCCACCGTTAGTTTGCCGGGAACGAACGAAGACACTCCATCCACTCCCACCAGCGTCAATTCGATCTTGTCGTCGGCTGGTTGGGCGGACGTCGATACGGGCGCCGCAAAGGGAATCGCGGTCACCGCGGTTAGCAGCAACGGAAACTGGCAATATTCGACCGATGGAACGAATTGGACCTCGTTCAGCGGGATTACCGCCAGCAACGCGCTACTACTGAGTGCGTCGACGCAAATTCGTTATCAACCCGACACGCTTAACGGCGAAACCGCCACATTTGATTTTGTCGCGTGGGATACCACCTCGGGATCCGCTTCGTCATTCGGTTCACCGTCGTACGCTAACCCAGGCAGCGGGGGCGGAACATCCGCCTATTCAAGCGAAACGGCTACCGCATCGACGGTGGTCACCGACGTCAACGACGCCGTGGTCGCCGTGGCGGATAGTGACACGGCCACCGAAGCGGGCGGCGTCGCCAATGCATCGGCCGGCAGTAATCCGACCGGCAACGTGCTCAGCAATGACATCGAATACGACTCGGGCGATACGCTCAGCATCACCGGCGTGGCCGCGGGCACCGTCGCCTCGGCATCAGGCAATGTCAATTCGAGCGTCACGGGAACCTATGGCGGTATCGTCATCGATGCCAACGGCAACTATACCTACACGGTCGACAACAACAACGCGATCGTGCAAGCGCTGCGAACGTCGGGCGATACGATCACCGATACGTTCACCTACACCGTTCAAGATTCCGGTGGGTCCTACTCGTCGACGCAAATCGTGATCACGATTCAAGGACAAAACGACGCTCCCGTCGCGGTCACCGACAATGCGACTGCGATCGAAGCAGGTGGCGATGGCAACGCCAGTGCTGGAACAAATCCGACCGGCAATGTTTTGACCAACGACACCGACGTCGATTCCGGCGATACCAAAACGGTCACGGGGGTCACCACGGGGGTCGCGGGCTCGGCCAGTGGCAACGTGGCTTCGTCGGTCACCGGCAGCTACGGCAGCATCACGATCAACGCCAATGGATCGTACAGCTACAACGTCGACAATAACAACTCGGCGGTCCAGGCACTGCGAACATCGTCCGATACGCTGCAAGACGTGTTCACCTACACCATGACCGACACGGACGGTGCGACATCGACCACGCAAATCACCGTCACCATTCAAGGTCGAAATGATGATCCGGTGGCGGTTGATGACAACATCGTCGCGTCCGAGGCGGGCGGAACCAGCAACGGAACCGCCGGAACCGATCCGACCGGTAATGTCCTTAGCAACGATACCGATGTCGATTCGGGCGATACCAAAACCGTGGTCGGCGTAGCAGCAGGTTCACAAAGCACTGCTTCGGGATCGGTAGCCACCAGTGTCACCGGCTCGTATGGTTCGATCGAAATCGATGCCAGCGGGGCTCACGTTTACACCGTCGACAACAATAATTCTGCCGTCCAGGCGCTGCGAACATCGGGGGAATCGCTGTCCGAAGTCTTTACGTACACAATCCAGGACGCCAGCGGTGCGGATTCCACAGCGGAAGTCACCGTCACAATCACCGGTGCCAACGACGCGCCCGAGGCTGTCGCCAATGCGGCGACCGCCACCGAAGCCAGCGGAATCTTAAACAACATTTCGGGAACCGATCCGTCGGGCAACGTGCTAACCAATGACACCGACGTCGACGCCGGCGATACCAAAACGGTGACCGGCGTCGCCACAGGCGTTCAAGCCTCGACGTCCGGCAATGTGGGCAGCACCGTGGTCGGCACCTATGGATCGTTGGTGATCAATGCCAACGGTAGTTACACCTACACGCTGGACAACGACAACGCCGCGGTCGAAGCGTTAAACGATGGCGACACGCTTTCGGAAACGTTTTCTTACACGATGCAAGACACGGCGGGATTGGCGTCGACCACGCAATTGGTGATCACCATCGATGGTCGCACCGATCTGCCGGTTGCCGAAGCCGACCACGCCACCTCCGAAGAAGCGGGCGGAGTCGCCAATGCGACGCCGGGTTCGAATCCCTCGGGCAACGTGCTCGACAACGATGCATCCAACAACGGCAAAACGGTCGTTGGCGTTGCAGCCGGATCGACGGGATCAGCTAGCGGCAACGTCGGTGTCACAGTGACCGGGACCTACGGAACCGTCGTCATCAACAGCGACGGTACCTACACCTACACGCTGGACAATAACAACGCTGCGGTCGAAGCCCTGCTTAGCTCCGGCGATCACGTCACCGACATCTTTACCTACACGATGGAGGACACGTTTATGAACGTGTCCTCGACCGAATTGACGATCACGGTGGATGGTCAAAACGATGCTCCCGTGACCACGGACGACACCTCGATCGCCGTCGAAGCGGGTGGAGTTGCCAACGCCACGGCGGGCAGTAACGCAACCGGCAATGTGCTCGCTAATGACACTGATGTGGACGCGGGCGACACAAAATCGGTAATCGGAGTTCAACTAGGTACCGTCGGATCCGCGTCGGGATCGGTTGGGGCGTCGGTGGCGGGTAACTATGGCCAAATCGTGATCAACAGCGACGGCAGCTATACCTACACCATCAACCAAAACAACGCTGCCGTCCAAGCCCTTCGAACCGCTAGCGACACGCTGCAAGAGGTCTACACCTACACGATGCATGACACCGCGGGGCTCGAATCGACCTCGCAAGTCACGATCACCATCCAAGGATCCAACGATGCTCCCGTCGCGGTCGTCGACACCGCAACCGCGTATGAAGCGGGCGGCAGCGGCAATGGCACCGCCGGCGCCGATCCCAGCGGCAACGTATTGACCAATGACACCGATGTTGACAGCGGCGATACCAAAACCGTGGTGGGCGTGGCGGTGGGAGTCCAAGGTTCCGCGTCGGGTTCGGTCGGGACGATGGTCACGGGGTCATATGGCTCGATCACGCTGAACTCCGACGGCAGCTACACCTACAACGTCGACAACAACAACGCCGCGGTCCAGGATCTGCGAACCAGCGGTGAAAGTCTCGATGATGTCTTCACCTACACCATGGAAGACACCGACGGTCTGAGTTCCACGACGCAGATTACCGTTACGATTCGTGGTACCAACGACAATCCCGACGTGGTTGCTGACACAGCAACGGCGGTGGAAGCCGGCGGCACGGCAAACGGTACCGCAGGCAGCAACCCGACCGGCAACGTGCTGGCCAACGACAGCGACCAGGATGCTGGCGATACCCTCGTCGTCAGCGGAGTGACAGCCGGCACCGCCGGATCGGCCACCGGCTCGGTCGGATCAAGCGTCGCGGGTTTGTATGGTTCGATCAACATCGCCTCGAACGGCAGCTACAGCTACACCGTCGACAATAACAATCCGCTTGTTCAGGATCTTTTGAGCAGCAGTGACACGCTAACCGACATTTTCACCTACACGGTCGAGGATCTTTCGGGCGCGACGTCCACCACCCAAGTCACGATCACCATCCTAGGGGCCAACGATGCTCCGGTGGCCATCGTTGACAGCGCCCATGCCTACGAAGCTGGCGGCGTTGCCAACGGCACCGCGGGCACCGATCCGTCGGGCAACGTGCTCAGCAACGATGACCAAGTCGACTCGGGCGACACGTGGACGATCACCGGTGCGGCACAAGGCGTCGTGGGATCAACCAGCGGTTCGGTCGGTTCGGCGGTCACAGGAAACTACGGCACCATCACGATCAACTCCGACGGTAGCTACACGTACAACGTCGACAACAACAATGCAACCGTCCAGGCACTGCGAACGCCTAGTGACACGCTGACTGATGTCTTCTCGTACACCGTATCGGATGCTGCGGGACTCGAATCAACCGCCCAGATCACGATCACACTGCATGGGGCGAACGATGATCCCATCGCCGTCGTTGACACTCCCACCGCGGTTTCGGCGGGTGGGTACGCTGGCGGTACCCCCGGGACCGATCCGACCGGCAACGTTTTGGCCAACGATACCGATGTCGACTCGGGTGATACCAAAACGGTCGATGGCGTGGCCGCCGGAGTGCAAGCGTCGGCAAGCGGTTCGGTGGGCTCGGCCGTCACCGGCAGCTATGGTTCGATCACCATCGCCGCCAATGGCGTCTACACCTACACCGTCGATAACAACAACGCCGCCGTGCAATCGCTGCGGACCAGCAGTGATACGCTCACCGACGTGTTCACCTACACAATGATCGACGCCGACGGCGCGGCCTCGACCACTCAAGTTACGGTCACCATCCAAGGGGCGAACGACGCTCCGGTTGGCTTCGACGATACGGCGACCGCTGTCGAAGCAGGTGGAGTAGGGAACGCCTCCGCGGGCACCGATCCAACTGGCAACGTGTTGACCAATGACACCGATTTGGACTCGGGCGATACAAAAACGGTCAGCGGCGTTGCGGCCGGCTCGCAAGCCAGTGCGTCGGGATCGGTGGCCACCGGAGTATCGGGAGCGTACGGCGATATCACGATCAATTCCGATGGTTCCTACAGCTACGTCGTCGACAACAACAACGCCGCGGTCCAGGCACTCCGAACCTCAGGTGACACGTTGACCGATGTGTTCACTTACACGATGGTCGACACCGACGGACTCGATAGTACCGCTGAAATCACGATCACGATCCAAGGCAGCAATGATAACCCGGTTGCGGCCGCCGATACGCCAACCGCGGTCGAAGCCGGAGGACTGGCCAATGGCACCGCTGGGACAAATCCGACGGGCAATGTGCTTGCCAATGACACCGACGTCGATGCGGGCGATACCCAAACGGTGGCGGGCGTCGCAGCAGGCGTGCAAGCATCGGCGTCCGGCAGCGTCGGTTCGTCGGTAACCGGATCGTACGGCTCGGTGACCATCAACTCGGACGGTTCGTATACCTACGTCGTGGACAACAGCAACACCGATGTCCAGTCGCTTCGAACCGCAAGCGATACGCTCCAAGACGTGTTCACCTACACGATGGTGGATGCATCGGGTGCGGATGCAACCACGCAGATTACGATCACGATCCAAGGCCAAAACGACACGCCAACGGCCGTGGTCGACAGTGCGATCGCGGTCGAAGCGGGCGGTACCGCCAATGGGACCGCAGGCACGAATCCGACCGGCAACGTGTTGACCAATGACACCGATGTCGACTCGGTGGCAAACGGCGAAACGAAATCGGTCAGCGGCGTCGCTGCCGGAGTGACCGGATCCGCATCCGGTTCGGTGGCATCGTCGGTTTCTGGTTCATACGGTGCGATCACAATCAATTCGGATGGATCGTACAGCTACATCGTTGACAATAACAACGCCTCGGTGCAAGCACTTCGCAACAGCGGTGACACGCTGGACGATGTCTTCACCTACACGATGACTGACACAGGCGGATTGACGTCGACCACACAGATCACGATCACGATCCAAGGCCAGAATGACGCTCCGACCGCCGTGGCGGACAACCCGATCGCAGTCGAGTCCGGCGGGCTAGCCAACGGCACCGCGGGCACCGATCCGACCGGCAATGTATTGACGAACGATCTTGATCCTGATTCAGCCGCCAATGGCGAAACGAAAACGGTCTCGGGGGTTGCCGCCGGTGTGGCGGGATCGGCATCCGGATCGGTCGCGACTTCGGTGACGGGTTCCTACGGTGCGATCACGATCAACTCCGATGGATCGTATGCCTACGTGGTCGATAATTCCAACACCGACGTTCAAGCGCTTCGTAACAGCGGTCAAACGCTCGACGACGTGTTTACCTACACGATGGTCGATGCGGACGGTGTCGCCTCGACGACTCAAGTCACGGTCACGATCCAAGGCCAAAACGACACGCCGACTGCCGTGGCCGACAATGCGATTGCGGTCGAAGCTGGCGGCACGGCCAATGGAACTGCGGGAACGAATCCCAGCGGCAACGTGTTGACCAATGACACCGATGTCGACTCGGTGGCAAATGGCGAAACGAAATCGGTCAGCGGCGTTGCTGCCGGAGTGACTGGTTCCGCATCCGGTTCGGTGGCATCATCGGTCACGGGTTCGTACGGTGCGATTACGATCAATGCCGATGGATCGTACAGCTACGTCGTCGACAATAATAACGCCGCCGTGCAAGCACTTCGCAACAGCGGTGATACGCTGGACGATGTCTTCACCTACACGATGACTGACGCAGGCGGATTGACGTCGACCACACAGATCACGATCACGATCCAAGGCCAGAACGACGCCCCGACCGCCGTTGCGGACAACCCAATCGCAGTCGAGTCCGGCGGGCTAGCCAACGGCACCTCGGGCACCGATCCGACCGGCAATGTGTTGACCAACGATCTTGATCCAGATTCAGCCGCCAACGGCGAAACCCAAACGGTCACGGGGGTTGCTGCCGGAGTGACCGGATCGGCATCCGGATCAGTCGCGACCTCGGTGACGGGTTCCTACGGCGCGATCACGATCAATTCGGATGGATCGTATGCTTACGTGGTCGACAATTCCAACACCGACGTACAGGCCCTTCGTAACAGCGGCCAAACGCTCGACGATGTGTTTACCTACACGATGGTCGATGCGGACGGCGTCGCCTCGACGACTCAAGTCACGGTCACCATCCAAGGCCAAAACGACACGCCGACCGCCGTGGCGGATAGTGCGATCGCAGTCGAAGCTGGCGGCACGGCCAATGGGACTGCGGGAACGAATCCCAGCGGCAATGTGTTGACTAACGACACCGATGTCGACTCGGTCGGCAATGGCGAAACCAAATCGGTCAGCGGCGTTGCCGCGGGCGTAACCGGTTCCGCATCGGGATCGGTGGCATCATCGGTCACGGGTTCCTATGGTGCGATCACGATCAATGCCGAAGGGTCGTACAGCTACGTCGTCGACAATGACAACGCCGCCGTGCAAGCGCTTCGCAACAGCGGGCAAACGCTCGATGACGTGTTCACCTACACGATGACCGACGCGGGCGGATTGACATCGACCACGCAGATCACGATCACCATTCAAGGAGCGAACGACGCTCCCGTCGCCGCTTCGGACAATCCGATCGCAGTCGAAGCGGGGGGTGCCGCCAATGGAACTGCCGGAACCAATCCCACCGGCAACGTGCTGACCAACGACACCGATGTCGATTCGGTCGGAAACGGCGAAACAAAAACAGTCAGCGGGGTTGCGGCCGGCGTGACCGGATCGGCATCGGGTTCGGTGGCATCATCGGTCACGGGTTCCTACGGTGCGATTACGATCAATGCCGATGGGTCGTACAGCTACGTCGTCGACAACAACAACGCCGCGGTCCAGGCGCTTCGCAACAGCAGTCAAACGCTTAACGATGTGTTCACCTACACGATGACCGACGCTGCCGGAGCGACCTCGACCACTCAGGTCACGGTCACGATTCAAGGCCAAAACGACACGCCCACGGCGGTCGCGGACAACGCGATCGCGGTCGAATCAGGCGGACTCGCAAACGGAACGGCCGGAACCGATCCAACCGGCAACGTCCTTGCCAACGATACCGACGTCGATTCGGCAGGCAACGGCGAAACGAAAACGGTCAGCGGCGTTGCGGCCGGAGTGACGGGATCTGCATCGGGTTCGGTGGCATCATCGGTCACGGGTTCCTATGGTGCGATCACGATCAATGCCGATGGATCCTACAGCTACGCCGTCGACAACAACAACGCCGCAGTGCAAGCACTTCGCAACAGCGGGCAAACGCTCGATGACGTGTTTACCTACACAATGACCGATGCGGCGGGATTAACCTCGACCACGCAGATCACGGTCACCATCCAAGGCCAAAACGACACGCCGACCGCAGTGGTTGATAACGCGATCGCAGTCGAAGCCGGCGGATTGAACAACAGCTC
Organism: Novipirellula caenicola; assembly: GCF_039545035.1. Lineage (NCBI taxonomy): Bacteria > Pseudomonadati > Planctomycetota > Planctomycetia > Pirellulales > Pirellulaceae > Novipirellula > Novipirellula caenicola. The sequence continues at coordinate 820,589 of NZ_BAABRO010000001.1, forward strand.
GGCGGGAACCAATCCGACCGGCAACGTGCTGACCAACGATACCGACGTTGACTCGGTCGGAAACGGTGAAACCAAAACGGTCAGTGGCGTTGCGGCTGGCGTGACGGGATCGGCGTCCGGTTCGGTGGCCTCGTCGGTCACGGGTGCCTACGGTGCGATCACCATCAATGCCGATGGTTCCTACAGCTACGTCGTCGACAACAACAACGCCGCGGTCGAAGCACTGCGAAACAGCGGCGACACGCTGGACGACGTGTTCACCTACACCATGACCGACGCGGCGGGACTGACCTCCACCACGCAGATCACGGTCACCATTCAGGGCCAAAACGACACCCCGATCGCAAACGCCGACAACGCGACCGCGGTCGAAGCGGGTGGCACAGCCAATGGTACCGCTGGAGTCGATCCGACGGGCAATGTGCTGACCAACGACACCGACGTGGACGCCGTCGGCAACGGCGAAACCAAAACAGTCAGCGGCGTGGTCGCTGGAACGGCCGCCAGCGCGAGTGGTTCGGTCGGATCCAATGTCACCGGTGTCTACGGTGCCATCGTCATCAATTCCGATGGTTCGTACAGCTACGTCGTGGACAACAGCAACGCAGCGGTCCAGGCCCTTCGCACCAGCTCGGACACCTTGACGGACGTGTTCACCTACACCATGGTCGATGCATCGGGGGTGCAATCCACCGAGCAGGTGACGATCACCATCCAAGGCCAAAACGACGCGCCGCACGATATGACGGCGACCGGGATGACCATTGACGAAGGACTCGCCAACGGACAGCTTGTTGGCACAATCACTGCCGACGATATCGACACCGGCGATACCGCACTGTTTACGCTGACCAATGACGCCGGAGGCCGATTTACGATCGATTCATCGGGGAACGTCCGCGTTGCCGATTCGAGTCAACTCGATTACGAGTCCGCCACTCAGCACGACATCACCGTGCGTGTGCAGGACGCTGCCGGGGCCACGTATGACGAAACCTTTACGGTCTATTTGAACGACGTCAACGAATACAACGTCGCCGCGGCTACCGACACCGATGGAAACCCGAACCAAGTCAATGAAAATGCGGCCTTGGGAACCACGGTCGGGATCACCGCGTTGGCGGTCGACCCCGACGCAACGACCAACACCGTGACGTATTCGTTGTCAGACGACGCAGGGGGACGATTCGCGATTGACTCGGCCAGCGGAGTTGTGACCGTTAGCGGCCCGGTGGATTACGAAACCGCAAACAGTCACACGATCACGGTTCGAGCCGACTCGAGTGACGGTTCCACTAGCTTTGCGAACTTTTCGATCACGGTGATCGACGTCAACGAAGCTCCGGTGGCCAACGGCGACAATTACTCGATCAACGCCGGAGAGACACTCACCCTGGCGGCTCCGGGTGTATTGATCAACGATTCCGATGTTGATGGCAATCCGTTACAGATGCATTTGGTTTCCGGACCAAGTCATGGGGTGCTCAGCACGTCGGCCAACGGAAGTTTGGTCTATACACCTAGCGGTGCCTTCTTTGGCAGCGATACGTTTACGTACTACGCCAGCGACGGCAGTTTGGACAGCAACGTCGTTACCGTTACGATCACCGTGCTTGCCGGCGGCGGTGGCTCGGGTGGCAGCGGGTCAGGCGGAAGTGGCTCGGGCGGCAGTGGATCCGGAGACGGCGGATCGGGCGATGGCAGCGGCGACACCAGCGGAAGCGGAGATACCAGCGGTGGTGATTCAGGCGATGGAGACAGCGGTGACGGCGATGGTGGTTCAACAACCACCGGGGCGGTCCCCTTGGTCCCCGACAATGTGACGACTCCGACACAGAACGATGACACGTCAAACGACAAAGACTCATCCAAGCCATCCACCTCGGCGTCCAGTCGCGAATCCGCCATTCAAATGGCGGAGAGCAACCAAGAAGAAGCGAGCAACGGTTTCGAACGGAACGGATTTACGTGGGGCGGTGCCTCGAACATGCATATGAAGCGAGGCAATGTTCAGATGTCTCATATGCTGGATCAGTTGTTGGTCGTCGACTTGGTGCAAGCGATCCAATGGACGGAATGGAACAATCAGAGTTCGGTGGCTACCGAAGACTCGACGTTCTTCGGCGCTGGCGAGATCGGCGGCCTCGGAGTCGGTGCGGGGCTCGCTTCGGTCGGTTATGTCTTGTGGGCACTCCGAGGCGGCGTGTTGTTAACGACCATCTTTGGAAGCATGCCTGCGTGGCGAATGATCGATCCCTCTGCACTGTTATCGGTCTATCGTGATGCCGACGGCGTTCGCAAATCCAAGGCCGACGTGACCACGTTCTTGGACTAAGCGAGTCGTGCGTCCGCAGCGATTGCAGCGGCGTTGCCGCGACTCACTGTTTCGGCCCTTCACCCCCAATGACCCGAAACGGGCAAGTCCGTCGCTTTGCAACCATTTCGCTCCGATGCCACAGAGAGCGAATCGCGGTCCACAACAAGTCACCTCTCCCGAGCGCAGCTTGGGATGAGGTCGGACGGGCCCACAGGCCTCGTCCGGGTGAGGGCCGACCGCACGCCGTTTTCTCATCGCCCCAAGCAGCGGCAGTCGCGCAGACTTACGATCTTTTCACAATCGCTCGCAGCGGGGTTATTCGCGCCATCTCGCCGCATCCCCCTTTTCAGCACGATCCGCAAAGTCGACTCAACCCGGCATCTTTTTCTGATTGTAGAACTCGACGCCCAAGAGGGCGAAGATAGGTACTAGACCTCGCACTCACCCCCCAGCCAACGGGGGTAACTTTCACGCCACGTGAAAAGGACGCGCTCAGGTCGCCACGTCAGTTTGTCCCGGCGATGTATCTCAATGGACCGATAAATCGATGAGTCGCGAATTCGACTTTTACCCTCTCGAAGATCGCATCCTGCTTAGCAGCGATGGCGTGAACGATCTCGATGGCTCGATGGACATGGATCATGAGCTCGCCTCGGCGCTATTGAGTCAATTGTCCGAGGCCGACGGCGAAGCCGCCCCCGCGTTGCCCTCCTCTGCTCCGCCGCAACCTGCGGACGATGCCCCCGTCGATTTTCGCAGTGTTGATGTTGCCGACGCGGATGTCTTTGACCCCGCACAACCGATCGAAGTGATCTTTGTCGATGCGGGAGTCGAGGATGCGGACGCCTTGGTGGATGGTTTGCGTGCGGCCGCCGACGCGGCGACGCAGTGGTTGGTCGTGCGATTGCAGCCCGATCAAGATGGCTTGCTGCAGATCACCGAGACGCTTCACCCGTTGAGTAGCGTTAATGCGGTGCATTTGATCAGCCACGGTGACGGCGAGGGAATCCAGCTGGGTAACACACGCTTGGATCTCGAGGCCGCACCCGATTATGCCGGCGAGATCGCTTCGTGGGGTCACGCGTTGGACAGCGGCGCAGACCTACTGATCTACGGTTGTGATCTGGCGTCTACCGAATCAGGGCGGGATTTGATCGACATCCTGGCGATTGTCTGTGATTGTGACGTCGCGGCAAGTGATGATGTAACCGGACACGCATCGCTCGGCGGCGACTGGGAACTCGAGTACACCGTGGGTGAGGTCGACCTTGCCAATGTGCTTCAGTCACAGGAGTGGTTCGGGATGCTTTCCGCTGCCGCGGCGGAGTCGGGTAACGCCCCCCAATCCGACTCCGCCGGCATCCCGCTGTCGTTCGAAGAAAACGTTGGCCAGAGCGATGACGCGGTTGATTTCCTTTCACGGGGTAACGGCTTCACCGTCTTCTTGAGCGATGGCGATGCGGTGGTGAACCTCGATGGCGCGGTATTTACACTGGACGTCGTCACACAAAATCAGCCGACTTCGGTGGTCGGTGTCGATGAATTGATTGCGCGCAGCAACTATTTGGTGGGTGCCCAGCAGGATTGGATTCGTGACGTCGCCAACTTTACTGCCGTCCAGTACGACGATATTTATGATGGGATCGACGTCCGTTACTATGGTCACGGACAACAGCTCGAATACGATTTCATCGTCGCGGCGGGAGCGGATGCCAACCAAATCACACTGCAAATGTTAGGTGCCGAATCGGTATCGGTTAGTGACAGTGGTGAATTGGTCATGGTATTGGCGGGCAACGAGCAAACGGTTCGCTTTCGTGCTCCCTACAGTTACCAACAATCCACCAGCGGTGTCCGTGAAACGATCGAAAGCCGCTATGTGATTCGCGACGATGGAAGCATCGGTTTCGAGTTAGGGGCGTACGATCATTCGCGTGAATTGGTGATCGATCCGATCATGGATTACGGCACGTACCTAGGCGGGCTGGGTACCGAATCGGCAAATGCGATCGCCGTCGACGCCGCTGGGAACGCTTACGTCACCGGCAGCACGGCATCGGCGGATTTCCCCGCGACGACCGGCCCGTTCGGTACCACCGGCAGCGACGATGTGTTCGTCACGAAATTGGCCGCCGATGGCAGCACCGTCTTGTATACCACCTACATCGGCGGCAGCGGTGATGACGTCGGATACGACATCGACATCGATGCCAGCGGTAATGCGTATGTTGTCGGTAAAACGGCATCTGCAGACTTCACCACGACGAGCGGCGCGTATGACGAAACGCTCAGCGGAGCGTCGGATGGTTTTGTGTTGAAGTTAGACAGTGCCGGATCATCGATCCTGTACGGCAGCTACATTGGATCGAATCTATCGAATGATTCGGCCTATGGCGTCGCCGTCAACGATTCGGGGCAAGCGTATGTGACGGGTGTATTGACCGGTTCGATTGGATCATTCACCACTGCGGGGTCGTACCAGTCCACGTTTGGTGGCGGACGAGATGCGTTTTTAGCGGTCTTCAGTGCGGACGGATCGAGCATCGACTACGGCAGCTACTTTGGTGGATCGGCGGCTGATGAGGCCAGGGATATCGCGATCGATGACTCCGGTGCCGTCTACATCACCGGTGTTACCAGCAGCAGCGACATGGCGGTCACCGGCAATGCGTTTCAAAGCACAAGCGGGGGCGGACAAGACGTTTTCATCGCCAAGTTCCATCCGCTCGGAGGCGGCAACAGCGATCTGGGCTACAGCAGCTATCTCGGTGGCAGCATGGCCGAGCAAGCGTCGTCGATCGCGTTGGATGCCAATGGTCGAGCCTATGTGGTCGGATTGACGATTTCGACGGACTTTGACGTCACGGCCGGTGCCTACAAAACATCGATCTCCGGTTCAAACGACGATGCCTTCCTGTCGGTCTTTGACACGTCGCTTAGCGGTGCTGCTTCACTCGCGTATTCCACCGCACTCGGCGGCACCGCAACCGATGAAGCGGGTGGCGTGGCAGTCGATTCGTCTGGCGTAGCGTGGATCATCGGTACGACCTACTCCACCAACCTTCCGACAACCACGGATGCTCATTCCACCAGCAAAGGTGGAACCACCGACGCGTTTCTCACCGCGATCAACCCGCTTGGCGGTGGTGCATCGGACCTCGTCTATTCCACGTACCTTGGCGGCAGTGCGAATGAATACGGGTTTGCGATCGACTTGGACTCGGCAGATAGCATCTACGTCGTTGGTCAGACTCAATCGTCGGACTTCGACACCACCTCCGGTGCCTACGACGAGTCTAGTGCGGGTGCGAGCGACGCGTTCGTGGCCAAATTCTCGCGTCCTGCCGCTGCCTATCTGTGGCTGAACACCGAAAACGACGTGACCGGCAGCGGTGTCGCGGGACTCGATTCGTGGAGTGGCGGCACCGTATTGCAGCTAGGGGATCCCAACCTCGGTTTTAGCGGCTCGACCAGCGGGACGTTGACGTCGGTGTTCAACATCGACGATCTGGTAGATGACGGCGATGCGAGGCTGAGTGGGATCCACTATGTCGGTCGCGATCTGGTGGTCGGCAGCAACAACATCCAACTTCTCGAAGGCGATGTGCTGTTTTCTACCGTCACCGAAGAATGGATCAATGGCGGCAGCGAGCAAATTTACGCGCATGACATTTTGCTATTCCGGCCGGTGACCGTTGGAAATTATTCGAGCGGGACGCTGTCGTTATTGTTCGATGGTTCCGACGTGATCGGCAATTTGGACATCAACGCGTTCACCTTAGTCGAAGAAGCGACCACGGTGGGAACCACGACGCCGACGAATCTAAACGCGGGCGACTTTCTGATTTCGCACGCCGGATTTAGCAATCGAGTCTATCGCTATGAACCGGGCACGTTGGGGGCAACGAGCTCGGGAACGATGTCGATCTTTCTTGATGGCACCGACTTTGGCGTCGATACTGGTTTCCGCGGACTGGACCTTGTTGAACGAAGCATTCGGATTGGTGATACCACGCTGACCAGTGGCCAATTGTTGGCGACGCTGCACGTCGACGACAACGCGATTGGCGGAATTGCCACAACCCGTGACGACATCTTTTTGCTGAACGTCACCGAAACAGGAGCCACCAGCGCGGCGACGGCGTCGGTATTCTTTCAAGGCGACGACATTGGTCTGAATACCGCCACGTGGCAAGAGCAACCATGGGGATTGTCGTTGGCCAGCACGACGGCGGTCAGCACGATCACGGTCGATGCCGAGACCACGGGCGATGGCGGATTGAGTATCAATGAGGACGGTGGTGACGACGTCTACTTAGTCGCCGATGACGGCGGCGCCATTCTCGGGGGGCGTACATCGATTACGATCGAGGTCCAGTATTCATCGACCGACACCAATGGCGCACAGCCGCTATTTGCCTATGCATCCCCGTCAACCGACAACGAGCTGTTGCTGTACATTGACGCCGCGGGCAATCTTGGGCTGTATTTCAACGGCGGGCTCACGTCATCCAGCGCAATCGACTATCGCAGTTTGTCCGACGGCGAGATGCAATCGTTGGCGGTGACTTGGGACAATGCCGCGGGTGATTGGCAGGTGTTTGTCAACGGCATCTTGGTCGACAGCGGTACCGGATTGAACACCGGTCAAACCTTTGACGCCGGAGGCACGTTGCAGTTTGGTCAGGAACAAGACGGAAACGGAACAAACTTTGACACCAGCCAGACGTTTCATGGCACTTACTACAACGTCCGTGTTTTCGACGACGTTCGCAGCAAAGCCGAGATTGCGGCGACCTATAACTCAAGTTTGCCACACGATACAAGCGGCTTGTTGGCGCAGTGGGACTTTGACCACTTGTCATCCGACGGCGTGATCACTGAATCGGTCAGCGGCAACAATTTAACAGTCAATCACACGTCGCAAAGCGGCTTTACTGCCAGCACGCCGTCATTGACGTTTTTAGTCGATGAAAACGCCAACACTGGCACGGTCATCGGCAGCGTCGTGGCTACCGATGCCGACCGGGATGCCAAGATCGCGTCGCTGTTGGCCGCAGATCCAGATCTGGTTTACAGCGCCGTCACCGGCAAGTTTTACAAGACGATCAGCGCTGCACAAACGTGGGCGAATTCGCAAACCGCCGCCGTGTCATCGACACTGAGTGGGGTCTCGGGTGAATTGGTTACCATTCATTCAGCGGCCGAAAACGAATTGATCACCGATTTTCGCAACACGGTGGGTGCCGATTTGTGGATCGGTGCATCCGACCAAACCATCGAAGGGCTATGGCAATGGCAAGCCGGTGATGCGGATGGTGACTCATTCTGGCTGGGAACGTCCACGGGCAGCGTGCAGAACGACGCCTACACCAATTGGATTTCGGGCGAACCCAACGCCGTCTCGCCCGACCATGACTTTGCTCGGATCACCGGGACCGGACAATGGGGTGAACGCGACAGTTCGTCCAGCTATGGTTACGTGGTGCAGTGGGATGCCGACGCGGTGTTGGACCAGACGAACGAGCTGAACTACTCGATCGCATCACAAACCACCGCGGGTGCCTTCGCAATCGATGCAGACAACGGTCAAATCACGGTTGCCGATCGATCGCTGCTTGATACCGAAACCGACACCACGCACAGCGTCACCGTGCGTGTGACGGCCGCCAGCGGGCACTCGTACGACAAGACCTTTGATGTACTTGTCAAGAACGTCAGTGGCGAAGCGGAACAATCGGTGCCAGGCACCCAAACGGTGGCCGAAGATTATCCCGTCGTCTTTGGCGCTGCAACCGGCAATGCGATTACCGTTAGCGATGGCGGTCCCAGCAACAACCGATTGCAGGTTTCGATCTCGGTTACCGACGGCATCCTGACGCTATCGCAAACCACGGGATTGACCATCATAAGCGGTGCGAACACAAGCGATACGATGGTGATCGAGGGGACCGAATCGGATTTGAACGCGGCGTTTGAAGGGATGGTGTTTCAACCGGACGCCCACTTCAGCGGTGCCGTGAACCTGCAGATGACCACCTCGTCCGTCGCCGATTTAGAGGGGCACTACAGTTTTGATTCTGGCGATGCGAGTGATGACAGTGCAGGGACGTCGCACGATGGCGTCATGCAGGGGAACGCGTCGACGGTGGTCGGCGCGGATCGTGGCACCGTACTGACTCTAGATGGCAGCGGCGACGGTATCGACATCACCGGGACCCTGGGCAGTTCGGCTAATGTGACGCTTGCCGCGTGGGTCAATTTGACCGCGAGCGGTTCGCAAGGGTCCGAAGTGATCAGTATCGCGGATTCGCTAATACTGCGGCTCGATGAAAATGGCAACGGCGTCTCGGGGATCTTCTACGACGGCAGTTCATGGGTTTCCGTTGCCTCGGGTCGTTTTATCGAGGGAACGGGTTGGCATCACGTCGCATTCACATTCGATGACGTCAACAATCGTCAACAGCTTTACATCGATGGCCAACGTGTGGCGCAAAGCAATTCGACGTCCAGCATTGTCTATGACGACTACAGCAAAACGACGATTGGCTACCATGCCAATGGTTCGACGATGTACGATTTTGACGGTTTGATTGACGAAGCAAGGATTTACAGCCGTGCGCTTTCGGCTGATGAGATTGCGAATCTAGCAGCGGACAATCTGCGGTCGGTCGATACCGTCACGATTGACGTGGTTCCGCTAAACGACGCACCGGTGTTCGGCACTGATGGCGACGGCAGCACGACGTTGCCCATTCCCGACAGCCTGTTCGATCTTGGATTCAGTAGCGTGGTCCAAACCGACGGCAAAATTGTGATGGTCGGTTCCTCGTACTTTAACGACAACGACATCACGGTCGTGCGTTTCCACAGCAATGGCGAGCTCGACTTGACCTTTGGCGGCGGCGATGGGATCGCGACGCTGGATGCCGGTGGCAGTGAAATGGCGGTGGATGTCGCCCTGCAATCCGACGGCAAAATCGTCGTCTTGGGCACGTTCGACAACGATTTGATCGTTGCTCGCTTTAACACCGCCGGCGTGCTCGATACAAGTTTCGACAGCGACGGTTACGCAATTACCGACGCGGGTGGAATCGACTCGGCCGCCGCGATCGCGATCCAAAGCGACGGCAAGATCGTCGCTGCGGGGACCACCGATGCCGGCGGTAATAACTTTGCCGTGGTGCGTTACAACACCGACGGGTCGCTTGACACCACTTTCAGCGGTGATGGCAAAGTCGAGATCGATTTTGGAGCGAGTTCCGACGATGTCGCAAATGCACTGCTCATCCAAAAAGACGGCAAGATTGTACTCGGCGGAAAAAGCAATGACCAATTTGCGCTGGCCCGGTTGACTTCCGCCGGCGTGTTGGACACCAGCTTTGACGCCGATGGATTGTTGACGACTGATTTTGGAATGGGTGACGAAATCATCAGCGGATTGGCTCAACAGTCCGATGGCAAAATTGTGGCCGCCGGTACCGCCAACTTGGACTTTGCACTCGCTCGCTACAACAGCGACGGATCCCTCGATACGTCCTTTGATACCGACGGCCTGCAAACCTCCGATTTAGGGGCGACCGAACGAGCCTATAGCGTTGCGATCACCGCGACGCAAAGAATCGTTGTGGCAGGAAGCACCGATTTGATGGGCAGCAACGACGTGATGCTGCAACAATACAACGCCGACGGATCTCTTGACACCCATTTCAATTCGGTCGGCACGGTCATAACCGTGGTCAATGGCAGCGAAGAGTACGGCTACAACGTGCAACTGCTGGCGGGTGGAGGCATTTCGGTTGCCGGCAACGTGCAAAACACCGGATTCTTGTTGAATCAGTACAACGCGGACGGCAGTCTAGATACTGATTTTGCGCCGACCGCCAATCGGATCGATGCAAACCCTACCTACGTCGAAGGTTCCGCGGCAGTGGTGCTGGACAACAGCGTCAGTGTATTCGACCAAGAACTAAGTACGTCCGGTAACTTTAGCGGTTCGACGATTGCGCTCCTTCGACGCGAAGGCACCAACGCGGACGATGTGTTTGGATTTAGCGATGGCAATGGGCTGAGTTTTTCCGCAGACTCGCTATACAAGAATGGTCAAATCATCGCGACATTTAACATCACGACACCTGGGCTTGTCGTCATCACGTTTACCGACGCCAATGGCGAGGTTCCGGACCAAACGGATGTCAACAACGTTTTCCGCCAAATGACGTACGCCAACAACAGCGACTCACCCGAGGCGTCGGTCGAGTTGTTGTGGTATTTCCTCGATGGCAACGCGGGGGCACAAGGATTCGGATCCAGTTACTATGTCACCGACGTGATGACCGTCAACATCATTGCCACTAACGATGATCCGACGAACGCCGGCAGTCTGCCAAGCGACATCTCGGTCACCGAAGGGGTGTCGGGCGAGGTGGATCTGTCGCAAATCGATTTGAGTGACGTCGACCATGGCGGCGGCAATCTGACGGTAACCTTGACGACGGCAAGCGGTGGTAACTTGACCGCCAACAGTGGTGGTGGCGTTACGATCGGTGGCAGTGGGACGGGGCTTTTAACCTTGACCGGTACCCTAGCCGATTTGAACACCTACCTGGATACCGCCAGCAATATCACCTACCTCCATAGCGTCGCGGATACCGCTGGCGACAATGCTGACACGATTACGGTCAAGGTCAATGACAACGGTAACACCGGCACCGGTGGTGGCAACGATGTCAATTTAGGATCGGTTAACGTCGACATCACGGAAGTAAATGATGCCCCCGTGATCACCAGCGATGGAGGTGCTGACACCGCCAACATCAATATCCAAGAAAACACGACCGCCGTCACCACGGTGACGGCGGACGACATTGACCAGCCGGCGCAAACGTTGACGTATTCAAAAGCGGGCGGCGCCGATCAGGCCTTGTTTAGCATCGATAGCGGCACGGGAGAGTTGACGTTCATCGCTGCACCCGACTTTGAAAATCCCGATGACGTCGGTGGCGACAATACGTATGAAGTCATCGTTCAGGTTTCCGATGGGACGCTCTCCGATTCGCAAACGATCATGGTCACCGTCACCGATGTTTCCAATACATTGGTCGTGACAACCGCGGTGGACAACAATGACAGCAGCATCGCGGTCGGCGCCAGCTATGACATTGAATGGCTAAACGCAAACAAGGGAACCGATGGCGAGATCAGTCTTCGTGAGGCGATCATCGCTGCGAATAACACCGCGGGCTTGGATACGATCAGCTTCGACATCGCTGGTGCCGGTGTGCACACAATCGGTCTGCTGAGCGTGCTGCCGAGCGTCACCGAAGCGATCACGATTGACGGGTATACGCAATCCGGATCAAGTCTCAATACGGCGGCCAACGGTAGCAACGCGGTCCTGCACATCGAGCTTGACGGAACGAACACCGGCGCGGGAGCAAGCGGATTGAAGTTGGTGGCAGGATCGGATGGCAGTACGATTCGCGGCTTGGCGATCAATCGTTTTAGCGGCAGCGGCATCGAGATCAACAACAGCGACAACAATACCATTGTCGGTAACTTTCTCGGCACCAGCGTCGACGGAACAAGTGGCCAGAGCAATGTCTATGGCGTCAACGTGACCAACGGCGCGAACAACAACACGATCGGCGGCTCGGCTGCGGGCGACCGAAACGTGATCTCTGGCAACACCACCGCCGGTGTGTACATCAGCAGCTCGGATAACATTGTCGCGGGAAATCTGATCGGATTGAACGCCGCGGGCACCGCCGCGATCGCGAATACTCGCGGTGTTTATCTACTGAATGCAGCGAACACGTTGATCGGTGGCACGTCGGCCGGTGCGAGAAATGTGATCTCGGGCAACAGCATTGACGGCGTGTTGGTGACGGGAGCCTCTTCGGCCGGAACGCGGATCGAAGGCAACTACATCGGCACTAACGCTGCGGGGGACGCAGGCATTGCCAACTTGATCAAAGGGGTCGGATTGACCACCAATGCCACCGGAGTCACCGTCGGCGGCAGCGCTGCGGGTGCTGGCAACGTGATCTCGGGGAACTCGAACACGGGGATCTATATCGCCAGCGGCGGCAATCTGGTCATAGCGAACTCTGTTGGACTCAATGCGGCAGGCACCTCGGCGGTCGCCAACGGCACCGGCGTGTACATCTACCACGCCGCCAACAACACCATCGGTGGCGCGAGCGTCAATGAACGCAATGTGATTTCGGGCAACACATCCTACGGCGTCTACATTAGTGGATCGGGATCGACGGGAAATCAAGTCCAAGGCAACTATATCGGGACCAACGCAGCGGGCGATGCTGCGGTCGCCAATACGACGGCCGGTGTCAGCATTGCCGCCAGTGCCGCGAACAATACGATCGGCGGTTCCGTCGCAGGTGCCGGCAACGTGATTTCCGGCAACACCGGCTATGGTGTGTACGTCAATGCATCCGACAACACCGTCGCCGGAAACACCATCGGGTTGAATGCATCGGGCACGGCCGCGATTGCCAACAACTACGGTGTGCATGTGCTTAGCTCGACCGACAACTTGATCGGTGGCACCACGGCGGCAGCGCGGAACGTGATTTCGGGAAACACGCTCGATGGAATCTACATCAGTGGCGCCACCGCCACCGGCAATCAAATCCACGGCAACTACATCGGCACCAACGCCGCGGGAACCGCCGCGATCGGAAACTCGCGTTTCGGCGTCAGCCTGCTGAACAACGCATCCGCCAACGCCATCGGAGGTACCGTCAGCGGCGCTGGCAATCTGATCTCTGGCAACCTCAGTTCAGGCGTCTACGTTAGCGCCGCGGGTAACACCGTTGCTGGAAATTTCATCGGGCTGGATGTCACCGGCACCTCGGCGATCGCCAACAGCACGGGCGTCTACATCAACAATGTCGGCAACACCACGATCGGTGGTACGACGTCGCTGGCACGCAACGTCATCTCCGGTAACACCACCGACGGGATCTATATTACAGGCACTTCTGCGACTGGGAACCTGGTCCAAGGCAACTACATCGGAACCAACGCCACCGGAACCGCGGCCGTGGGGAACGGCAACGCGGGGATCAACATCGCTTCCACCGCGGCGGGCAACACGATCGGCGGAACCGCCACGGGCGCTGGAAACCTGATCTCAGGGAACGCAAATTACGGCGTTTATACCGCGGCGAGCAACACAACGATTCAAGGCAATTTCATCGGCACCGATTCCGCAGGCACGAGTGCGATTGCCAACGGTGCAGACAATTCCGCAACGGGTGGTATTTATATTGCCGGTGGTTCGGGTAGCACGATTGGCGGGACAACCACGTCGTCTCGCAATGTGATTTCGGGCAATGGGGGTGCCGGCATCTGGATCAACGCAGGTGGCGACACCACGACCATCCAAGGTAACTACATCGGAGTCGATGTGACCGGTGACACCGCACTTGGAAATGGCCGCTGGGGGATTGTCAATCAATCGGGTGACAACGTTCAAATCGGCGGTACTGCTGCGGGCGCCGGCAACGTGATCTCGGGAAATACCAATTCCACTGGCGGTGTGTTCGTCGGCCCGACTGCGGATGGAACCGTGATCGAAGGCAATCGCATCGGGATCGGTGCGACGACCACCACTGCACTTAGCTCCGTTCAAATGACTGGCATTTGGATTGCAAGCGGTTCATCCAACACACGAATCGGCGGCACAACTGCGGCAGCCGGAAACACGATTGCTCGTAACGGAGTTGGGGGTGGCATCAAGGTCATTGGGAATTCCGTCGGCAACACGATTCAGCGGAACAGCATCTTTGGCAACGCGGGGATTGGCATCGATCTGAACGACGACGGCATCACCACCAACGATGGTGCGACGACGAGCGGTGCAGCCAACTTAATGATGGACTCGCCAGTGGTCGCCACCGCCAATCTCGTCAGTAATGATCTATCGTTGGCCGGTTACGTCGGTTCCGCTGCGAACCAGGCGACGTTCGCGAATTCGCGTGTCGAGTTCTTCATCAGCGACGAAAGCTTCGCCAATGGTAGCGGCCAAACCTATCTTGGATTCTTGACCACCGATGCTAGCGGTAACTTTAGCGGCACGCTGGATGTCACCGGATTGGGGCTGAGCCAAAACGCCACGATCACCGCGACCGCTACCGACAGTTCAGGAAACACGTCCGAATTCGGAGTCAATTTCGCCGTCAACGTGGCTCCGACTGCAAACGCGGATACCGATACCGCCGTCGAAGCGGGTGGCGTCAGCAACGGCACCGCTGGAACCAATCCCACCGGAAACGTGCTAAGCAACGACACCGACCCGGACGGCGGAGACACCCAAACCATCGTTGGCGTCGCTGCGGGCACGGTCGGCAGCGCGTCGAACAATGTGGGCAGCGATGTCGCGGGGCTCTATGGCACGCTACAGATCGCAGCCAACGGGGCGTATGTCTACACGGTCGACAACAACAATGCCGCGGTACAAGCACTGCGAAACAGTGGCGATACCTTGACCGATGTATTCACCTACACGATGAACGATTCAGGCGGAATGCAGAGTACCGCCCAAGTGACGATCACGATCGAAGGTGCCAACGATGCTCCCGACGCCGCGGACGTGACAAAGACCATCAACGAAGACACCTCGTTGACGTTGACGGCAGCCGACTTTGGTTTTACCGATGTCGACAGCGGTGAATCGATGACCGCGGTTCGAATCGATGCGTTACCCGCCGCGGGCACACTCACCTTGCTCGGCAGCGGCCCGGTGACCTCGGGACAAGTCATCTCGATCGCTGACATCAACGCAAACAAACTGGTTTTCACCCCCGCAGCCAACGCGAATGCGACGGCGTACGCGACGATTGCCTTTAGCGTGGCCGATGCAAACAGCACGTTCGACGGTACTCCCAACACGATCACCATCGACGTGACCGCCGTCAATGACGCCCCGGTGCTGGACAATTCCGAGACGTTCACCTTGACCGAGATCAGCGAGGACGAAACCAGCAACCCTGGCAACACCGTCGCTTCGATATTGGCCAGTTTGTCGGGCGACCGGGTCACCGATGTCGACGCTGCCGCAAACGAGGGGATCGCGGTTCAATCGATCAGCGGCGGCAACGGAACGTGGCAATATTCACTCGACGGCACCGCCTGGATTGACATCGGGACCGTCAACACCAGCGCTTCGTTGCTGCTACGCGCAAGTGACTATCTGCGTTATGTCCCGGATGCAATGAACGGCGAAACCACGTCGATCTCGTTTGTCGCTTGGGACCAAACCAACGGAACCGAAGGAAGCAAGGTCAGCACGACGGCAACGGGTGGAACCACCGAGTTTAGCAGCAATGTCGGCACTGCCATGGTGACCGTCACCTCGGTCAACGACGCACCGACGATCACCAATGCAGCCACCGTCAACTTGCCTGGCACGAACGAAGACACCGCTTCCAGTCCGACCGATGTCAATTCGATTCTGGCTTCGGCGGGCTGGGCCGACGTGGACACCGCCGCGGCCAAGGGAATCGCCGTCACCGGGGTTAACAGCAACGGCAATTGGCAATATTCGACCGATGGGACAAACTGGACCTCCTTTAGCGGAATCACCCCGACCAACGCGTTGCTATTGAGTGCGTCGACACAAATTCGCTTCTCGCCTGATGCGAACAATGGCGAAACGGCGACGTTTGACTTTGTTGCTTGGGATATGACGACCGGTTCGCCGTCAACTTTTGGCTCGCCATCCTACGCCGACCCCAGCGGTGGTGATGGGACCTCTGCGTACTCAAGCGAATCGGCCACCGCATCCACCGTGGTCACCGACGTCAACGACCCCGTCGCCGTGGTGGCCGACACCAATGTCGCCACTGAGGCAGGCGGCATTGCCAACGGGACGGCAGGTGTCAATCCAACCGGAAACGTACTGGATAATGACTCCGACGCGGATGCCGGCGACACCCGAAATGTTAGCGGCGTCGCCGCGGGCGTTGCCGCATCCGCAACAGGCAACGTTGGGGCAAATGTCGCTGGGACGTATGGATCGATCAACATCGCCTCGAACGGCAGCTACAGCTATACCGTCGATAATAACAATCCTGATGTCCAAGACCTGCTTTCCAATAGCGACACGCTGACGGATGTCTTCACCTACACCGTCCAGGACGCGTCGGGAGCCGAGTCCACCACTCAAGTCACGATCACCATCCAAGGGGCCAACGATGCTCCGGTGGCCATCGTTGACAGCGACCATGCCTACGAAGCTGGCGGCGTTGCCAACGGCACCGCGGGCACCGATCCGTCGGGCAATGTGCTCAGCAACGATGACCAAGTCGACTCGGGCGACACGTGGACGATCACCGGAGCGGCACAAGGCGTCGTGGGATCAACTAGCGGTTCGGTCGGTTCGGCGGTCACAGGAAACTACGGCACCATCACGATCAACTCCGACGGTAGCTACACGTACAACGTCGACAACAACAATGCAACCGTCCAGGCACTGCGAACGCCGAGTGACACGCTGACTGACGTCTTCTCGTACACCGTATCGGATGCTGCGGGACTCGAATCAACGGCCCAGATCACGATCACACTGCATGGGGCGAACGATGATCCCATCGCCGTCGTTGACACTCCCACCGCGGTTACGGCGGGTGGGTACGCTGGCGGTACCCCCGGGACCGATCCGACCGGCAACGTTTTGGCCAACGATACCGATGTCGACTCGGGTGATACCAAAACGGTCGATGGCGTGGCCGCCGGGGTACAAGCGTCGGCAAGCGGTTCGGTGGGATCGGCCGTCACCGGCAGCTATGGTTCGATCACCATCGCCGCCAATGGCGTCTACACCTACACCGTCGATAACAACAACTCCGCGGTGCAGGCGCTGCGGACCAGCAGTGATACGCTCACCGACGTATTCACCTACACAATGATCGACGCCGACGGCGCGGCCTCGACCACTCAAGTCACGGTCACCATCCAAGGGGCCAACGACGCTCCGATTGGCGTCGACGATACGGCCACCGCTGTCGAAGCGGGTGGAGTAGGGAACGCCTCCGCGGGCACGAATCCGACCGGCAACGTGTTGACCAATGACACCGATTTGGACTCAGGCGATACAAAAACGGTCAGCGGCGTTGCGGCCGGCTCGCAAGCCAGTGCGTCGGGCTCGGTGGCCACCGGAGTATCGGGAGCGTACGGCGATATCACGATCAATTCCGATGGTTCCTACAGCTACGTCGTCGACAACAACAACGCCGCGGTTCAGGCACTTCGGACCTCAGGCGACACGTTGACCGACGTGTTCACCTACACGATGGTCGACACCGACGGACTCGATAGTACCGCCGAAATCACGATCACGATCCGGGGTAGCAATGACAGCCCGTATGACATCACCACCACCGATTTAACAATCGCCGAGAACCTCGCTGATGATCAGGTGGTTGGCAGCGTTACCGCGTATGACATCGACGCGGGTGACTCGTTCATCTTTGCACTGAGCGACGATGCGGGGGGCCGTTTTAAGATCGATGCAGCGGGCAACATCCGCGTCATGGATTCGAGCCGACTTGACTACGAAACAGCGACGCAACACGACATCACCATTCGCGTGACCGACCAAGCGGGCGGACAATACGAAGAAACCGTCACCATTCACTTGACCGATGTCGACGAACATGACGTCACTGCGGCGGTGGATATCGACGCTTCGGCGAATGAAGTCAGCGAGAACGCGTCGACGATGACGTTGGTCGGATTGACAGCACGGGCTACGGATGCCGATGGCACGAACAATCTCGTCACTTATTCGCTAAGCGATGACGCCGGAGGACGTTTTGCGATCGATTCCAACACAGGGGTCGTCACCGTCGCGGGAACGTTTGACTACGAAAGCCAAAGCTCTCACACGATCACGGTCCAGTCGCGATCCAGTGACGGATCGGTCAGCCTTACGAATTTCACCATCAACGTCCTCAACGAGAACGAACTTCCGGTCGCTCAACACGATCAATATTCGGTCAACTCAGGCCAAACATTGTCGATCGCCGCCCCTGGGGTACTCGCTAACGATACCGATATCGACGGTGATCTGCTGCAACTGCACCTCGTGTCGGGGCCCAGTCATGGTGTTTTGCTCGAGCGACTTGACGGCAGTTTTGTCTACACTCCTGCCAACGGCTTCTTTGGAACCGATACCTTCACCTATGTCGCCAACGATGGAAACTTTGACAGCAATGTTGTCACCGTCACGATCACCGTCAACGCGGCAGGCGGAGGTGGCGGTAACAGCGGAGGCGATTCGAACGACGGAGGAAGCTCGGGTGATCAAGAAGACAACGACTCCGGCGATCAACACGGCAGCGGCGATTCGTCCGATGACGACAGCAACGAAAATGATGCAGAAACCGAAAATGGCCCCACGGCGCCGCGTGGCGGCCCTGCCACGCCGCCGCTAGGCAGCGCACAGAATCTATCCGACGACAACCTCGACGCGTCATCGGAAGTTCAATCAGCCCGCTTGCGACCATCCTCGGACGCCGGCGATTCACTCGGGATGCAAGCCAGCGCAGTCGGCAACCAACAGGAATTTCGCGGGCCCGAGTTCACGTTCGGCGGTTCATCGGAAATGCAAGTTCGGCACCGGGTCAACATCGGAATGCAAATCCTGGAACAGCTACTTGTAGCGGACCTGACCCACGCCATCAGTTGGGAACAATGGCACGAAGAACAGATGGCAAACAACGAATCCATGTTCTTTGGTATAGATCAAGTCGGCGCGATCGGTGCGGGAACCGGGCTTGCCACCGTGGGCTACGTCCTTTGGGCCCTTCGCGGTGGCGTGTTGCTAACCACCATTTTCGGCAGCATGCCGGCGTGGCGGATGATTGACCCCACGGAGCTGTTGACCGCCTACCGGACAGGCGATCCAAAGAAAGAAACGGGGATCGAATCGTTCCTTGATTAACGTCCTTCGAATTTGACAACCATTACCGTGAACGCCTTCCCAACCGGTGGCTCATTCGGATCCACCTTTGACCGTTTGCGTTTACAGCATTTGCCACTGAGCATTCCGCGGGTCAAATCGCGACTGACTTAGCACCTGTTTTGCCCGATGCAAACTCGAAACGCGACAAAGATTCCGGATTTGTCGCCCCACACCATCCTAACTCGCACGACCCCAACATCACGTTCGCACAGCCTCGATGGTCATAACCGTTACGATCGATCAACTCTACCGGACAATACCCTGCCGGATCAATTATCGAATCGTTTTTACAGTAGTCGTTTTAGCCGTAATCAACAATTGAGCGTGACGTCCATCAAGACGGACATTGCGTTTTTACATCCTTCCATCCATCTGAAACCGCTCTAGGACTCGTTTTCGTTGTTACGTGAGTTCATCGCATCGTTGAGATTGGCGTTCGCACTGGTGTGCGTCGGCGTCAGCCTTATCCTCGGCGGTCAATGGCTGGGTCTCATCCCAGACGTTGACGCGGTCGAGATGCGTGCACGTCAACAGTATTGCGAATCGATCGCCATCAATGCGTCAGCCCACGTGCGTCGTCAACAATGGGTCGATTTAACCACGATCCTGCGAACACAGGTCGAGCGAAATGAAGACATCTTATCGATCGGTCTACGCAGCGATCTGGGAACGTTGCGATTGGACACCGGCCATCATCGTGAGATGTGGGCTCACTTCGAAGAAAACAATACGGATGGTGAAGGCGATCGTGTCGAAGGGATGCGTGTCCCGATCACGCTGAATCGGCGTCCGTGGGGCAATGTTGAATTCTGTTTCCGCAAACCGGAATCGACCGCGTGGGCTCCGCTTACCGAGCATTCGGTTTATCGTTTGGTCGGATTCTTTGTGATCGCAGGGCTTGCATCGTACACGTTGTTCGTCGCCAAGATCATGGGCGTGTTTCGCAAGACTCAGGTCGTTCCTGATCGGGTCCGCCGCGCCTTGGATACATTGGCCGAAGGATTGTTGGTGCTGGACGAGCATGGTCAAATCGTGCTCGCCAACCGCGCCTTTACCGAAACAATCGGGATCCCACTTGAGGACCTGGTCAAGCAGAAAGCGAGCGAGTTGTCGTGGACGGTCCCGCAAAGCAGCGAATCCGAAGCCGACGAAGCGGTGACCTATCCGTGGATTGCCGCGATCGATCAATCCGAACTTCAATCCGAACAGATGCTGCATTACCGTTTGGTCGACGGACGCAAACGCATTTTCTCGGTCAATGCCGCTCCGCTTGGTGGCGACGACAACCAACGTGGTGCCTTGGCAACGTTCCGTGATGTGACGCATGTCGAAGAACATCGCGAAGAACTCGAAAAGATGCTTGGCATGCTTCGCAGCAGCCGCGACGAGATCGAACGCAAAAACACCGAACTCGAAATCCTTGCCACTCAAGACGCATTGACTGGTTGTTTGAACCGACGTGCGTTCTTCGAGCGTTTTGACGCTCACTGGCGAACCGCCCACACCGACAACACACCGCTGTCGTGCATCATGGTCGACAATGACCACTTCAAGAGTGTCAACGACACGTACGGCCACCACATCGGTGACGAAGTACTTCGCCGTGTGTCCAAAGTGATTCGCGAACTGCACCAAGACCACGGCTTGGTTTGTCGGTACGGTGGTGAAGAGTTCTGTGTCGTGTTCCCGAACATGACGCTGCAGCAAGCGATCGAGGAAGCAGAGAAGACTCGCGAGGCCATCGCCGCAATTCGACTCGAAGACCCAGCCGAACTGACGTTAACCGCCAGTCTCGGGGTGTCGGAACTGCGTTTCAATCCGTCCGATCCTCAAGAATTGATCAATCAAGCGGACGCCTGTTTGTACGTCGCCAAACGCGAAGGTCGAAATCGCGTGATTGCGTACAACATGAACATGCAATCGATGGAAGACGCCGCGCAAAACCAAGCCGCTGCGAAACCGAAGCGATTGGACATCTCGTATCAAGCGGTGACCGCATTGATGTCAGCACTGTCTTATCGTGACGCGAAAACGGCCGAACACAGTCGCCGCGTTGCCCATTGGTGTTCACGCGCTGCCGCCAATGTCCTGGATCCCGCGAAAATCTATGTCCTTGAGATTGCCGCGTTGCTGCATGACATTGGCAAGGTGGGCGTTCCCGATAACATCTTGAACAAACCGGGAAGCTTGACCGAACAAGAGTGGGAATTCATGAGCCGGAACGATCGGATCGGCGTCGAAATCGTCACCAACACATTCAATTGCGATGAGTTGACCGCCATCATCTCGGCTCATCAAGCGATTCGGTTGCAAGGCCAACGATCACGCCCGCTTTCCGAATTGCAAACCATCGAGGACGAACAAGTTGCATGGTGTGCCAAACTGCTGACAGTCGCCGACAGCTATGACGCGATGATCTCAAACAGCGTCTACCGTGAGCAGAGTTCGCATGAAGAAGCGATCGCAGAGCTACGCCGGTGTGCGGGAACTCAATTCGATCCCGAAGTCGTCGAGCATTTTGCCAGCACGATCGACGAACGGGCACTTGCAGTCGCATCCGGCGCGTTCGCACTGGGCAAACAAGCTGCGATCCAAATCGGATTGAACGTGGAACGGCTCGCCGCCGCATTGAACCAACAAGATTTGCGGGCTCTACAGGAACACGCATCACTGTTGGCGATCACCGCCAGCAGCTGTGGTCTTGATTCGATCACCGAAGCGGCCAATCACATTTGTGACATCACGAACACCGAAGATTTGCAGTGGACCATGCTGCTGCGTGATACCAACGAACTGCTTGACACCGCTCGAGCGGCACAATCCGAATTCTTGCGTGATGCATTGGAGCTGGAAACGTCGCGAAGTTTCCAAGCGGACTAGCGTCGCGAAAAGACGTTCGAAATTTGCAGGGCAGGCCCCGCGCCGCTATCCACGGCGGGCCAACGAAATCGTGATTGGCGGGACGATGCGATTAGACGGTGTCGTCTTCCTCGTACTCTTCATACTCTTCTTCTTCGTACTCATCCGAATCATCATCGTCGTCGCTGGCGACGGAACCTTCGATGACATTGCCATCGCCTGGATCATCCCCCTCTTCGGGATCCAATCCTTGCATCTTCTGCCATGCTTCCATCGTCAACAACACTTCGCGTGACTTCGATCCGTTGTATTCGCCGACGATCTTGTCTTCGGCCATGAAATCGATCAGCCGAGCGGCACGACCATAGCCAATCCCAAGACATCGCTGCAGCAATGACAACGACCCACGGCCTTCGCGGATCACGACCTCGATCGCACTTTCGTACAACTCGTCGCGGTTCTTGATGTCACCGACTGCCCCCGCCTCTGCGTCGTCTCCGTCGTCGACTTTCAAGTTCATCAACTCGCCGACAAAATTCTGTTCGCCAAGACTGCAGTGATCGACGACGGCATCGATCTCTTCGTCCGACAAATAGGTACCTTGTCCACGAATCAAGGTGCTGGTTCCGGGCCACAAGAACAACATGTCACCGTTGCCAAGCAATTTGTCGGCACCGTTTTCGTCCAACACGACGCGGCTGTCGGTCTTACTTGCCACTTGGAAACTCAATCGCGCCGGCAAGTTACTCTTGATCAAACCGGTGATGACGTCCACGGTCGGTTTCTGCGTTGCTAGGATCAAGTGGATTCCCACCGCACGACTCTTTTGTGCCAAGCGGATGATATGCGTTTCCACATCTTTTCCGGCGGTCATCATCAAGTCCGCCATCTCGTCGGCGATGATCACGATGAACGGCAATTTATCCGGCACGCTATCGGTGTCTTCGGCATCCTCCATATCCAACCGACGCAGGATCTCTTCGCGGCCAAGATCGTTGTAGCTATTGATGTGACGCACGCCGGCTTTGGCTAATAGCGAATAACGCTCTTCCATCTTCTCGACCGCCCACGCCAAGATCGCTTCGGCCTTTTTCATGTCGGTGATCACCGGATGCATCAAGTGAGGCAGCCGACCATAGCCACTCAATTCCACCATCTTGGGGTCGATCATCAGCATGCGAACTTCGTCCGGCCGACACATCATCAGCACCGAAGTGATGATCGCATTCAAACAAACACTCTTACCCGTACCCGTACGACCTGCGATCAACAGGTGAGGCATTTTTTCGAGACCGACAACCATTGGATTGCCGGACACGTCTTTGCCCAAGAACACCGGGATGTTCATCTTCGAACGGCTCATGTCCGATTCTTCGATCACGTCACGCAGACGCACGACTTGTCGATTCTCATTGGGAACTTCAATCCCAACGGTGTTTTTCCCTGGGATGGGAGCGACAATACGAACGCTTGGCACCCGCAGACCGATCGCCAAGTCGTCCGCCAAACCGGTAATTTTGCTCAGCCGCAATCCCGCTTCGAGTTCGATTTCGTACTGCGCGATCACCGGTCCAGTTTCGATTTCGACGACGCGAATGTTGAATCCGAAATCCTTGAATGTGTCTTCCAGG
Organism: Novipirellula caenicola; assembly: GCF_039545035.1. Taxonomy (NCBI): domain Bacteria; kingdom Pseudomonadati; phylum Planctomycetota; class Planctomycetia; order Pirellulales; family Pirellulaceae; genus Novipirellula; species Novipirellula caenicola. The sequence goes on from NZ_BAABRO010000001.1 coordinate 844,386, forward strand.
ATTTGAGCCTTGCGACGCACTTCGATCAGTTGTTCGTCATAACTGACGTCATCACTCTGTTCGAGCAATTCGATCGGCGGCAAACGATAATCCTCGGACCCGAACGGAGCCGCTTCTTGCACGTTGTCGTACAACTCTTGCTTGGCGTCGGCTTGCTGCTTTCGCTTGGGCACTTTGATTTTTGGGTTCGACATCGGATGTTTTTCATCCTGTCGAAGATGCAGCGTTTCATCGTCCACTTCGATATCGCGCACGACCGGTTCACGTTCATCGGTTTCGTCGTGGGATTCTTCCTGCTCGTGGGCGATGGGCGAATCGACGACCGAATCGTGCGAGGCTGCTACCGCGGAATCGCTTGCGGGCGTTTCCGGAGCATCCATCGTTGCCGTCTCTACAGCGCCGGACTCGGCAGATTCCGTTTCGCTGGTCGAGGCGATTTTGCGGCGGGACTTTTTGAACTTGATCTTCGGTTCGCGATTGGCCCAATCGTTTGCTTCTGCAACATTCGCATCCGCCGTGGTTTGTTCGGTCGCATTTGCTTTTCCAACCTCATCGCCTTCGATCTTGATGGGCTCTTCCAGATCGGTGAAGGCTTCTCGGCGACGTCGCACGGTGATCGGCATGACTTTGGCCGCGCGGCGCATGCCGCTTTTCGATACCATCGCTCCGCTGGCTAAGATTCGCTTTCCGGCATACAGCAGCGCGTAGTCGGTTGTCAGCAACAAACCAACCGCGATCACCGTCATTGACAAGATCCATGCGCCAGCGGGGGCGAAATGCTCGAGCAAAAACGTCGAGGTCATCGCACCTAGATAGCCACCGTTGCCCACGACCGGCATCTGCTCGAGCTTCATCGGCAACAAACCGCCCGCGGTAGCCACGCCGATCACGACAATGGTTCCGCCGAGTGATCGCAGCACCGGCGCGTTTAAATAGCCGCGGTACAACAGCGCCGTTGCCACCCCGCCGCCTGCGGCGATCACCAATCCCGCCGCCAATCCCAATGCGTCCAACAACGCGGCGGAAATGACCGCTCCCCAATAACCGCAAGCATTGGTCACGGTAGGGTTGGTCGGATAGACCGAATTGTTCGGAGCGTATAGAGCGCTGACGGGCCAGACCGGCATTTCGATCGGGTCCGCCGGGCTGCGGGTGATGATCGAAACGGTCGCAATCAAAGTCATCGCCACCAAAACGATAGCGACGACGTCACGAACTAGGTTCGTTTCGCGGTCTCCGTTTGCACCGTCGTTGGAAGCAGCACTTGCCATAAAACCAAACAGCATTGCAGCGACCGGCTCAGCACGCCCGAGGGCGATGATGGGAATCGGTCGCTAGCAAGGAATAAAAACCAAGCAGAACGTCATCCAGGATTATCGACCGCCGCTACAACCGAACTTTTGCGAACCAGCGCACAATTCCGGATAATCACGACAACCGGTAAACCGATTCCCCCATCGATCGAGCCAGCCCGGCGAGTGCGTTTTCGGGGGGCTCGATGCGAGATCAGGTGTCGCCAACGTCTAGAGAGGCATTTTGCGGTGCGCTGTGAGTGGCGACGAAACTCTTGACGGATTGTTGCTTGATTGAGCCGCTCGCGCGTCAACGGCCGGGTCCCACATGCGACTCGGTCCCTGCGGGCCCACGGCTTACCGTTGCGGTTCGCACCGCAACGGCCATCGCCTCTTGATAGCAAATAAGCAATTTATTTGCGATCGATCGAGGCAATCAATGCCTTTCGTTGCTTGTCGATGAATGTCAACATTTCTTCGATTCGGGGGCGAACCATTTCATCGTACTCTTCGGTGACGTCTTCGCGGTCCATGAAACTGTCGGGGTCTGGCAATTCAGCCGCGATCGTTTTGGGAACCTCGAATCCTCCCGCCTTGGCCGCTTCCATCAGGTAGGTCTGCGCCACGGCCAAATGACGAACACTTTGTCCCGCATCGTAGCGGTACTGAGCCACACGCGCTTCCATCTGTGCTTGCCGAATCTCCTTCTCGGCTTCTTTCAGCGATGCATGGGTCGGTTTGTCTTTCAGCGGTTTTTGCTCGATCTTCACATCCGCTTGATCAGGAGCGTCCGCTCGCATGACATGCGACTTGGCCATGCACAATTCACCCAGCGTGATGCAGTCGTGGATGTCTTGATCCGACGGAACGTCCTCGTCATTACGCAACGCGATGGCAAGTTCCTCGAGGCGGTCGCGACACGAGTTGATTCCGGCATGCCCATCGGTCATCGCTGCGGACCCAGCCATATCCAACCAAGCCGCGTTCTTTTCAAGCGAGTGAGCCAATTTTTCATTTTGCCCGGTGCCCACCAGCGAACGCGATTCTTCGAGACGATCGAGAGCGTCATAACACAGTGGCCAATACGTTGCCTTGGATACAACAAACCAGCCGCGGGTCTCATCAGGACGTTCGTCCAAGTCACGCTGGATCGCGCGTCCCTTTTCGTCGGTTTGAACCGTCTTCGTTTGTGCAGTCTTTGCCTCGCCCGTTTTCGTTTCAGCCTTCGCCACTGAAACACCGCCAAGCGATATTGCCGAAATGGAAACCGAGAGCAGCGCTCCCGAAAGAAAATTCATTGTGTGATTCATGACGAGATTCCAAGTTAGTAGGGAGAGTGTGTGAGCGGACCGTAAATTTCAAGGCAACTTGCAACAAGAAAACTCAAAGCCAACCTCGTTACTATTGCAAATTGATGATTGAATAACACAAAGAAAATCGCTTAGTTCCGACTGATTCCCCGAATACTCGCCAAAATTATCCATACGGGATTTTATAGGCGTCGTTGCCTTCTGCTATCCGAACCTCGCAGAGTCTCTGAGACGCCGTCATTGCGGACGGTTGTTACGCGCAGTCGTTGCGCTACCGAACGACAGCTGAATGGCAACGAAGGCGGCAGAGCAGCCTGTGAAGCGTTGCGGACGGGCGGCGAACGTGATTCAGTTCGACCGCGCCAGGATCGAATTCATCAAGGGTGGCGAGATACGGTCGGCGTACACCAATGCTTTGCCAGCAAGACTGAGGATCACCTCGCTTCGTCGCGACTCGATCGCCGCCAACGTTGCACGGGCGACCTTCTCGGGCGGCCAGCTGCCGATGCTTTTCGATTTGGCGGCCGCGTCCGAACCGATCAACGAGTCAAAAAACTCACTTCGCGTCGTGCTCGGACTGACCAATGTCACTTGAATGGAATTGCCATGGTGCGAGTCGCGAGCCAGTTCGGCGCGGATCGAATCGCTCAATCCATGAAGGGCAAATTTGCTTGCACAATACTCACTCTTGTCCGGCACGGCACGGTGTCCCAGCACGCTGCTGATGTTACAGATCACCGGGGCCCGACCTCGCCGCAGCATCGGGATCGCATCCCGCATCAATTCGGCGGGAGCAAAGAAATTGACTTCCATGATTTGCCGCAAGCGAGCTTCGTCGGCGTCCGCAAACGGGCCGATCGCACCGATCCCTGCATTGTTGACCAGTAGATCCAATCGACCGTCATCCACGTCGGCGGCCGCCGCCAAGATCTGCTCACGCACTCCGGCATCGGTCACGTCACCAACAACCGAAATGAAGCGACCGGTTCCGGTTCTCGCTGCGAGATCCGCCAACCGCTCGCCACGCCGTGCGACTCCCACGACGGTGGCGCCGCGATCGAGCAACAATTCGCACAAGCAGTGGCCAATGCCGCTGCTAGCACCAGTGACCACGGCGATTGAATCCTTGGGTTTCCAGCGCATTGATCCGCAAAACTTTCGTGGTGATTGCTGCGCTGCAGCTAGGAATTAGCGTGTTAGTCGTAGTAGCGGAAGTCGTCAAGACTTTCGTTGTTCAACTGGATGGACGAAACTTTTGAAGGGCGTATCGATTTAGTCGTACGATGGACTTCCTAGTCCGTCGAATCCACCATGGACGGACTCGGAAGTCCATCCTACATCCCTTGCCGCAGGAAACTTCACTAAATCAACAAGCCGTTGATGGCTTTCGCTGTTCAACTGGACGGACGAAAGTCTTGGCGACTTTCGCTACGAGTTCGAGCGGCGAGCTGATTAGGCGACTTCGCTTGACGAATCCGACAACGGTACCGATGGCAGGTCGATTGAGATCGAAGAGGCTTCGTCGTCCGTCGCCTGATCGTCTTTCGCTTTCGCAGGACGCTCGTCCATGTGCCGAATCGCCACGGCGTCGCGATGCACTGGCCCCATCGCTCCGGCAGGAACCCGGACGTGAATCGTCACCATTTCCTCGCCATACTTTCGCGACAACACTTCGCCTTTGGCCGCCAAATACGCCAGCAACTTACCATCGCTCGGCGCCACGTCGACTTCCAAATCAAAGAACTCGCGTCCCAGGGCCTCGCCCACCGCTTCGATCAGTGGAACCAAACCCGTGTTGCTCTTGGCACTGACCGGGATCGCATTGGGGTAACGATCGAGCACTCGGTTGAGCACCGCAGAGCTCTTGATCGCATCGATCTTGTTGAGCACCAGCAGCGTGTCTTTCTCTTCGATCTGAAGTTCCTCGAGCACACGATAGACCGCGCTGATCTGTTCGAACACCGTCGGGCTGCTGGCGTCGGCAACGTGCAACAACAAATCGGCTTGCCGCGTTTCTTCGAGCGTCGATTTGAAACTGGCGACCAACGAGTGAGGCAGATCACGAATGAACCCGACCGTGTCACTTAGCAGCACGGTTCCCCAACCGGGCAATTGCCAACGTCGTGTTCGCGTATCAAGCGTGGCAAACAATTTGTCGGCGGCGTGCACGTTGGCTGCGGTCAACGCGTTCATCAACGTGCTCTTGCCGGCATTGGTGTAACCGACCAACGAAACCGTCGGTGCCTCTTTACGCGCTTCGACCTGTTGTTCACGGCGACGCTCGACCTTGGACAGTTCTTCTTTCAGATCGTGAATGCGTTTCTGCGCCAAACGACGGTCGACTTCCAATTGCTTTTCACCCGGACCACGCATGCCGACGCCCATCGCTTGACGCGACAAGTGGGTCCACATCCGTTTCAGCCGTGGTAGCGAGTACTCGAGCTGAGCCAATTCGATCGCCAAACGAGCTTCGTACGTTCGGGCGCCAGCAGCAAAGATGTCGAGAATCAATTCGGTGCGGTCGATCACTTTGGCATCGATCGCCTTCTCGAGATTGCGGACTTGAGCGGGGTTCAGATCGTTGTCGAAAATGACCACGTCGGCGTCATGGCGTTCGACCATCAGCCGCAGCTCTTCGACTTTTCCCTTCCCCAAAAACGTGCCATGATTTGGACGCGTCAACCGCTGCATCAACTCATCGACGACTTCGGTTCCTGCGGTTGTGGCCAATCCGTAAAGTTCTTCCAGCGGGTCCGCCTCGACCGTTTGCTCGGGCAGGATCAGGCGGGCCAAGATGCTTCGCTCGGGCGAATCATCGCGAAGTTGGTGTTGTTCTCGCACGGTTTAGGGAGGTCCCTCCAATTGAAAGATTAAATCTGGGCGTCAGTGCCATTATAGTCAAAAAGTGTGTAACTGTGCACAGCAGTTCGGCGGGGCAAACGCAGCGGCGGTGCGGGAAAAAGTTCGGCGATTTCGCACCGTTTTTCCAAAGAAAATTCAGGGCTTCGCGTTTTTTTGGTTTCGGGAAACGTAATGTTCATCCGCTGTCACACAGACCGCCAGCCGCGTGGACAGGTTCGCAATTCGCGGCCGAGAATTGCCGTCCACCGTAGGTTGTTTTTGCGAGATAGGCTGCGAATCAGTCGAAGCATCTTTCACGGACGGGAAACCGATCACGGCGACCTTCTAGCGATCAAACGTCGACTTGGTACGGAGGATATGGTGGTAATGCTGAGCAAATCGATGCGACTCGTCGCGGACGTACTGCAGCAATCGCAGTGCAAACGCACTTTTGCTTAACCGCAGCGGTTCGGAATCACCGGGCCGAAAGATCTCTTCATCGCGTTTGGCCAGCGAGATCACTGTCGGTGGCGTGATGTCTTGATCACGGAACGCCGCCATCGCTGCATTGAGCTGTCCCTTGCCTCCGTCGATCAACAAGATGTCGGGAAACGATTCGCCGGAATCCGAAAGCTTGCGGAAACGCCGCGAGACCACTTCATAGATACTGCGAAAATCGTCGATGCCGTCCACGTCTTGGATGCGGAACCGGCGATAGCCTGGTTTGAATGGCAATCCGTCAATGAACTGCACCAAGCTGGCGACCGTTTCGCCGCCACCGAGATGAGCGATGTCGACCCCTTCGATGATCCGCGGCGTTTCCGCCAACCCCAGCACTTTGCGAAGTCCCGTCAGCCCCTTTTTCGGATCGATGTAAAAGACTTCGGGTTGAACGTGCGTATCGAGTTCACCGCGATCCTCGAGTTTCTCGAGCATGCGAATCTCGTCTCGCAGTACCGCGGCTCGCTCAAAATCCATCGCCTTGCTGGCCGCTTGCATCTCGTCGTGCATCTCTTTTAGCAACCGCTTCTTGCCGCCTTCCATAAACGTTTGCAATCGTTTGATGTCGCGGCGATATTCTTCTTTGCTGATACGAAAATTACACGGCGCGGTGCACTGGTTGATGCTGGCCAACAAACAGGGACGAAACCACTTCCAACGTTCCTCGGATTCACTGATGTCAAGCGTGCAGGTGCGAAAACGAAAGATTCGCTGCAGCACCTGAATCGCGCCCCGCAGCGCTCCAGCACTTGGAAACGGGCCATACAATTTGACGCCCTTTTCCTTGGGCTCGCGAGTGATCTCGACGCGAGGAAACTCGTCACGCGTGGTGATCATCAAATACGGAAACGACTTGTCGTCTTTGAGATCCTTGTTGTGCTTGGGTTGGATGTCCTTGACCAACCGGGCTTCCATCAACAACGCGTCGACTTCGGTTTCGCACTCGACAAAGTCGATGTCCGCGATCTCGCCGATCCAAGGTGCGGTCCGCTGATCTTCGGCCGCCGCTTTCAAAAAGTAGCTGCCCGCGCGACTTCGCAAATTCTTGGCCTTGCCAACATAGATCACCCGCGCCGCATCGTCTTTCATCAAATAAACGCCCGGTGACGTCGGGAACGTCTTGACCTTGGTTGCTGCATGGCTGAATCCAAGCGTCTCAACCAGCTCGTCTCCCGCCCCATCCGTCACTTTGTCTTCGCAGACCTTGTCAACCAATTCGTTGTTCTGGCCAGCTTTGTTTTTGGCTGCTTTGTTCTGGCTAGCTTTCTTTTTGGCAGGTTTCTTTTTAGGGTCATCCGGCATGGAGGGGCGATCCGTCAATTGCATCAATTCAGAGAAACAGGGGGACTTTGCCACACTTCTCCTTCGCACGAGTCGGCATTTCGATTGGCGAATGCAGCGACGCTTTGCGAGGGCAAGGTGGCGACGACATTATTCTAGCCAGACAACCCGATCTTGGCATTCCGCCGAATTTTCAGCCTCGCTTGCTGGCAACGCATCGCCTGCCCCCGTCCAGAGACGGCTGACGATTGCTAGTCAATTTCGCCAGCGCTGCAGTGGGATTTCCCTCGATATTTCCGGCAATGTGCTTAGCGAATCGCAGCGATGACTTTTTGCTTCAAGTCGTCTTTGATTTCCGATTTCTCAATTTCCGCGACGACTTTGGCCATCACGTCCTCTTGTTCGCCCGCCGCGTCTTGCATCGCATTAATTTTGCTTTTGATGTCCGCAGCGATCGCTTCCAGCGTAAACGGATTACCTCCGGGACCGTCCCCTGGCGACGCTTGTGCACCGGGACCGCCACCCCGACCATCTTCGTTCGGGGTTTCCCCGCCCGAACGCGACGCTTCGTTGACTCGGCGGCCGCCACCCCCATCCATGGTTTTCAGACGCACAGCAAGCTCTGCCACCAATTTCTCTGGAGTGTAGGCCACCTCTTTCAATCTCGCCTGGATTGCGTTTTCGCCCGACCCGCAGCCGGGCAACGACAACGAGACCAAACCAATGATGGCGAACGCAGTTAACACGGACTGAGTAAATACGGTTTGGATCATTCTGTTCCACATTGTGATAGTTATTTTGTGATTTTTCTGGACCGTGTGCATCACCGGCTTAGAAATTGTCGTTGTTGACAATCTCTTTTCCTGCTTTGGTACCTAACGCCCACCATGTTTCCATATCGATCGAATCAGTAATGAAACGAACCGAGCCATCCATCAGCGACATCTGTACTCCACCGGGATGGTCGCTTGACGCGGTGATCGCCGAGTCGCCTTCGTGGCAACGAATCGTGTCGCTGCTGTAGGCAGCAATGGAAATCGTGTTGGGCGTAAAGACATGTCCATAGACATGACGCTGCCAACCGTCGGTGTACAACCACGAATGCCCCTTGTACATGCTCCAAGGTTCCCAATTCTTGTAGCCGTTCAAGCCATCGGTGACGACTTGGTCGATGTAGGCATCGTAGGCTTCCACCAGTGCCGAATTCGTGTAATGCAAATTGCGGCGATCGTCCAACATTTTGCCGCTCCCATCATTGACGAGCGACTCGGCAATCGCAGCAGTATTGGACAAACCATCTAAGATATCGCGAAATCCAAAGTTGCGATTCGTGGTCGATCGCCAATAGTCACTATAAGGTCCTTTTTCGTTCATGCGGTTCATCGAAATGATCCCCGGCGACACCTTGATCGCGGCTCCTGTCGACTCCCATGGCATCAGCATGTTGCGACCATGACCAGCGTTGGCAAGGTAGCTAAAATTGGCCGTGATCCCACCTGTCGCGACCACCGAATTGGTTACCGATTCGGTCGGGCAAAGAAAAGTCGGTACCTGGACGCGGGCCACTTCCCCTAGCTTGCTGGTGTTATTGGCCAGCCCACTCCACGCGTTTCCTCTACCAGTGCTCTCAAACGGAATCGCCTCATAGATCGCGGTCTGCTCGACGTATGGCAACATCCCTGCATACCACGACAAATTGCCTGAACCACCGCCTGGCGAGTCATAGTCATCCGCCCCGCGATGCATGTGAATCGGCGTCTGATTAAACGCATCATGGTAATTGTGCATTGCTAACGTCAGTTGCTTGAGATGATTGCTGCACTGCATTCGCCGCGCTGCCTCTCGTGCCGCTTGCACGGCTGGCAACAACAGCCCTACAAGCACACCGATAATTGCAATCACCACTAAGAGTTCGACCAACGTGAAAGCGGCCCGTCGATCAGGTTCACGCCGCTTGGTTCGCTCAGACATTTCAGAGAGTCCTCGATCGGTTTCAAATTAAAGAACTAGGAAGTCGGCTGCATCGATCGCAGCGAGCGAGGGGAAGCGTAGATCAGTGATGCGAAGATTGCGTTAGGAACAATCGTGGCCTCGAAAGAATTACCGCGAGCCCCGAAGTGAGCGAAACCTAGCCCCCCTACGGCCCTCGCTAAGGCCACTCGAGTGCCCTAACCCACGCAAAATCTTCTACCTTTTCCGAGTGCTGCATCGCGGATTGTTGCTGCTCACCCCCATCAAAACAGCGGGCCGCTCGATCGCGATTCGCGTTCACCCCGTCCGAGGCAAACCGAGATCGGCTACATTGAGGGCAAAGACTTGGCTGCGGAACCCGACTCGGATTGGTCTTCACTGCAATGGCTCTCATGACCCCCTCGTCGCATCACTGGATTTCCCAGGGTCCCGACGGAGCTCTTTACCGGCATGGTGATCCCGCCACCGCAGGTCCTCCTCATCGGCGATTCGTGCTGAATGGCCCCGCGATCACCCCCGCCCGTCTTGATGCCATCGCCAACAACGTCCGCTTTATCGATCTGTTGCAGTCCCCGTATGTATGCCGCGTGATCGAAAACGGGCTTTCAAGAACGCCGCCGATTTTGGTGGCGGAATCGCTTCCAGCATTACGTTTGGCAACCGCGTCGCAGGATCTCAGCCTTGCCGAGGTCCTTACCATTGCGACCCAGCTCACCTCACTCGTGCTGCAAACCCATCATCTCGGTTTGTATCATCCCCACTTCACCGCCGAGAACATTGCCCTGCAGCGACCATCGGAAAGCTGGCAAATCCGATTGGACTATCTGGATCTCGCCATTGATGCCCGTCCGAGCCAGCCGACAGACGCTGCCGCGAACGACCCGCTCGATGCCGACCGAGCAGGACTGTACAGCGTACTGCGGTGCTTACTCAGCAACGCAGCCAAACGTGAGGATTCGTCCAAAGTCGCGTCCGCTGATTTGCATGCTCAGGCGATCGCCATTTTGAAATGGTTGGAAAACGAATCTGCCTCTGAACCTGAACCGCTGCTCAGGCTGCTTCAGCGAGCGGATTCGTATCGCTACGCCACCGTCGCAACCTCGGCCGATCTGGGAAACAGCCTGCCGCTTCAACCGCGTGAACCTGCCGCGGGCAATCCAGAAACCCAAATCACACGCGAGTCGAAATCCACTCGAGGAAACGACGCTGCGACGGCGGAATTGAACCCCGAGACCGATGGCGGTTCGATCCGCGAATCGTCGTTCACTTCCGCGACGCCAGCGCTTCAACGTGGTGATCGCTTGGGCCGGTTCTTGATCGGCGAAAAGATTGGGCAAGGCGGGATGGGAGCGGTGTTTGCCGGCACCGATTTGCTCGATCAATCTGCCGTGGCAATCAAAGTACTGAAAACAAATCGCGATGACTCAGCCCAAGCAATCCGCCGGTTTCGCAAAGAGGCAAGGGTCTTGGCGGATATTCAAAACGAGTTTGTCACTCGTTTGATTCACGTCGATCAGGAACGCGGCATCCATTATTTGGCGATGGAATACATCGATGGCATCGATTTAAAGAAATGGATGACCCGCCGCATCCGTGGCGAACGCATTGAGATCAGCGAACACGATGCGTTGTGCATCGTTGGCGATATCGCTCGGGCCCTTGCATGCGCGCACTCGCAAGGGATCGTGCATCGCGACATCAAACCAGAAAACGTGCTGCTACAGCGACGTGAATCGGACCTCAGCGACGATGACAATGACATCCAAAACTACCGCGTTAAACTTTCCGATTTCGGCATCGCCCGCCACATCGATCAATCCGAATCGATGGAGGTCACCGGCGACGGAGTGATGATCGGGACGCCGCTGTACATGTCGCCTGAACAGTGTCGCGGCAGCCACGAACTCGGTCCGCCCACCGACGTCTACTCGCTGGGAATCACCCTGTTTGAATTGCTGACCGGACAGGTGCCGTTTCAGTCGGATGATCGGATCAAATTGGCCACGATGCACCTGTACGACCGACCTCCGTCGGTGCAGCAGTTCAATCCGAAACTCTCGGACGCTTGCGCCAGCATCGTCAATCGTGCGTTGGCCAAGGAACCCGAAAAACGATTTGTCGATGCGTCGCAGTTCAGCCGCGAGATCGACCGCGTTCTAAGAGGCACTCCATCGGATATCGAAACGCATCCCAAAATGCCGGAGCATTGCGCTGACAAACGGTGGCAGAAAACCGAGCACTGGGAACTCATCAGCGATCCCGATGAACTATGGCCGTATGTTTCCAACACCGAACGACTCAATCGTGCCATCGGATTACCCGCCGTCACGTACCGCACCGAGTACGACGAACAACGTGGCATCCGTAAATTTGGATCCTTTCGTATCAGTGGGGTGCAGGTCGCGTGGGAAGAACATCCGTTTGAATGGATCGAAGCAAATCGCATGGGCATCTTGCGTGAATTTCAATCGGGCCCCTTCGTTTGGTTCATGAGCATCGTGACGATGGAACCGATTGCAGGCGGTGGCACGAAACTGAGCCATGAAATTCGCGTTCAACCTCGCAATCTGCTTGGCCGCGTGATGACGACCGTCGAAGCCGACTGGAAAGCGTTTCGCAATTTGAACCGTGTCTATTTGCGGATTGACAAATCGATTCAAAGTCGCAAACAAGGTCCGAAAATCGATCCGTTTGAATCCCCTCACTCCATTAGCACCGCTGATGCCGAGCGTTTGCAAAAACGACTTGATCGTTTGATCGATTCCGGCATCGATGCTGATTTGGCGAACGCGATCGGAGTCTATCTCAGCGAAGCTCCGCCCCAAACACTCGCTCAGATTCGTCCGATCAGCTTGGCACGGGAACTTGGTTTCGCTGCCGACGACACTGTCGACGCATGCTTGGTCGCCGCGTCGGTGGGGCTGCTGTCATTGCGGTGGGACGTTCTCTGTCCGACGTGCCGAGCGCCCGCGGCCACCCATCCGAATTTGTCGGCAATCCAAGACCATACTCACTGCGAAGCATGTCACGTCGCATTCCAATCCAACCGCGGCGATGCGATCGAGATGGTGTTTCGAGCCCATCCGGAAATCCGACGTGTTGATGACCAGAGCTATTGTATCGGCGGCCCCGAACATTCGCCGCACGTGGTCGCTCAGATTCGCATCGAAGCAGAGGAGATGTTTGAGCTCGAGTTACACCTAACCGAAGGCGATTACTTGCTTCGCGGCACGCGGCTTCCTCAAACCCAATCCATCCGAATCGAACAAGGACGCGGGGCAAGCGAATACACGACCAAACTGCTATCGCTCGGCCAATCGTCGCACATCCCTAAACTTCGCAGCGGCATCCAGCGAATCCAACTGATCAATGATGACACATCATTGCATGTGATCCGAATCGAACGAACGATCCCTCGCGACGATGTCGTCACGGCGGCCTCGGCATCGACGAATCAACGCTTTCGCAATCTGTTTCCCGATCAAGTTTTTGCCGATGACAACCCGATCACTGCCGAGCAGATGACGCTGTTGGCCACCACGATCCAAGACATCGAACCGCTTTACGCCAGCCTAGGCGATGCGGAGGTTTACAAGCGGGTGCACGAAATCCATCGGCGAATCGAACAGATCGTGCAGCTGCATCATGGCACGATTGCAAAAACGGTCGGCGAAAGCATGTTGGCGGCATTTGACCGCTGCGACCACGCCATCGCCGCGGCGCTGGAAGTCCAGCAATCGGAACAAAACCGAGAGCAATCGATTGGCATCGGCGTGCATGCCGGACGCACCTTGGTCGCGGTCGCCAATGATCGGCTCGACTATTTCGGCAGCACCGCACGCGCGGCGATGGCAATGCCCTCGATCGCTGGCGAAGACCTATTGCTGAGCGAAACCGTGTATGCCGATCCGCGGGTCATGCGTGAGTTCACCGCGATGCTGAGTCACGCGACCTACGAAAGTGTCTCGCTACCGGGATTGCCCCACCAACCGCTCGCCCGAATTCGCGGAAACGACAAGGGAATGGATCCAGTGAAACCGAAGCGGTGAATTCGGTGCGAGTGAATCGACTGGGATCTGGCGCTGGACAGCGAAAACGTTGGACGTGTCGTCGGATTGTGAGGGCAGTGCTCTACCGCCTGCTCACGCCAGCAGCTTACACATGATGTCATCGACATTAGGTAGCGGTACGGCGCGAGCCGTCCGGTTGCCGCGAATAAAACGTTCGGAATCGACCGAGCGGCTCACGCCGCTCCGCTACAAAAACCATCCGACTGGTGCCAAAGTCGATGGCATCCACCTAGCGACACTGGGGCTTGTCAATCATCGAATTGTCGTTCCCGAGCTAGACGTTCGTTCTCGGCGTCGATCTCGGCAATCTCTTGCAAGATTTCCTCTTGGGTTTTCACCTCCTTGGGTTGATTGACGGTGACTTCGTTCGAGCCACTGCAGCCAACCGTCGCGAACATGCAGCCTGCGAACGCGACGAGACATAATTGCCGGAAAGGTTTCACGTGTTTGCTTCCTGAATAAAAAGGGAGGGGGCGAGCATGAAAGAAGAGCAAATCGGCATTGGATTAAAACTCTTCGTCAATCGTTTCCTTCGCAGCTCGGCTGCCGAGCGCACCCCATAATCCATAAGGGCTTTTCGTTCCTGCGGCAGGACCGCCGGCCACTCCCACGGGACGCGAGTTCAAATTCCCCGTGTCGATGCTGGCGGTAACAAACTTCACCGCTCCATCGGCGACCAACACATGGCATCCTCCGGCGTGCCGGCTTGCCATCGTAAAGATTCCCCCGTTGCCGCTGGGGTTTGCGCCGCGTTGATAGCTCGGTGCGTTAGGTGGAAAGACGGTCGTCACGCCAGTGAAGATCGCGTCTCCGGCAACCCAATTGTTGCCTCGGGTTCGTCCCGAATCCGCATCGTAGGTCAAGTTGGTTGAGGCATCGTAGAACAGCGGTCGCTCAGGATCCACAAAACGGTCCCATCCGTTGGTTTTCGGATTATTGCGAGCCGCGGTATTGCCATGAGCACGATAGGCAACATCCGCTATCACTTCACGCGTCCCTTGCGACTTGACCATCTCTCCCATCGCAATCGTATTGCTTAGACCATCGAGGATGTCACGAAATCGAGTGTGTCGTTTGCTGATAAAAACGCCACGATGCTGTCCTCGATTGGATCCATTGTTCTTGTAATTGTTGATGTTCCAAAAACTGTCGCCCATCGAAAACCCGTAGTTAGTTTTCCCTTGCGGTGTGATCCCAACCGAACTTGGATCGCTGGGACACAACAGCGTGGGAATTTGGGTATTGAACGGCTGGTATTGATCGATCCAGTGCGGCGGGCCCATCGCTGGATAAGTGATCCCGGTCGCTGGATCGGTCCACGGATTCGAGATTTGATCCCACACCGCTTGCTGTTCCATAAACGGCGTCAAACCCGGAAACGCACTCTGACGCCCCTTGTTGGTCAACCCCGGCCCTCGCGTACCGCCTTTTTGCATCGGCAGGTTGTTGTAGGCGGAATGGTAATTGTGAAGTGCCAAGCCCAGCTGTTTGAAATTGTTGCTACAGCTCATCCGCCGCGCGGCTTCGCGTGCCGCTTGGACCGCAGGCAAAAGCAAGCCCACGAGGACTCCAATGATGGCGATCACAACGAGCAATTCCACTAACGTAAATGCCGTTTTGGCGCGTCTTGAATGTCTCATCGGAAAAGAACTCCTCGGAAAAGAAAAGAATCGTTTGCAATGAGATATCCGTATCGAACTCAGATCATTCCGGACAAAATATTAAAATTTGCGGATTTCTTTCCTGGAACGTGCGTCACTGAGCTTCCTGAGTTTCGCCGTGAAGCCCTCCGTCCCGAGCCGCAAACCGGCACAAAACTTCTAATTCGCTCCGTTTTTTGCCGGCACTTCGTCTTTCACAGGTGCTTCCGCAGCACGATCCCATGTTTTTCCATCAAATGGTCCGTGGTCTGTCGAAAATCCTGTGGCGAAAGAAGCTGATCAAAGATCACAATCTCACGGATCGCTCCAGAATAGAAATCCGACTGTTTGATGCGATTGCCTCCGATCGCCAACTGTGCCGCCGGCTTGATCGCAAACGCATGAGAAGCAGTGTCCAACAGTTCACCATTGCGATACAACTCGAAACGATCTTCGGCGACGCTGTACCGGTATCCCGCAACGTAGATTTGATCCGACAACAATGGATCGGCAGCCTTGAGAATGTCATGCCGTTTCGGCCTGTAAGAATAGACGCGTGATCGCAATTCGCCGTTGGCGTTGATATCGAGAACCAAATTAGGAAAACCGCCGATTGTCAGAATTTGTCCTCGGCCGCGTCGCTGCTCGGCATCGGCCATTTGCATCACGACCAATGCCGTGATTTCACTTCCAATCGACAACGGGGGTGTCACGAAGTATTCGGATTCTGCAAATTGCACCGCAGGATATTGCTTGTGACCACCGTGGTGTTGATCAGCGTGTCGGTCGAGGCTGTCATCGGCAGCAAGAAAACGAGGGCGTAAATCCGCATTGACCTGCCACGCATCAAGTTCGCGCGAGGGCTGAGCGACGTTCCGCCAAGCGGTGACGCGTTTGTCGGCATCCAACTGAACGCCTTGATTGGCATCAAACCAAAGCTTCGGCACATTGCCGTTCCACTGACTCGCAAGATCGCCGACGACCGATGGCGTCGGCGAAACAATGTCTCCCACCCGAATAAACTTGTCGGGCTGCGAACGTATCGAATGGAAGCTTTGATTCATCTCGGATCGCGTTGCCATAGTTCCGGTCAACCGCTGGGATACAGCATTCCCATCGAACTGCAACTCGACTTCGCCTTCGAACACGTGCGTTTCGGATGTCCCATCGCCCAGCACTTGCACGCCAAACTCGGTGCCATGATCGATTACGTGACTGGTCGGCGTTTGGATCGTAAACCCAACCGCAGACGGAGGGACCACGGCGGTCAGTTTGCCTTCGTTTAGAAACCCGCTATTGGCGGACACAATCTCAAGCTCCGCAGGTCCCTCCAACGAGACCGTTGCTCCGTTTGCAAACTCGAGCACCACCACCCCACGAGAAACACGAACGGATTGGCCTTCGACGAACAAGCTGCTTGGAATCAATTCCCAACGATCCGATTCAAACTCGCAATCAATGCGGCGAATCACCTTTGCCGCATACGTCGGCTCGTCGATCTGCCCCGACTGCTGGGGCAACGGCGTGTCCACTGCAGTCGTCGGAGTCGCCGCATGTCGATCACGACTCGGATCTCCGCCGCGGTCGCTCGCCAATCGGTAGAACGCTGTGACACCAATCAAGACAACGACGAACATGATCAACCCGTTTCTCCATTTGGATACCGCTCGGTTCCGCAACGCCGCTTGCTCGATCAACGTCGGCACCAACCATTCCATTTCGCTCACCGTGTCGACTTTGGTGGCGGAATCGGACTCGTTTGCAGCCCCAGCGACGGTGGGTTCCAAAATTTCATCCATCGTCGCCGCAGAGAGCCCACGATTCATTTGCAACAACATCGAATTCAGTTGGATCGACTCTGCGAATTCGGCAACCAATGCCTCGTCGCGGCTAAGCAGCTCGCTTAGCTGTCTTGCTTCCTCTACGGTGATGTCTCCGGCACACCAACGGCCAACGAGCGAGTCAAAGGTGCGACGATCTGATTTCGTTAGTTCCATGGTCTAAACCGCTCCCATTTCAAGTTGGCGTTTGACACACCGTCCCAATCGATTTCGGACTCGCTGCAAACGCTCGTAGATCGTGCTCAACCCTTTGCCCTCGGATTGGGCGATGTCATGAATCGAACGCAATTGGCGATAGTGTTCTTCGACGAGTAAGCGTTCGGGGTCGGGCAATTTTTTGAGACACTGTTCCAGCGCATGAATGCGTCGCTGGCGGGCTTCCAAATCGCTTGCGGCCTGAATAGCGATATCAACCAATTTTTCCGATACCACCTCGTTCAAAGTAAATTGAGGGCTGCGTTTGCGTAGATGATCGAGCACCTTGAACCGTGCCACTCCACATCCCCACGCCACGAAGCTTCCCTTGCTCGGGTCAAACTCCTCGCGTTTTTTCCAAAGCGTGATCGCGGTCTCCTGCAAAATATCCTCCGCATCTTTCAGCCGTGGAATCATCGAAAGGATGAACTGCAGCAACGGCCCCTGCGCCGCTGCGTAGGCCTTGATAAACCCCTCGTCCACTTCGCCTCTCGCCCCCATGGTGACATCCTTAAAAAACTTACAAGTCGAATCCGCCTATTGGTTTGTTTGTCATGGACCGTCGCTAATTCCGGACAAATCCTGGCAAGATTCCGCAAATTTGCCCTCTCCACCCCCGGCCGCCGTGAAGTGGATTTTCCATGACCTGCATTTTTCGCACCTCCAATCGCGTTATGGATTGGCGTCATGGCCGCACAACGCATTCTGACTACAATGCTGGCTTTTACTGCCTGCCTGGTGCGATGCACCGAAGCATTCGCCTCTCCACCCAACCGCTCGCCCGCTATGGAAAACTGGTACGATTATCCTCAATACTTTGACATGGTGTTTCGGGATGAAACCCAAGCCGAGGTCGAATTTTTTGAGCGGGCGTTCGAGCGATATCGCAGCGATTCTCCGACCACCAAACTGCTCGAACCTGGCTGTGGCAGCGGCCGCTTGGTCGCGGCAATGGCGGCCCGCGGCTATCAGTTGACCGGATTGGATTTGAACCAACCGATGCTCGACTACCTCCGCAAACGGCTCTCGCGGCGAAAGATCGACGCCACGTTGGTGCGGGGGGACATGACTCAAATGGAGTTTTCCGAACCTTTCCACGCGGCATTTTGCACGTTCAATACGTTCCGGCATCTGTTGAGCGAAGCGGACGCCGAATCTCATTTGCGATCGGTCGCCGACCACCTAGTCACCGGCGGCATCTACATTCTTGGGTTCCACTGCATTCCAATGGACGCGGATCCGGAAAGCACCGAGCGTTGGACCGCATCCCACGGGGGGACGAGGGTCCACGTGACACTGAAAGTCATCGATTTTAACCGTCGAAAACGCCAAGAAACGCTGCGAGCAAGCATCAAAGCACAAACCCGCTCGGGGAAAATCCATCGCATTCGCAGCGAATTTCCGCTGCGACTCTACACGATCACCCAAGCCAAAAGCCTGTTCCGCAAAGTCAAAGACCAATTCGAATTGCTAGCTGCCTTCGACTTTGACTACGACATCGACCATCCAAGGACCATGGACGACGATCTCGTGGACGCCGTTTTTATCCTGAAGCGGCGATAAATCGCGTCGTTGCCGGCATCGCTCGAATCGAAAAATTTCGCATCGCCTCGCTACCTTTGCCGGAAACCGGGGTTCATATCGGACAGGCATCTTGGATTCGAAACTGCGGTTCGTCGCAAGCTTGATCGCTGGTCACTTGAGCCCCCGAACCAACATGCTCTCCAGCAAACGAACTCGATTCGGTCCTGGAATACCGCGGCACTGAGATAGCACCACCCATGGTTCAGAAAAAGGAAAGTCTTCGTATGGTCCAAACCCAAAAACGCCGTTGGATTCGTGTCACGATGCTCGTGGGCACGCTCATGTTTGGATTGCCAACCGCGATGGCCTTTGCCTCCGACGAATCCCAGACGCTGGAAACCACACAGACCGAATCCGCCTCGTCATCGACTAACCAAGCAGAGCCAGACCTGAACGAGGTAGACCCGAAAGAGGTCGCCCCAAGCGAAACCGGCTCGAACGAGACAACTGCGACGAAGTATCGCGAGTTCGAAAGCACGATCGAGATGGAGGATTCGTTTTTGTTCCTCAACGGCGTCTACATTCCTCCTCCCGTCGAATTGAAGTTCAGTAACGCTGGAATTGAGGTCAACGGTCAAGTCTTTGACGAATACACCTTCAATCTCTCGCGTTACGAGGACGACCGTCGTGGATCGCGGTTTAGCTATGGATTCCGCGGTCGAGGGGAACGATCCGATTGGGGAGGCCGTGGTGACAGGGACTCTCGCGGCGAGTGGGGTTCGCGAGGCGGATGGGGTGAACGTGGCAACTGGGACGACCGAGGACGTGAAGGTTATCGCGAGTACCTACCGCGGTCGCCATTGCAGTCCTTAGCCAGCGACTTCAATCAAACCGGATCCGGCACCGTCGCCGTTTTCTACTCGGGCGAAGCGCCGATGCTGCTAGAGACCAACGAAGTCGGCTATGAATTACTGAAAGCTCTACTGGGTCGCGAAACGCCTTCGGAAGCCGAGTTGATGTCAGAAGTTTCCCAGAAGATTGACTTTGAACTCTGGCACCGACTGGTTCAAGGCTTCAAGATTTCTCCTGAATTCGCCACGCGAGCTTCCGAGAAGGTGCAACAGCTCGAAGAGGTCCACGAAACCAACGAACGCAAAGCGGCTGCGTTTATCTTGAGCCAACAAATTGCCTTTCCGCTCAGCATGATTGCGATGGTGACCGTCGTCATCGCGTTCGGACATCTGATGGCGAACCCTCAACAAATGGTTGCGATTGGCGACGATCCGTTGACGCTCGCCAATGCGAAAAAGGCTACGATTTGGTCGCTGACGATTGTCGGAGTGCTCTCGGCACTAGACCTCGTCTGGACGCTGATTGCACACCAAAGCGGTGCGATGCGAGAACTGAATCCGCTGGGCAACGGATTGATCCACGATCCGGTCCAATTGATCCTGTTCAAAATCACGATCACGGGACTTGCGATTGGCATCCTCTACTACCTGCACGAACAACCCTTGGCACGGCGAGCCACGTGGTGGTGCTGTCTAGTATTGACGCTACTAACCGCCCGCTGGTTGACCTTCAATTCGATGTTCCTGTAGTCCACTGATCGTGGATCCAAGCTGCATACGGCTGGCCGCGAAGCCAGCCTTCTTGATTGGCAGTATCGTAGACCGCGAGAACATCCGGATCGACAGTGGATCTTGAGGGCAAATCCTCTTCCGCCCTCCAGTGCGACCCACTATTGCCCGACGAAGCGAGACGGCTGGTTTAGTTCGGTGCTGTTCGAAAAAACTTCGTCATTCGAGTTCTGACGCTGGTGAAGTGGTTCCTCTGTAGTGGACGAGGCAACGAGTCCCGCCGCGCCCCGCAGCTGCCGGGACTCGTTGCCTCGTCCACTACGGCTAATGCTCGGACTCGTTGCCTCGTCCACTACGGCGATGGTGGCCTCCCGCGGTCACGGAAGCCTGGCATGGGGACGCAAGTCTTGACTGGCTGTTGATTTAGTCTCGCACGACGGACTTCCTAGTCCGTCCAATACGCTATCGACGGACTCGGAAGTCCATCGTACACCCCTTGCCGCAGGAAACTGCACTAAATCAACAAGCCGCCCGCGACTTCCGCTACGCCGAATCTGCGAACCGGCACCTACGGGCGAGGGTTGCTACGCGAAGCATCGTGTTACCGCGAGTGAACCGCTCCGGCGCACACGCTAGCTCCCCCACTCTGCCGCGGACAGCACAATCACCGGGGATAGACTGGGCCACCCAATGTTTGTCGCTTTTCTTGATCGTTGCGTTGGTTTTGACGAAACACCATTGCATCCTAAGGGTTCAATGGACAGGCAACCTTTGGCAATGTTCGCCAACAGGCCCGCTAAAAAAACAACCAACTTGGAAAAGGAATGACATTGATGCATATTGCATTGAAAGAACTGGCAATCTCCACCACGGCATTACTACTGATGACATCAGGTCAAGTCGTTAGTGCTCAAGACGACAATCAAGAAAAACCTAAACCAAAACGACCTGCCGCCGAAGCTAAAGCGGACTCGCACCCCGACGCTCCCAAACCACCACGTATCCGAGACAAGCAGGATTCCCCAAAGGGCTCCGAACATGCTCGCCCCGACCACAAACGAGGCGATCACCCGCAGGATGGCCGACCGCGACCCGATCATGATAACGCTCGTCGTGGCGGACATGGAGAACGTGGCGTAGGAGAACATGGACCGGGAGGATCAGGACGCCCTGGGTCCGGGCCACGACCTTCGCACGACGGTGACGTCAAACAGTCTCCACGAGACCGCATGCCCATGCCGCCTCGCCATGACGCCAAGCGTGATCATGAGGCCAAACGTGACAGCGTGAAAGATGCAAAGTCAAAAGACGAACGAGCAAACGTTAAAAAGGAAAATAGCCGCAAGGCATCCGCTCGCGGAAAAGAACGATACGCCGGTAAGCAAAACGTTGACCGAAATCGACGCGGAGGAAGACATGAACACCATGTTGGTCAACGTCAATCGGGCGATCGCCATCAAGGCCGCGTGCGTGGCGGCCGAGACCACGGCCATCAACAAGCTCGTCATCATCGCGGCGAACGAACTCGCGGCGGTTACGCGGTGAACCGTGGACCTCATGGCCCTCGTCCAACTGCGAGCAACATGCATCACGGAAAACGTGGCCCACAGCGTGGGCATCACGATGTCGATCGTCGTCGGGGCAGCGAATCGCACGACCGCTACGCAATGCATCGCGGACCTCAAGGCGACAAATCGGGTTCACGTGGCATGCGTGGCGGCAAACGCGGGCAACAACGTGATCATCACGGAGCGGGCCATCGCCGCGGCAGTGGTTCACGCGATCATGTCGCGATGCGTCGTGGCCCTCAGCAAGGCAAACCGAGTGGTCGCCAGATGCGTTCAAACGAAGGTGGGAAGCATCACGACGGCGGCAAAGCCAATCGCCACTTCCGCCGCTAACCCGATCGCGTTACGAATTGGAACCGACGGCGTTCGCGAATGCCGTTGATCGTGGTAGCGAAACGACGCGAAGCCCGTCCGGTTGGTGCGGGCAGAACGTTCGAATTAGACCGGGCGGCTCTATGAACCGCGTCGCAGCAGAACCAAATCGGCGGCCAACGTGACCGTCATGGCGGCCAATGATTCTAAACGAGTCTGCTGGGAATGCCGCACACCGCGGTACGTCATCGCCAACGCGTCGGCGATCGCATCGGTGTCCAAGTCAACTCGCTGTTGCCAGTGCTTGTGCTCGATAAACGTCAATCCAGCGGCGGACAACTCATCGACGGCCATCTGCCAACGGCTGCGTCGATGCCCCGCTTGCTGGACCTGCTCGCGAAGTTCGATCAAATCCTCTTCGCCAGGCACCGCGACGATACAGATGCCGGTCTCCGAGAGCACTCGATAAATCTCGGCTGCGGGACGACGCCCGAATAGCGAGATCACTCGATCGACACTCGCGTCGGCCGCTGGCAAGGTCCGGTCGGCGTTGGCTAACACCCAAGTTCCGGCAGGCCATCCCCGCGCGGCCAACTTGATCGCTCGTTTGGATAGATCGACGCCGCAGTAGCCGTCGGCTTCATCTGAAAAAAGCGCGGGACCGAATGATCCTTCGCCACATCCGAGATCGATCGTTCGTGGCACGGTCGTTCGCGGCACGGTCGCCGAATCCGATGACGCCGAATCGGCGATCCAAGGCCGCAGCGTTTCGATCAGTCCCGCAGCATAGCCACGCTCTAACCAGCGATGCCGAGCCAAAACGGCGGCGTCCGCATCGCCTGGATTTTTGGAGCGTCGATCTTGCGGCTGCAGCAGACTCCAGTAGCCTTCCTTGGCTCGGTCAAAATGGTGACCCGCAGCACAAAACAGACTGCGATCACGTGGTTGCAGCAGCTCTCGACAATTTCGGACAGTACAGCGAAGTTCAAACATCGCCCCATTCTAAGGCGATGGGCCCGCAGCAACAGGGGCAGTGGATCGAGCGATCGAGGGCCGCAGACGGCTGCCAAGCCATCGAACTCGGCTGACTCCAAATACTTTGCGTGGGAAGACCGTTGACGAGAGCGGAGGAAGTAACAAAAATAGGGCAATCTTCCTCACGGGGCGTGGCTCAGCCTGGTAGAGCGCTGCGTTCGGGACGCAGAGGTCGTGTGTTCAAATCACATCGCCCCGACTATAGAAATCCTTATCTTTGGCGGCTTCTCGTCGATCATTGAATACGTCATCTGTACGTTTCAATGCACGAATCAGGAGCCAATTCACGCCATGACGCCCAAAGCCTTTTTTCGGTAAGCAGACCCAAAGCCGGTATTCGTGTGATCGCGTCAAATTTCGGCACCGAAGACCCCTGGTGTCAGTCGCCGGAGCAGTCAAACAGGCCATAAACCCTGCGTCGATCCACTTGAAGGACTGAATACCCAACACAAGACCTGCCCCCGGCGAAGCCGCCCCTTCCATCCGCCACCTCTCCCGAGCGCACCACTTGATGAGGTCGAACGGCCCCACAAGGCCTCCCGTAGTGGATCTTGCTAAAGATCCCGCCCCAAAACGACCGTCAACCACTCTCCGCCGCCCCCATTCAATCACAACTCCGCATCACGGCAGTTGTTCACTCTCGTAGACCAAATGGCCAACTGCTCGGACAATTTGAACAGGAGCAAACAGAGTCACAAATCAACTCTTTCTCTGTTACCTCTCTTTCCTCCTGTTCAATGTTTTTCCCCCACTCGCGTCAAGTCGTCAGATTCATCCATTTTAGAATTTACAATTGTCAATTTAACTTTTTCAATTCTCACTCACTCCCCAACATCGCGGCAAGCGACTAGCAATCGCAGTGCGCAACAAGGGCATCAACCATCATCCCCAAGTCCTGAAAGGGGCGGCATGTTGTAGCCCACGGCGTGAGCCGTGGGTTACAACGCAACCCAGGAATGAAAGGGGCGACAGGAAAGACCGACGTCTACCGCGATCGGATGAGTTATCTTGCACTCGCGCAACCACAGCACCGTCAAAAAAACAGGCCCGCGAATCGACGCAAATCAACGCGAATACTTGCTCCGTCTCAACGCCCTCAGCCTAAGCCAAAATCCCGCCCCCACAACACCTTTCCAATCTTCACGCCGCGCATCAATTCCGCGTCTGTTCCGTCTAGCTCCACCCTCCGTAGTGGATCTTGCTAAAGATCCCGCCCCAAAATGACCGTCAACCACACCCAGCCGCCCCCATTCAATCAGACCAGATTCCCCCGTCGCAGACGCAAGCAACAGATGCGCGGTCTTATTTGAACAGGAGCAAACCGCGGGAACAGAGTTACAAGCCGCCTATTCTTCATCCTGCACTTCTTCCGAGCCCAGCACGGGAGAGGTCGGACGGGCCCTCAAGGCCTCGTCCGGGTGAGCGCCTGCCTCGGTCTTACTCGCACCCCACATCAATTCCGCGTCTGCTCGTCTAGTCCCACCCTCCGTAGTGGATCTTGCCAAAGATCCCGCCTTAAGTCGACCGTCAACCAAACTCAGCCGATCCCTTCAATCACGACTCCGCATCACAGCAGATGCCCACCTCGCAAACCTGAACGTAGATTGCGCGGATAATTTGAACAGGAGCGATCAGAGAAAACTGAGTCAAAAATCCCCTCACCTCCGTTATCTCCCTTACCTCCTGTTCAATACTATCCCTCGCTCCCGATCACCTCGCGATTCTTTTCTTCGCAGCAGCAAACCCATTTTTCAAACAATTTGATTGCAACGGCGATTCGGATCGCCAATAATCCGTTTTCGTGATTGCGGTGGACCTCAGCGGAGCGTCACCCAAGTAACCGAAGGTGCAAGCGGAAACAGCCTCCACTGTCTCTTCGACTTGCAATTGTCAATCTAATCTTCTCAGTCCTTCCCCGAGCCTACCTTCGTGGCCGCCTCCCGTCACGGGTCCGCGATCAACCGATCCAGCGGGCGGGCCACCGCTGATGCCGGATTGCGGTTCACGCGGCAATGCTCCACCGCCGCGCTGGGCAAGTGCGTAGCGGCGTAGCCACCGCGGGAACCAGGTTCGATCGTTGTCCGAAAGTCCGCTAGGGGACAGCACTTTTTCCTCAAATTTCAACACCGACATGATCGTCGACTCCTCGATGCTCTCGAGTGATAAAACCATATATCACTCGACTCATGATGCTACCGAGTGAGATAACTCAAATCACTTGACTCACCGAGTGATCTAAGGTCGAATTCGATGGTACCACCCGACTGACCCGGGGTTAAAAAGATAGTTATCTGAATGAATGGTTTGTTACTTTGGGCATCTCAAATGGTCTGGACCGTTGAAGATCAGACTCGAGCGTTTCTCTCGCAGATTAGAGACCGCAGTGCGCGCAGTGCTTTCTACGACTTAGTCAATCACTTCGATCTTGATTTTCTCCAATGCCTAGCTGACGATCGCGACAAAGTTTCTGAGATCGTTGATCGAGTCTATGCTTCACCTTCAGATTCTGACGACGTGCAGCGCATTTGGATAGACGGTGCGATGATCATGTTAGCACTGATCAAGGACAGGAGATGCCGTTGTGACATCCTGACGAAAGGAGTGCCAGCGAGCCCACTCAACCTCGAAAAGTCCCAACATATGCACAATGTTGATGCAATCGATTTTCACTATGGTGTATCCGTCACTGGGCGATATGATTGCGTTTACTGCGGACGTAGCTTCACTGTGTTCGAACGGCCTGGTTTTTCTGAACCTGAATGGCGACCGACAAGCTAGTTTTTCACGTGTGGCGAGACCGCAGATTAGATAACCATCGCATCCACCGAAGTCGGGCTTGCGTGGTTTTACAAATGGACAATTAACTTTCCCGACTCGGTGATGCGGGTCGTTCGCCGACTGACATTGAATCGTGACACCAAAATCGTTTGACGATTTACTGCTTCGCCTTGACCACGCTGGGATAGCTCCACGTGCATCGCTGGTTGGTTGCACGGAGGCTGAGATTGCTTCCCTCGAATCGAAATACGACGTGACGCTACCGGCGACGTATCGTACTTACTTGACGATGATGGGGCACGATTCGGGCCGCCTACTCACTCACGATCACTATGCCGCGACATATCCCTTTGTCTTGGACATGACTACCCAATGCCGCGAGGACCGCGACGAATTCCCCGATTGCGGATTGCCCACGCTACCGCCTGACGCTCTCGTGATCGTCGGTCGGCTTGGCGAACAATTCATGATGATTCGTTGCTCTGCGTCCGACGACTCTCCGGTATGGTACTTCAACGAATATGATGGCGAAATCAAACAGAGTTTCGGGTCTGTGCTTGACTGGTTAGACTCCCTTGCTGACGAAGCTGAGAATGCGATCGCCAACGGCTACTACGAACGGTTCCCGAACGGCACACGACCCTGAACTCAAAATGCGTCACACCATGCGATGCACCTGCGCCGGGCTTGCGGACGAACCTGCAATGGACAACTTTACTCTCCCCGCCCGGTGATGCCGGACGTTCTGTGCTATGGACACCAACATGCTCATTGATCGTTTGAAGGCCGTTCATCCCGGATGGGAAGAGTGGGATCGGCTAATGGCCCTGGTGACATCACTCGACTTTGAATTCATTGCTACCGACTACATGGGCAACTTCTACGTAGCTGGCAATCGCTTGTGTTTTTCCGAATTGGGCGACGAACCAACTTGGCCTGACTGGCTCCCGATCTACGTTCCTGCGTTGTACGGAATGAAAGCGGACGATTGGGAAATGTCCGGCGGCTACGCTGACTCGTTCGATGGTGAACCCGCCCGCAAAGGATGCGTGTTCAGTCCAGCCGGTAACGATGCAGACCTCGGCTATCCGCTGATCAACGTGCCGAACGATGTCTATGCCTTTCAAACGAATTCGGATGGCGCGGTTTTCTTCATCAGCAGATCACTGCGCATGCTATACCCAAACTCCGAAAATGAACGGTTCGAGGAACTGGATTCGCTCGAAGCTTTCACGCGCAAGACCATTCAGCAAGTATTGGACGGACACAGGTGGTTCGACGCTTACGTGGACCTGAAAGGTTCCTTGTTGGACTGAAACTATGCAACAGAACACACGATTGAACGAGAGCGGCGGCCTACGTCCGACCTGAATCAGCGTTTATTTGCCGCCGCCACGAAAACCGAATCTTTATCCGACAACCGTACGATGAATCTCGACCACACAGAACCGTTCGCGAATACAGAGTGGAGAGTGACATCAATTGAGACTCCCGCGATCACCACGCATGCCGTATTTCGTCCTTCCACTCCACCAGTCACTTTCGGCGTTAACGGGCAGATGCAGGCGGATCTGGTCACACAATTCATTCACGCTATCGAACACGCTGATATTCCAGTCGAGTCATGTGGCTCAACGGATCTGAAGCCGAGTGTAAACGGATTCGACAAGCTAGTTGCCGTGCTCGGAAGTGATAGGCATTTTCTACGCGGCTGGCACATTGACCAACCAGATTTCATTCATGTGATTCCTGTGTTTACCTGCGAACTCGATCCAGATGGTTGCTTTCACTACGACCGCCTCCGCGGCCACGTGAACGTGTTCGACCTTCATCGAGAACCCGAACCGTTTTTCCAATTCCAAATGCGTGGTGGAGCTTCTCAGTTGTGCGTAGATAAATGGAGATACGCACGACTCTCGGAGCTCAAATCATTTATCTCCGTCCTCAAAAACGAATCCGGTTCGCAGTTGCTGCTCAAAAACCGCGCCGGCGAAATACTAGAGTTTCCGGCTGAAGGGACTGGCTGGGACGACGTTGACAGCAGCGTGTCGGCTCACTTCCAACCCATCGAACAACACCACAATGCACCTGCGTTGCCATCCAGGCCGAATGTGAGATCAGCGTCGCTGGCGGCAACCCGGTGATTGTGTTCGTTCGTCGTGATTTCTTATGACTACCCGACGTTTCACGATTCGGTTCCTTTTAGTTGTAACAACGTGCCTTGCGTTTGTGATGGGAGGGATTGTTTACTTCAGGCGTCCAGTTCAGCTCCACCTTGAATTCGACGACATGGCGGTGCACGCAACTGCAACGCCAACCGGGGAAACGGACATTGAGATTACCGGTCGCATTCGCAACGTGGGGTCGGAAACCATTGACATCGCTTACCAAATCGTGGATTTCAAGACACAGTACCTTGCCGAGAAGGCCGGAAAGCGTCTGATCGCGGATCACTATCTTCCAATGAGCGTTACCAAGTACGCCGAGCAAAATGCACAGCTTCTGGCATCCGGCGAGAGTCTTGCTTTTCGTCACACACTTTCCATTCCGCACTCACAATTAAAGAACGCGGTGGCTCACATTGGCATTTCCGGATCTACCTGCGATTCCGTCTTATCATTTCAAAGGCGTGGTTACACAGAGAGCCCTCCGTGCACCATCGACGAACCATGAAATGCAGGGGCGAACCGGTAATGCTTTTTCTCGTCTGCTTGCAAATCTTTCGCCCGTCCCGCGGCATTTCTAACGTTCTTGCGGGATCGTGCACAGCCTATAGGGGTCGCAATCGTTGTTCAGGTCTCGAACGTTGTCTCCAGTTCACGGCGGCAGCAACATCGCATCAGGCGAACGTCACTCTCATGAAAACTTCCTGATAGTTCAAGCCTTCTCGTCGGACCGATGCGCGGTCGGTCTTAACCACAGATTTACACAGATGGACACAGATGTGGTTAATCGGGATTCGTATCTGTGTGGATCTGCGTCTATCGGTGGTTGCTAATGACGCCCGGAATAACCCGGCGCTAGATCGCTGCGTTTCCGATTCTTCGTTGTCGTTTGTTGCTCGAGACTATTTCGGACGCTATCCTGCGGTTTGTTGAGCCCCGTCCGACTGGCGATTCGTCCGCCACGCAAGCCTATCGCAAGAACCAGCGTGGTGCACCCGAGCGGCGGCAACGTGTTTTCGTGAGCACAAAATCGTGGGTCGCCGCCAGGTGACCACCAAGGTTCGCCGAACTAGCCCAGCACAATGACTACCACTTATCCGGACTACTGGACCGCTCTCGCGGACGAGAAAAGCGTTGGGTCGATTCAACGCCCCCCAAAGCCACCAAGCTCTCGGTTGGCGAACCCGTTTGATCGCTTGCCAAATGCTCTCGAGTCCAGCACGGAAACCGAAAAATGGACGAATGAGGTGGTGACCTGATTCCGGGCGCGCGAAAGTCTTATTGTTGACCTAGATGAATGGATTCAAATTGTGCAGGTGTCAGATAGCCAAGACTCGAATGCTTTCGTTCTTGGTTGCAGTAGCTGAAGTAGCCTCCGAGCTCACGACGCAGCAGCTCACTCGATTCTTGTTTCCGCCACGTCCATCAAACGCCGGATAGCCGGCGGGCAGGAAGACGAGTGGGGCAGGAAAATATCTAGATTGAAGCACCACTCGGCGGTATCCCATCTTTTTGCCCTACATGTTTTTGCCTTATTCACGAGCCAAGGTTGGCCTCGACATTAACATGCTGCATCTCGATCGAATCGTTGCTCCGCGACATCCACCAAGCGCCGTACCGCAGATTGGCAAAAATATGGAAGGCAAAAATATGTCGGAGCACAGAACCATCCTGCGGTATCCCATTTTCCTGCCCCTTACATTTTCCTGCCCAATTCTGTGAGCAACGCTGTCCCCGATGACACAACGCCGCGGCTCACTTGACTCGTGTTTCCACCACATAAACCAAACGCTCGATAGCCGGCGGGCAGGAAGATGGGATGGGAAGGAAAAGATTCAGATTGCAGGACACTCGGCGGTGTCCCATCTTTTTGCCCTACATGTTTTTGTCTTATTCAAAACCAACGCTTGCCTCGACAATAACATGCCGCAGCTCGATCGAATCGTCTTTCCGCGACGTCCACTAAGCGCCGTACCGCAGATTGGCAAAAAGATGGAGGGCAAAAATATGTCGGAGCACAGAACCATCCTGCGGTATCCCATGTTCCTGCCCCCTTCATTTTCCTGCCCAATTCTGTGAGCAGCACTGTCCCCGATGACACAACGCCGCGGCTCACTTGACTCATGTTTCCACCACATAAACCAAACGCTGGATAGCCGGCGGGCAGGAAAATATCTAGATTGAAGCACCACTCGGCGATATCCCATCTTTTTGCCCTACATGTTTTTGCCTTATTCAAAACCAACGCTGGCCTCGACAATAAAATGCCGCAGCTCGATCGATTCGGCTTTCCGTGGCATCCACCAAGCACCGCGGCGCAGGTAGGCAAAAATATGGAGGGCAAAACATGTCGGAGCACAGAACCATCCTGCGGTATCCCATTTTCCTGCCCCCCCCATTTTCCTGCCCAATTCTGTAACCAACGTTGACCTCGGTGACACAACGCTGCGGCTCGCTCTGTTCTTGTTTCCGCCTCGTCGACGATGTAACAAAGGGGTGGCGTCGGACCAATCCCCGCTGCCCCCCTAAAACGGATCGATCTCCATTGCGTAGCGTGTCATCTCTAAAACCGAGCTTGCCCCATGATAGGACCGTCGACGCCAGCGCGTTGTATCCTAACCGCTTCCGTCACGCTCGCACTCCGCTGGCCCCGGTCGTCGTGATCCGGATTCTTGCGTAGCGCTAGCCCGCCGATGACGAGGGCCAAAACGATTACAAACCATCCAAACGCGGTTCGTATCCGTTCGGCGGGCAACCATTCCGACAACACCAATCCAATAAGCATCCCCAGGAATGCTAAGGCGAAAAAGGCGAGCGTGATTCGCCAATCGATGTCTGTCGAGCGGAGCTGGCCGGCAAGTCCCGCGACGGTGTTCAACGAAATGATCGCCAGCGACGTACCGACGGCGCGTTTCGCATCCACGCCAGCGAACAGCACCAGCGCGGGGACAATGAGGAAGCCACCACCGACACCGAGAAAACCAGTCAGCACGCCTACAATAGCACCGATCAGTAGACACGGCCAAATGCGGCATCCCCGTTCACGCTGATCGTTTTCGCCCCGCCCCCACACCATTGCGATCCCTGCGCCCAACATGATGGCGGCAAAAATCAGCAACAGCGTCCGCTCGGAAACGAGTGCAGTCAGAAAGGATCCCGCATAGGCTCCCAACGCCCCAGAGACCGAAAACAGGACTGCAGCGCGAAGGTGGAAGTTCCCTTGCTGCCAATAGCGGACCGCCGCTGGCAGGCTGCAGCCGCCGACGACCACCATCGACATCGCGACCGCTTGCCCCACCGGGACCCCAAGGACAAAGGTAAAGATGGGCAGCGTCAAGATCGATCCGCCCGCCCCAAAAATCCCGAGCGTGATTCCGACGAGCAGCGCCAAGACGAGAGCGGTGATAAGCGGATCCATGATGACGCTCGTGAAAAAGATAGTTTCGGTAGCAAAAAACCGGGACGCCAAACGATCAACGAGGGCTGGGGCGGTCGAGGCCGTATGACACGAACGATGCCGACCGACTGCAAATGTGATACCTGATGGACGGCAACCGCTCGTCCAAAAATCGCTGTAAACG
This sequence comes from Novipirellula caenicola, assembly GCF_039545035.1. Lineage (NCBI taxonomy): Bacteria > Pseudomonadati > Planctomycetota > Planctomycetia > Pirellulales > Pirellulaceae > Novipirellula > Novipirellula caenicola. The sequence continues at coordinate 875,871 of NZ_BAABRO010000001.1, forward strand.
GAATGATGTTTGCTGCCATGATTGACAATCCCAAACGGAAAAAGATACGACGCGTCGATTGACGAGGCGTCCTCCGCAAAATCATTCCTTCCTCAACAAACTATTCACAAAGGAGTCCTCCGATGACGTTGGTATTTCAAAAGGTACAGACCGAAGGTATCGCACAACTCTCGTACTTAGTGGGCGATGACAGCACAGGGACGGCCGCCGTGATCGATCCACGGCCCAACGTCGACGTCTATCTCGAACTGAGCCGCGAGTACGGTGTCGCCATCACGCATATCTTCGAGACGCACATTCACGCGGATTTCATGAGCGGTGCACGCGAATTGGCATCTCGGCTAGGAACGGCCAAGATTTACGCCAGCGGCGAAGGCGACGCGAAGTACGATTTTGACGTAGAAAAGATCAAGGCAGGAGATTCGTTCAAGTTCGGTTCTCTTGTGCTGACGGTACGTCATACGCCTGGGCATACTCCAGAGCATGTTGCTTATGAACTTGCCGAGAAGGATCGTGTTGATTCGCCGTGGGGTGTTCTGACGGGCGACTCGCTGTTCGTCGGGTCGGCTGGACGGCCGGACCTGCTGGGCGAAGAAGAGACCGAAGAGCTGACAAAAAAACTGTTCTCCACGCTTAGGGATTACTACCTGAAACTGGATGACGGCGTCATCATCTATCCGTGCCACGGTGCAGGATCAGCCTGCGGGGCCGACATTGGTGAGCGGCCGATGAGTACGATCGGGTACGAACGGAAAACCAATGAATTTCTACAATACGATGACTTTGACGAGTTCAAGAAGTTTGTCGAATCAGGGGCGCCGCCTGTGCCTCAGCATTACCCGATTCTGAAAAAGGTCAATGCAAAAGGTCCGCAGGTCATCGGTTCGGCGCCTCCCATTCAAGGGTTACCCGCAGAGCAATTCAAAGCCGCTGTAGATAAAGGCGACGCACAACTTGTCGACACGCGGCAGATGTTGGCCTTTGGCGGCGGCCATATTCCAGACGCAATCAATATCGGTGATCGCCCCGAGATGTCGGTCTGGGCGGGTGACATGCTTTCCTACGACAAGCCGATCTTGTTGGTTGTGGAAGATGAATCGAACCTCGACTGGGTTACTTGGCACTTTGCCTACGTGGGGCTGACACAATTCGCGGGCTATCTCGCTGGCGGCATGAAAGCGTGGGAGAACGCCGGGCTGCCCATCGTAAACCTTCCACAAATGCCGGTTCAACAACTTGCGGAACAGCAGGATCGTGTGCAAGTGCTCGATGTTCGAACGTCTAGTGAATTCGAGAGTGGGCACCTACCAAAGGCCAAACACAAGTTCGTCTCGGAGATGCGAGGCGGGGTCAATGGCAACCTGAACATCAACCAGAAGGAACCGGTGGCAGTTTTCTGCGGCAGCGGCTATCGAGCCAGTTTGGCAGCGAGTCTGTTGCAGCGAGGCGGTTATGAGAAGGTTTACAACGTCCCCGGCAGCATGCAGGCATGGAAGAAGGCCGGCTACGACGTGCAAAAGTAGGAACAACCGCACTGGATTGCGGATCCAATGCAACGCGGCGGCCGCAGAGGCCCCGCGGAAGGAACCAGAGGCAATCGCTGTACCCACAAAGATGGATCGGGCAGGCAAATACTAAGAATGCCAATCCATCCTGCGGTGTCCCATCTTTTTGCCCTTCATCTTTTTGCCTTATTCACGTGCCAAGGCTAACACCGGTGAACTGACGTCGCGGATCTCTTGAATCGTCGCTCCGCGACATCCGCCGAGCGCCGTACCGCAGGTATGGCAAAAAGATGGAGGGCAAAAATATTAAGAAAGCAGGACCATCCTGCGGTATCACATTTTCCTGCCCCCTACATTTTCCTGCCCAATCCAGTAGCCAACGCTGTCCTCAGCAACACAACGCCGCGGCTCACTCGATTCTTGTTTCCTCGTCATCCACCAAACGCCGGATGACCGACGGGCAGGAAGATGAGTGGGGCAGGAAAATATCCAGATTGCAGCACCACTCGGCGGTGTCCCATCTTTTTGCCCTTCATGTTTTTGCCTTATTCATGAGCCAAGGCTAACACCGGTGAGCTGAAGCTGCGGATCTCTCGAATCGTTTCTCCGCGACGTCCGCCGAGCGCCGCACCGCAGGTATGGCAAAAAGATGGAGGGCAAAAACATTTAAGAAATTAGAGCCACCCTGCGGTATCTATTGTTCCTGCCCCCTTCATTTTCCCGCCCAATCCAGTGAGCAACGCTGTCCCCGATGACACGACGCCGCGGCTCACTCGATTCTTGTTTCCGCCTCGTCCACCAGTCGCCGGATAGCCGGCGGGCAGGAAGATGAGTGGGGCAGGAAAATATCCAGATTGCAGCACCACTTGGCGGAGCCCCACCTTTTTGCCCTTCATGTTTTTGCCTTATTCACGAGCCAAGGCTGACACCAGTGAGGTGATGCTGCGGATCTCTCGAATCGTCGCTCCGCGACATCCGCCGAGCGCCGTTCCGCAGGTATGGCAAAAAGATGGAGGGCAAAAACATTAAGAAATTAGAGCCATCCTGCGGTAACCCATTTTCCTGCCCCCTCCATTTTCCTGCCCAATCCAGTAGCCAACGTTGCCCTCGGTGGTTCAACGAAGCGGCTCACTTGATTCTTGTTTCCGCCACGTCCACCAAGCGCCGGATAGCCGGTGGGCAGGAAAATATCCATATTGCAGCACCGCTTGGCCGAGCCCCATCTTTTTGCCCTTCATGTTTTTGCCTTATTCACGTGCCAAGGCTAACACCGGTGAGCTGACATCGCGGATCTCTTGAATCGTCGCTCCGCGACATCCGCCGAGCGCCGCACCGCAGGTATGGCAAAAAGATGGAGGGCAAAAATATTAAGAAACCAGAGCCATCCTACGGTATCCCATTTTCCTGCCCAATTCTGCGAGCCAACGTTGATCTCAGTGACTCGACGTCGCCGCTCACGCGACAATGCGGTCGCCCAGCAGACTCACCAGCGGAACGAACTCAGAGGAATCAATCGAACCGCCCAAAATCGCAAAACGAGATGCCGCAAGTGGAAACCCAATCATTCCATCGTCGATGTTGGCAACACCCTACGGTTTGCGGGTTGCAGTGGAGTCGTAGGATACATTTCCGCAATTCCATCGCACCCTTTTCTCGATCCTCGGAACTCGTACCATGGCGGTCGGCCCGTCCATTTGGACATTGGTTCAGTGCGATGAACATCTAAGGGCCCTCAATGGTACCTGTCTCACTCTCTCTGCGATCCCAAGTCCAGCGGAATCGACCTCGTCCAGGAAATTGAACGTGCAAACAACTCACCTCAGCTCGCTAATTCGGTTTGTTCTGGCATGGATGCTTGGATCATCGATGCTCGGCGGTTCGGTGCTAACGGCCAGCGGCCCAGCATGGCCGGGGTTCCTCGGCGGCGACCGCGACGGCTGGGTCCATCATTTTCAACCGCCCGCCGAGTGGCCTGAATCACTAAATAAGAAATGGCAGGTTGAAGTGGGCACGGGATACGGGTCACCATTGGTGGCCGATGACCGCGTCTATCAGCACTCACGTCAGGGAGACGACGAAGTGCTGCGATGTTTAGAGCTGGCGACAGGAAAAGAGATCTGGACACAAACTTACGCCGTTCCCTTTCAAGCATCTTCGGGCGGTGAGCGGCATGGGAATGGCCCGAAATCGTCGCCCATCCTCGCCGACGGGCGCATCTTCACGATGAGCAGCCTTGGTGAGATCTCTGCATGGGACGCGAAGTCGGGCGACCGACTGTGGCACCGTGACTACCGAAGCCGTTTTCCGAAAAACCATCCGAACTGGGGTGCGTCCACTTCGCCGATCGTCGACGGCGATCGCGTGGTCGCTCACGTTGGCAATGACGACGAAGGAGCTTTGGTTGCGTTGCACGTGAAGACGGGCGAGGAAATCTGGAGTCAGGGCAGTGATGGAGCAGCTTATTCATCACCTTTGGTTGTCGAAATCCAAGGTGTCCGCCAAATCATCGACTGGAACCATCGTGCCCTTGTTGGGGTCGAAAGCCAATCGGGAAAGGCGTTGTGGGAATTCCCTCTTCCGAAATACACCAGCAACCAAAACATGCCAACGCCCACGTTCCACAACGGGCAAATTTTACTGGGAGGTGAAAATCGCGGCATTTACGGTCTGGAACCCGTGATCGAGAACGGCGAATGGTCGGTCAAGGAGCGTTGGTTTCAAAAGGATGTCGCCTTGGACATGAGCACTGCGGTGATCAACGGGGACCTGTTGTTTGGGTTCTCGCACTACATGAAGGGGCAACTGTTCTGCCTGGACACGGCGACGGGTGAAGTGCGATGGCGGGGGCCGGGACGAAGCGGAGATAACGTGGCGTTTTTGTCGATCCCCAACCATATCGTGGCACTCTTTGACAACGGAAAACTGCAAGTGATCAAGGCCACCGACGGGGATCTTGAAGAAGTCGCCAGCTATCAAGTCGCAGAAAGCTCCACATGGGCACCGCCCGTGCTGCTGAAACGAACGCTGCTGATCAAGGATAAAACGAGTTTAACGCTGTGGTCGCTCTAGGCACTGTCAGAGAACGCATCTGAGGCGGAAACTTGGTAGCGGAATTCGTGAAGAATTTCGATTTCCCAATGGGTTTTGCCATGCTGCTGAAAGTCTTGACGGCTTGTTGATTTAGTGAAGTTTCCTGCGGCAAGGGGTGTAGGATGGACTTCCTAGTCCGTCAAGGGTGGATTCGACGGATTAGGAAGTCCATCGTACGACTAAAACAACAAGCCGCCCGCGACTTCCGATACGGTTTTCAGACAGAGCCTGGCTGGATCGCCGTGGTGTGCGGCTTCGCGTCTCACGGCGATGTCCATCGACGGCGCGGCAGTGCTCCGCCGCACTACCTTGCAACACTAGAGAAACGCGTGGTTGCGGCGTTGCTGAATGGTGGGGACTTGTTGCCTCGCGTCCATTCTGTCTAGCTGCGGGGATTCGTTGCCTCGTCCACTACGTCTAATGCTCGGACTCGTTGCCCCGTCCTTTACGATTAACTGAGCCGCATTGGCGGTACGGAGCCCTGGATTACTGCTGCAACGCCTTCTCGAACTCGACGCGGAAGCGGTCAAACGCTTCGATTTGAGGCATGTGACCGAGCCCCTCCAATTCATACAGCTGACAATCCGTAATCTCCGCCGCAGTCTGCTTGCCGAGGTTTTGATACTGGCCCAATTCCCGCTCGACACCCGGCTTCATCCAACCACGGCCTGGTCCGGTTCGATCGCGAGTCCCGATAATCAGCCGCGTGGGAACTTTGATGTCGGCCCACTCATTGCAAACTGGTTGCGAGAAAATCATGTCGTACGTCATCGCGTTGTTCCAAGCGACTCGCTGCCAATCCGGCCCGTTGATCCAGCCGACGTGAATCTTCATCCATTCGTCGTACGCGGGTTCCCATTTGCCATCGTAGTAGTTCTTTAGTTGGTACGCTTTGATGTCCGCAGGCGTCTTATTGACCTCGTTCTGGTAGAAGAACTGAACGTCTTTGTACTGCACAAATTTCAAATAGTCTTCCAAACCAATTGGATTTACCAGAATCAAACGCTCAACATCGTCCTGATACATCAGCGTGTACCGAGTTGCCAACATGCCACCCATCGAGTGCCCGACAATGATCGGTTTTTCGATCCCAAGCTTCTCAATCAACTGCCGTGTGTTGTGTGCAAGCTGAGGAAAACCGAATTGGTAGTAGGCCGGCTTAGACGACTTGCCAAACCCGATTTGATCGGGAATCAGCACCGAGTAGCCTTTCGATTGCAGTAGCTTTGCTGTCTGTTCCCAATACGCTCCCGAAAAATTCTTGCCATGTAGCAAGACGACCGTCGGCATCGCATCGGAGCCCTTCAAGTGCATGTAGGCCATCTGCAGTGTTTGTCGCTGCGAGCTGAACTCAAATGTCTCGACGGAAAATGGATATCGATAGTCGTCTAGTTTGGCGTTGTAGGAAGGCGATTCTTGACCGACCGCCACAACCGACGTGAGTGCCATCACAAACAGACTGGCAAGCACGCATCGCATATTTTGATTCATCTGAAGTTTTCCTATTGCTGCACGTTCGAATCAAATCAAATGTAGACATTCCTAGTCACGCTCACCCAAACGTTCGGGGGGCCGTGTCGAGCATCGGAAGGCAATGTCCTTTTGAGTCTAATGCCCGCACAGGGATCCGTTCCGCCGCCGCGTCATTTTCGTTTTTTCTTCTCGGTGCATCGATTTGGTGCGTGCCACTTCATCGTGGGGGACTCGTTGCCTCGTCCACTACGATTAACGGAGGGGACTCGTTGCCTCGTCCACTACCTTGATCATGGCATATCGGAATGACACGCGAAGAAAAATTGGCGCGACCACTTTCGGCTCTGGTCGTCTGGATGGCGCGATGCGTCTGGCCTTAGCTGGACACAATGGCATCGATAGCGTCGCTGTGAAGGATGTTGCAATTTTCAGATGTCCACCAATCGTATCGAAACCGGTTTTGTTTTGCTCAAGCGTTGGCGGTCCGCGAGTCTGCATCGTCATTGAACTAGCGCGCCAGTGCCCTAGATCCAGATCGATGATGCATTGGCCACAACTTTCACGAAACGCACATCGAAACAACACACAACACGACGTCCCTCAAAATCGATTACGGAGAATGACCCTATGATGACCCGAAGAAACTTGTTGCAAGCAGGTGCGGCGTTGGGCGTTGGTTCGGCAGTCAGTGCGGCGGCTTCCGCGCAGGCACTGAAGTTCCAGATGTCCTCGGGCGAAGTCATGAAGACGAAAGGTCTAGTGGATACCACAGAGCCATTGCCAGTCAACGACGCCCGCGGCGACGGTCGATATCGCCCCAAATTCAGAATGGGCTTGGGAGGCCTTGCGGCAGGAAACGGTTTTAACACCGTATCCAGCGACGAAGAAATCCTTGGCATGCTCAATGCGGCCTGGGACTCTGGAATCCGTTACTTTGACACCGCGCCGTTTTACGGGCTAAGTCTGAGCGAGCGACGTTACGGTGACTTGCTTCGCAACAAGAAACGCGAGGACTACGTCCTGTCATCCAAAGTGGGGCGAATTCTTACGCCGTCCTCCGAACCACTTCCGAAGAAGTGGCATTGGGCGAACCCATCCCCCTTTCACTACAAGTATGACTATACGGCGGCGGGGACACGTCGCTCGGTCGAAGACAGCCTCCATCGCATCGGTGTCTCGTCACTGGACATTGTGTTCATCCATGACCTTTCGCCTCAGAACAGTGACATGGGCGACGATTGGATCAAATACTTTGATGAAGCGGTCGAAGGCGCCATGCCTGAACTGACAAAGATGCGTGAGGAAGGCATGATCAAAGCCTGGGGGTTTGGCATCAATTCACCGCATGCGATCTACAAGGCGGTTGACGTTGCCGATCCCGACATCTGTCTGCTGGCGCTGCAATACTCCATCCTGGAACACCAACAAGCCCTGGAAAAGACATTCCCGCTTCTCGATGAACGCGACATCTCGGTCGTCATCGGCGCGCCGCTGAATGGCGGATTTCTGGCGGGCCGAGATCGGTTCAACTATTCGAGCAAGATTCCTCCGGCGATGAAGGAAAAGTTTACCTCAATCGATGCGATTGTGAAAAAACATGGCATCGATATCAAAACGGCTGCGTTGCAATTCGCCGAGGCACCGACGACAGTTTCCGCGATTGTCCCAGGCGCCCGAACCGCTCAGCAGGTGAAAGAAAATATCGCCTCAATGAAGGTTCAAATCCCAGAGGATTTCTGGAGCGAGTTGAAAGCGAAAAATCTGATCGCTCAAGACGCTCCCACTCCCAGCGACGAGCCGGCACAGAAAAAAGGCCGCGGCTGAGTCATGTTGCCGCTGCGACGATCGAGGTTCGACGTTGCATCTACCGCTCCCAACGGCGATGACGTGCTGTAGATTTCCTGTCGTCCTTCGGGGGGGCCGTTTTCGGCATTGGTTCATCGGGCTCACCGCCGACACGACTTTCATTGCCCCCATCGTCGCGGCTCGGGAAAGGAAACCTGATGGGACGCTTCCATCCGAATGCTGGTGCCAATTTCGCGGTTAACGTTTAAACTTAGTTTTTAAACGTTGCACATTCGCCGAAAAATGAGAGGCACCGCCGAGATGAAAGTCATTGTAGATTTATGTGTCGTCCCGATCGGAGTGGGAGTTTCGGTCAGCAAGTACGTTGCGGAGTGCCAGAAGGTATTGCAGGAAGCGGGCTTGTCGCATCAGCTTCACGCCTACGGCACGAACATCGAAGGCAACTGGGATGACGTGTTCGCCGCGATCAAACGATGTCACCAACGAGTTCATGCCATTGGGGCACCGCGAATCACCACGACGATCAAAGTCGGCACTCGAACCGACCGCGAACAATCGATGCAGGACAAAATCGACAGCGTCAACGAACGCCGATCGTCGTAAGCGTTTACCAAGCGAAACCGCTCAAATCCGCGTCGCATTTCCATAGCCGCTAACTTTTTCATGCTGCTGCTGCGGTTAAGCCAAAAGCAGGTTCATCGAATTTGCGTCCGAGAATAACTCGTCAACGTCGCCTAGCGAGCCTGCCGATTCAGTCTTGGGTTTCTCTGATTGCAGGTCGATTTTTGACGTCCACAGGGCAAGTACACGATCAATCGAAACCAGTTTCTTGCCTTGCGGTGACAGCGGAAGCAGAGGCGGTTCTAGTGGCACCCGCAGCAAGTCGTTCGTCCCCGCAGTGTTAGGCAGGCCCCAAGTGTCAGCGAGGGGAATGCGTGATGACATCGTGGTGATCTGCGATGCGGTGGGGGTGGGTTCATGGTCAGGACTGACGGTGTCGACGAAAAACTGCGACGAGTCCAACGGACTAAGACTCGCAGTGGGTTTCGAAGCGATGTCCGATGTGGTTACCGCAATCGTCTGGGCGTTCACTTGTTCCTGGGGTGCTTCCAGTGTCGCCTCTACCACATGGATCGCGTCGAGCGACTGAGTGATGCCGCCGGATGCGCCGCTATAAAGCAGTTCGATCGAGCATGCGGTTTCGGTGCCAATGCTGGTAAGCCTGCACGCCAAAACATCGCTACCGGTACCGCCAACACCGCCAGCGGCTACCGTGCCAAGCGTTGTTACGTAAAGCGTTTCGCTGTCACTCGATAACGAGATCCCCGTCAAATTCTCACTTGTCGATGTCAGTTCGACATCGGATCCGTCGAAATAAAGCTGCCAACTTCCGGACGTGTTTTCACCAAGGTTGGTTGGCGTAAATTGCAAAACATCCGCACTCGTCCCACTGACACCCGCGACCGAATAATTCCCGCTGGTGCTTAGCATTAAACTGCCATTGGGACCGAGGCTGATTGCGTCGACATCTTCATAATAGGACGTCAACCCAACGTCCGATCCGTCAAAATACCACTCGAACTGCCCCGCGGTGTCATGCCCCGTCGTGCTGGGAATGAACCGCACAATATCGGGGCGTTCCACCGTTCCGAGTCCATCAATCGCGGTAGACGCATTGAAGCTGATCAGAATGCTGCCATCGTCTTGCAGTACAAAGGCATCCACGTCGGTGCCGATGCCGACATCCGATCCATCAAACAGCAGTTTCAAAGCGCCCGTACGTGTATCGTGATAGAAGATATCTTCATCGGAGATCGTCATATCGGCGACCGAAACCCCATTGACCGCACTCATATAGATCACGTGCTGTCCAAAAACTTCGTTGCCGGTAAAGCTTCCAAGTTGGATACCATCGAACACCAAGTCACTCGCAATGCCGTGAAGGCTGCCGTCAAATTCTTCGGCAACAAGACAACTTGTTTGCTCACCAAACGATTCGACCGTACAGGTGGCGATGTCAATTGCTTCGACAGCAACCCCGCCAAACGAAAAACCGCTTTCCGATGAAAGATGAAGATCGTTGTTGGTCGGGTCGACAGAAACGCCGCTAATGTTGGCATCGGTTAATCCCACATCAGATCCGTCAAAGTACATCGCCCAATCGCCGATCGTATTCGCGCCAAAGGCACCTTGGTTGAGCACCAGCAAATCTTCCTTTGCAGCGGAGATACCAGAAAGAGTCAAGTCGCCCAGCAAGCTGATCAGTAATCGTCCATCGGGTGTCATACTGATCGCATCGACATCGCCGCTGGTAGGACTGAGTCCGACATCGGATCCATCAAAGAACCACTCGAAACTTCCTGCGGTTAGCACGCCGTGTTGCGTTGGGATGAATTGGACAATGTCGCTGTCGCGGACGAGACCGAGGTCGCCAACTTGGGAATTGGTGTCAAAGCTAAACAGGATGCTGCCATCGGGTTGGATAAGAAAGGCATTGATATCGTAGGCAGTCAGACCTACTTTCGAACCGTCAAAATAGAGTGACCACTCGTTCGTCGTTCCATCGAACGCCAGGATGTCTTCGTCGGCAAACGGGATGTCCGCGATCACCCCGCTACCCGTGAAACTGACAAAGGTCACGTTGTTTTCTGACGCTTCGCCGAGCACCAGCGAAGTGACCGTCGCCGCGTTATTCTGCTCGTTCAAATCCGCCAAGTCCGATGTGACGGTGGCCGTGTTGCTCAGCGTTCCTGTTTCGGACGTGGCGATCGTCAGGGTGACTTGTCGCGTTTGACCGCTGGCGATATCGCCGAGTTCCCAGTTCACTGCACCATCGGTGATCGCAAATACGTCCGAGGATGAAACCAAGTCAACCGACGATGCAAGTGGACTAATCAATTGGACCCCGGTGGCGACTTCGGGACCATGGTTGGTGATCGAAAACAGATAGGTCAGCTCGTCGCCGACCGTGATCGTTTCAGCAGCCCCGCTAATCGCAAGACTCAGGTCTGCATGCGGAGGGTCAACGTGCGTCGACTCACTGGCATCGTTGTTGGCAAGCATCAAATCAAGCGTGTCCGACGCTACGCTCGCATGACTCTCCAGCTGCCCTGCTTGTGTTGCGATGACGTCGATGCTGACGTCGATGCTCGTGCCAACAGCAAGATCACCAAGTTCGAACTCGACGATCCCGCTGTCGTGTTGACCGTCCGATGTGGCCGAGACAAATTGGGTTCCGGTCGGCAAAACGCTGCTTAAGGTTACGCCGACCGCGGGCTCAGGACCAAGATTGGTCACCGTCAAGTTGTAGCGGAAGCTGTCGCCGACCAGGACAGGATCTGCAGAGTCGTCAAGGGTGACCAGCAGATCCGCTTGAGGTGGATTCACCTCGGTCGTTTCCATCGAGGTATTGTTAGAAGCGTCGGGATCCTCGGTGCCGGAGGTCACATCGACGGAGTTGGTCAACGTGCCGGTGTCGGCAGTCAAAACTTCGACATCAATCGCGCGACTGCTGCCGACGTCCAGATCCCCAAGCGTGTAGGTCAACGTTCCGCCGGAGAAGGAATAGGGCAGCGACGTCGAGACCAGTTCAACGTTCGCCGGCAAAGTTTCGGTCACGACCACGTCGACCGCTGGCTGTGGCCCGTCGTTGCGGACCGTGATTTGGTACGTCACCGTATCACCGGCAGTGACAGGGTCGGCAGCATCGGATTGGGTGACCACCAAATCGGCAAGCACCGGATGGACCACCACGGTGGCCGAGCGGGTGTCGTTCGCCGAAACGCGATCTTCGCTATCGCTGCTGACGCTAGCGGTGTTGACCAGGGTGGCTGGCTGGGATGTCGCAACGATGATCTCCAATGGCACGATATCGCCGCTGCCGATGTCCCCCAGATCAAAGGTCAGCACTCCCGAGTCAAGCGTATACGATGGCGATGCACTGACGAACGACGCCTGCGGCGGCAATACGTTACTGAGAACGACGTTTTCCGCGGTAGCGGGGCCGTGATTGGTGAGCGTCAAAGCAAAACGAACTTGATCGCCAACGACAACCGGTTCGGAAGGGCCGCTGATTACAACTGCAAGATCGACGCCGCTTAAGTCCGATGGAATGACGACGTGCAACGCATCGGGCGATTGGGAAAATCCGTTGGCAGCAGCCGAGTACAGGGCGGATACCTCACATGTGGTGTCATCGCCCACCGTGCCGTCGCTGCAAGTGAGAACGTCGGTGCCAAGACCGCTGAAGGTGGGTGTTGCGACACGCCCAAGCGTAGTGAAGTAGATTTGTCCTGTGATCGGATGTGTTGAAACGCCCGTGATGTCCTCGGTCGACGATGTCATCGCCAAATCCGAACCATCGAAATGCAATTGCCAACTTCCCACGGTGTCAGAGCCCAACGAAGTGGCATGGAATTTCAGCAGATCGGCATCGGTACCGCTGACGCCTTCGACGCTGTAGGGCCCACTCACACTAACGATCAAGTTGCCATCGGGATCCAAACTGATTGCATCGACATCTTCGTAATAGGTGGTCAGTCCGACGTCGGACCCATCAAAATAGAATTCAAAATCACCATCCGTATGCTCGCCGGTTGACGTTGGGATAAAACGAACAATGTCCGGCGGAAGCACCGAACCGACCCCTGCGACCGCAGTGGTCGTATTAAAACTCATCAGCATGCTGCCGTCATCGAGCAAGTGAAAGGCATTGACGTCGGTGTTGATGCCAACGTCGGAACCATCGAACAGTAGCTGCCAGGCACCGGTGCGAGTGTCGTGGTAGACAATGTCTTCGTCAGCAACGTAAAAGCCACCGGCATTCAAATTGCTTGCCGGGCTCATATAGATCACTTCGCTAGCGAAGACTTCGTTGCCAGTGAATTTCCCGATTTGCAGGCCATCGAATGATTGGTCATCGGTCACACGGTGGGCGGATCCATCGAAGCCCTCACTCAACATCGAGGGCGACTGGTTACCGACCGAATTCAGTATGGTGAAGACATCGTTGCTGCTAATCTCGACTCCGTCAATTGAAAAGAGGTCTGCGGCAGTGACGTACAACTCGCTCGTAAAATTGTCGACCGATAGCCCCTGGACATTGTTGCCATCAAATCCAACATCGGATCCGTCAAGATACACCTCCCATTCACCGGACGAGTCGGCTCCATAGACCGGGTGATTGAGCACCAGCAGATCATCGCCGCTGAGAGAAATATTGGGGAAATTGTAGTTCCCCAACAAACTGACCAGCAATTGTCCGTCGGTCGTGAAGCCAATGGAATCGATGTCACCGCTGGTTGGTGCCAATCCTACATCGGATCCATCCAAGAACCATTCAAAGTTGCCCGCCGTCAAACTGCCATGCGAATTGGGAAGGAACTTGACGATATCGGAATCGCGAACCAGCCCCAAATTGCCGATACGCATGTTTGCATCAAAGCTAAGTAGAATGCTGCCATCGTCTTGAATGTGAAAAGCGTCAATATCGGCGCCCGCTAATCCGACGATCGACCCATCGAAGTACAGCGACCATCGATCGTTGGTGCGGTCGTACGCGAGAATATCCTCGTCGTCATAGGGAATGTCATCGACGCGGCCGCTGGTTGAAAAACTGACGAAGACGATGTCGGCCGTACCGGCGGGCCCCCCCACCGTTGTCGCCGCGATGCTTGCGTTGTTTGACGTCTCAGGGTCGAGCGTGTCGGAGGTCACCGTCGCTGTACTTAGTTTCTGGCCAGACTCGGTCGCGGTGACGACGAACTCGAACGCTACCGCCGCACCAGAATCCAAGTCACCGATTTCGCAAGTGATGATACCCGTTGCGTAGGAACAGGACGGTGACGCGGAAACGAACTGGACGCCGGCAGGTAGCAAGTTTGTCAGAACAACATTTTCTGCCGGGTAGGGGCCGTTGTTAGTTACCGTTGCGTGATAGGTGATATCGTCCCCAAGGTTGACTCGGTTTTCCGTGGCGGCCAACGTCAGCACTAGGTCTGCCAAAATCTCGTCCACTTGGGTCGTTTCGACGTCGACGTTGTTCGCTAAATTGGGGTCGAGCGTTTGCGATGTGACGGTCACCGTGTTGTTGAGCTCACCCGCAGCGGTCGTCGCCACTTCGATCTGAAGCTCCACTGTTTGTCCGTTGGCCAAGTCACCAAGGTCGCAGGTGATTTCGCCGCCATCATGCGAGCATGCGGGGGACGCGGAAACGAACTGCACGTTTGCCGGCAACGTGCTGGTCAGCTCGACGTCGAGAGCCGGCTTAGGACCGTCGTTGCTGACCGACACGGTGTAGACGAGACTGTCGCCAACGACAACCGGATCGATTGAATCACGGATCGTGACTGTCACATCGGCTTGTGGCGGATTAGGGTTGACCGTCAAATTGAACGTGTCGGAAACCGATACACCCGCTTGGTCCGTTGCGGTGACCTCGATAGCGGTGGTGCCGACATCAACTTCGCTTGGTGTGCCCGTGAACGTTGCGGTCGTCGGATCGAACGTCAACCATGCTGGTAGACTTTGATCCCCCTCGACCGGCTTCGCTGTGACCTTGTAAATCGATGATAGGGTCGCGACATACAATTCACCATTCTGATCCGCTCCGATACTGATGATCATTTCCGAAAACGGATTGCCGCCGACAACATTGGGCTCCGAAATCAACCATCCCTCTGCTTGTTCGTCGAGGATCATGATGCGGCCGGTGAAATCCGCAAACACGTAGCGTTCGGTCAGTGATGGATAATCGCTGCCACGATAGATGTGGCCGCCGATGACCGAAACGCCGACGTCGGGATTGACGTATTGCGCAATCGGATCGATCAGATTTCCGGGATCAGGATCGTTGGGGGTATAGGGCTGCGTGCCTTCGCGAATACGCCATCCGTAATTACCTCCGCTGACAACCAGATTGACTTCTTCAAAGGCTTTTTCACCGACATCGCCGACAAATATTCGATCGGGGCTCGCCGCTCCTGCGGGTCCGTCATCGATCGAAAAACGATACGGATTTCGAAATCCAAGAGCATAGATTTCCTCCCGCACGTTCGCTTCGCCAACAAACGGATTGTCCGCCGGAATGCCGTAGGTCCCCCCCGGGCCATTGGTGCCATCGACATCAATACGAAGGATCTTGCCAAGCAGTAAATTCCGATTCTGGGCATTGTTGTCTGGATCGCCACTGCCGCCAAAAGCTCCATCGCCGATGCTGATGTAGAGCATCTGGTCGTCTGGGCCGAAGACGAGATCACCGCCATTGTGGCCCGGTGGTAGATCAAATCGCAGCCGAACCACCTCCGAACCGGCATCCGCGATGTTCGGATCGTCCGTCGACACCGTGAATTCCGAAACCACCCCGTCATGTTCGCCACCTAACGTCGCCGCTCCGGTGTAATGGACAAAGAATCTGCCTTCACCGGACGCTCCTACGGTGGCGTACTCCGGATGGAAAGCCAGTCCCAGCAAACCACGATCACCGCTGGAGGTAACCTGGGAACGAATGTCGAGAAACGGCGTCGGCAAGATCTCTCCGTTTTCGACGATGTGAATCATGCCTCGCTTTTCGACGACGAACAAACGGCCTGACTCGTCACCAGCATGGGTCACCACCACCGGAGTATCGAATCCGGAAACGATCGGTTCAAGTTCCAGCGTCGGATCGTCCGACCGACTTGCGGAGTAAGAAAACGAATCGCCGACGTCAATGTCGGCAAACGCATCCGAGACGGCGAGGTTTAGCGAATCGTCCGCTGGGATCGCTTGATCAAGAATGGGAACGGCGACAAAGGGTGAATCGTTTGTGTTGTTGACCGTCAATGCAAACGTGTCCGTCACACTTGCGAATCCAGGGTCCGCCGCCCTTACTTCGATCGCAAGCGTACCGACATCGTCGTTGCCCGGAGTTCCGCTGATCACGCCGGAGTTAGAGTTGATCGAGATCCAACTTGGCAACGCTCCTCCACCTTCGCGGCTGATCGAATAGGTTAATGCATCACCGTCGGGATCACTGAAGTAGCCGGAGACGTCCAAGCTAAACAGGCTGTCTTCGTCGACCGTGGCGTCAGGAATCGTGCTATCCAGCACGGGGTATTCATTGGAAAATGGGATGGTCCGCGCCACGGCAAACGCTTGGCCGCGAATATGCAACGTGTAGGTGGTTGACGTGCCGCCGTCGTGCCGCAATGTTCGCCATTCGGTTGGATCCGTATCCAACATCACCCAGTCACCGGTCAGATAGACTTCGCCCGACTCGGTGTTCGCCGAAACGCTCTCGATTCGCCAAGGAATCCGACCATCGGCATCGGTGATCATTCCCCAGTCGGTGACCACACCGTCTGGGTCATCAATGTGAACGCTGTACAGATGAAGCCGTTCACCGGTATCTGAATTTGGATCCCAATATTCGCCGTTGCCTTGAACCGCATTGATCTTGGGATCGTGCGAACCATCGTTGCGGCGGACGAAGTAGACGATCCCGTCGCTGTACGTCATCCCCAGGTGGCTGCCGCCGATCCATGCCACCTCACGAAACGCATCGCTAAGGTCGCCATCGAGGCTCTTGCTGGCGTCAAACTCCCATAGCGAGCCGCCGGACCGCGAGGCGAAGGGAGCCAAGCGGTCGTGCATCGTGAACAAAAATCGTTCATCATCAATTGATTGCCCCCATCGCCACCAACTGGCATCCTGGTAAGCGGACAACTCATCGGGATCCTCCGCGCTTGTCATGGCCGGAAGCGCGCCGGGGAACACATCAATGGTGCCAGTCGCCGCGCGGCCCACGAACAATCGGTCCACGCCGCCGATCATTGATACCCAAGCGTCGCCGCGAGCATCGACGTGCATCGCAAATGCACCTTGAATCGAGTTGAGGTCAGGTGTCAGAGCCCCGAAGTCCTGCATCACGCCAGTTGCGATCTCGGTGCGGAACAAGTGTGCCCCGGAGACGGCGGCGTCGGCGGCGGCCCAGGGTGACGCAATCGACCACAAGTATTGTCCATCCGGGCTGATCGCAACGGCCGAATAAGTGGAATAACGTGGGACCGGAATGCCGAAATTGACAAAGTTCGGCGTGCCTGATTCGATGCTGCCTAACTGATACCCGAACAAATGGGCTCCGGTATAAGCATGCAAAGCTTCATCCCAGTAATTTCCGACAAACGTCGATGTGTACAGCCATCCGTTGGACTCCACAATCGGACTGTGCAGCTTTCCCTGCGGTACTTGAGTAAGTGGATCTTCGCCCAAAATTGCACTGACATTCGGACCAACTTGACGGACATTGCCGGTGCTTGGGTCGTATTGAAAGAAGAGCCCCGCGGCATCGTGTGCGTGAGTCGATGAGGCGAAGTAGACCTTGCCGTCCGAGGCAACAGTCGAACCTTGCCATTGTCCATCAAGCTTCGCTTCAAATGGATTCAGCGGAAACAGGTCGACGACCGTCTCGTTGGTGACGGTCAACGTAAATAGGTCCGAGGCAAAGTTGCCTCCGTCGTCAATCGCAAAGACCTCCAGTGCAATTGCCCCAAGTTCAACGGCAGTTCCCGAGATGATCCCCGAACTCGCGTCGATGCTAATCCAATCCGGAATCACCCCGCCTGCTTGCGGGGCAAGCGTATAGGTTAGGGGGCGATTCTCAGGATCCTGAAAAATGGAGGAAGCATCAATCTGAAGTTCCACGTTGCGGCTGATCTGTTGATCTTCCAAGTCCGCGATCACTGTGGGTTCTTGGTTCACTGGTTCCACCGTCAACTGGAACACTTCGCTGACCGATTCCCCCGCGATGTCAGTCGCAGTCAACTCGATCTCGATCGTGCCGACGTCCGCCGCGGTGGGCGTTCCTTTTAGATAAACTTCGTTTTCATCATTGCGACTCAAATCGAGCCACGTCGGTAATGGTTGCCCGTTGGTTTGTTGCCCTGAAAACGTGACAACGTCATACGGATCCGGATCGCGAATCGCTCGTCGACTAACATAGGCATAGTTCTGATTGAGCGTGATGTTTTCGGCCAGCGACCCGCCACCGATGTAGTATTGCCACGCCCCTTCGAACCCTTCCCTTGACGCCGCGCCGTTGTTGAAGGAGATGTTGCCTTCCAAAATATAGTTCTTGAGACTGGCCGAACTCGAACCAAAGATTTTGATGCCGTGCCGGTACTGGTTGAAAAGAATGTTGTTGGCGAATCGACGGTCTTCGTCCTCGTTCTGGGAATAGATCCCATGTCCGTGCTCGAAGCTCGGGCCGGACCAACCGTTGTTGTAGATCAGTGATCCATAGACCTCGCCGCCATCGGCGCGGGACCAAAAGCCAAGTCCCTTATTGAGATCGTGGATTTCCCAGTTGATCAGTTTGACGTGGTCACCAAACACGTTGATGTTGCCACGATTGATGTCGTCGGGCCACGACCCAACGTTGAAAGTCGTTCGAGCCGAGAGGTCACTCGAAAAAATCTCGAGCCCCTGGTAGTGCGTGTATTGGCCTTCGATCGTCAGGATCTCGCTGGTCCGAGGCGATCCATTATTCAAATCGATGACCACGTCTTCGCCTGGCCTCGCACGCACCCAAATCGGATCCGCTTCGGTGCCGGATAAATGGCTGGTAAAGGCCCCCACGTACGTTCCGCCGGTGATCCAGATGGTATCACCAGGTGAAACGGCTTGCGGATGGCTCATTGCCGTCGCTATATCCCAAGGGTTCTGAAGACTTCCGTCACCCTGTGGCGTCCCTTCGGGCGAAACGAAGAACTCGTTTCCCGTCGCAGGAACCGGGGCCGCGTCGGACACGATCAAGAAACTGCCAAATTCCTTGTCGACGACAAGCGGCGCAACGGGGTCCGCCCCGATCGGAATGGGCGAAGCCACATCGGTCATCGGCAGTGACACGGATGCGCCGTTATAGACTCCAGCGAGGACCGGCGCCCCGTCAAGATCCAGCACGTTGTAGATCTCGTAATTCGCTCCCACATCCACCACTGTGGATAGATCCAAATTGACATGGTCAAGCCGGTCCCAATTGTAAACGACCGCGTGCCCCCGTCCCGATTCGTATTCATTCGGATGGACGGTCACCAGCGTACCGCTGATCGTGTTGGCAAGCGTGCTGGAGGCGTCGAATCCAGTTTGCGATTTCCATTGCTCAAACGACTCAAATCCGCCTTCGATGATGAAGGGGGACTCGGCGTCAGTGACGTACGTGTTGTTGTCCCACGTGTACTCGTCAAGGGCCGCTCCCGACTCGCTGATCTGGGCCGCATACCATGGGCTCTCGGTAAAAACCGTGTTGCCGGTGAACGTGACATCTTGCCATGAGCCCAGGAAATTCACATTGCTGGCGAAGTAGTTATCGGTCGCAGCGAAACCATTTCCGCCAACGCCATATCCAAACACCACGTACCCGGTCGGCTGCAGATCATACTCAAACGGGATTCCGGCCTCGGTCCTCAAGTCCGCGATGGGGCTGAAAATGGCCGGCGGACTGTTTGCCAGCAGCAGACGAGGTTCAAGCTGCTCGATGATTTTGCGTCGTTTGAAACGCGTTTGATTCCTCGATTCCGTGCCCCGTACAAGCAATCGCTTCATTAACATGCGTCGGCTCCTGCGGCTGGCAAGCCTCTTGCGGACCTCGAATATGCCCGAGCACCCGGAACCCCACACATGCAGAACGCCAACCACCCCGACAGAGACGCCCCTCATCGTACCATCTCTGTAGCCTGGGGCACGCCATTTCCGTTTGGCGACTCTTCCAACCGGTCACATGCCCAAGATTTGCCCTGCGCCGCCTCGCGAAAATCTACCTTTTTTCGGGCGTCACCGCCCACAACAATAAGCAACTTGGCCTTCGGTAATGGAAAATCATTGCCGACTGTCTACTTGATTTTGTCGCGTATACTAAGCGACGCACTACCGGTAGGCAAAAAGATGGGGGGCAAAAAGTTGCAGACTGAAAGTCCATCTGCGGTGTCCCATTTTCCTGCCCCTCACATTTTCCTGCCCAATTCAGTAACCGACGTTACGCTCGGTAAAACAACGCCGCGGCTCACTCGATCCTTGTTTCCACCACGTCTATCAAACGCCGGATAGCCGGCGGGCAGGAAGATGGGATGGGCAGGAAAATATTAAAAATGCTACCCCATCGTGCAGAGTCTCATCTTTTTGCCACTCATGTTTTTGCCTTATTCACGAGCCAAGGCTGACACCTGCGAGGTGACGCTGCGGATCACTCGCATCGTTGTTCCGCGACATCCACGATGCGCCGTACCGCAGGCAGGCAAAAAGATGGGGGGGCAAAAAGCTGCAGACTGAAAGTCCATCTGCGGTGTCCCATTTTCCTGCCCCTCACATTTTCCTGCCCTATTCAGTAACCGACATTACGCTCGGTAAAACAACGCCGCGGCTCACTCGATTCTTGTTTCCGCCACGTCCATCCAACGCCGGATAGACGGCGGGCAGGAAGATGGGCTGGGCAGGAAAATATTAAAAATGCCACCCCACCGTGCGGAGTCCCACCTTTTTGCCACTTATGTTTTTGCCGTATTTCAGTTGCCAAGGCTGACACCAGTGAGCTGACGCTGCGGATCACTCGCATCGTTGTTCCGCGACATCCGCCAAGCGCCGTACCGCAGGCAGGCAAAAAGATGGGGGGCAAAAAGATGCAGACTGAAAGTCCATCTGCGGTGTCCCATTTTCCTGCCCCTTACATTTTCCTGCCCTATTCAGTAACCGACGTTACGCTCGGTAAAACAACGCTGCGGCTCGCTCGATTCTTGTTTCCACCACGTCTATCAAACGCCGGATAGCCGGCGGGCAGGAAGATGGGATGGGCAGGAAAATATTAAAAGTGCCACCCCATCGTGTAGAGTCTCATCTTTTTGCCACTCATGTTTTTGCCGTATTCACGAGCCAAGGCTGACACCTGCGAGGTGACGCTGCGGATCACTCGACTCACAATTCCGCGACATCCACCAAGCGCCGTACAGCAGGTAGGCAAAAAGATGGAAGGCAAAAAGATTTAGTAAACAGGACCAATGTACGATATCTTATTTTCCTGCCCCTTACATTTTCCTGCCCAATTCAGTAACCGACATTACGCTCGGTAAAACAACGCCGCGGCTCACTCGATCCTTGTTTCCACCACGTCTATCAAACGCCGGATAGCCGGCGGGCAGGAAGATGGGCTGGGCAGGAAAATATTAAAAGTGCCAACTCATCGTGCAGAGTCTCATCTTTTTGCCACTCATGTTTTTGCCGTATTCACGAGCCAAGGCTGACACCTGCGAGGTGACGCTGCGGATCACTCGCATCGTTGTTCCGCGACATCCGCCAAGCGCCGTACCGCAGGCAGGCAAAAAGATGGGGGGCAAAAAGCTGCAGACTGAAAGTCCATCTGCGGTGTCCCATTTTCCTGCCCCTCACATTTTCCTGCCCTATTCAGTAACCGACGTTACGCTCGGTAAAACAACGCCGCGGCTCACTCGATTCTTGTTTCCGCCACGTCCATCAAACGCCTGATGACTGGCGGGCAGGAAGATGGGGAACCGTACCTGCACGCGTCTAGTTCCTCACGGATGTCAGTCGTTATGTTTCGTCCACTGCTTGAATTCCGCTGCGAGTGGCTTGGTCGTGGTTCGCTAAGCCCGGATCGACCACCGCATGAGCACTGAAACAGCACTCCGACTCGCCAAATAGACGCTCTACAGAAAGACACGCACAGAGCCCCCAAACTTTTCACCGGCGTGCCACTGGCTAAGGCGATTTCTCGACAAAAACCTTCAGTCGATCGAGGGCGTCTTCCCATTGGCGGCCGATCGCGTCGAGTGTCTGTGCGGCAGACTGGATCGCTTTGGGTTCGACGCGGAACAGTTGTTCGCGGCCGCGACGAACAGCGGTCACGAGCTCGACACCTTCGAGAATCTGCAGATGCTTGCGAATCGCTTGTCGCGTTTGCGGACGGCCTTCGGCGAGCTGGGT
Organism: Novipirellula caenicola; assembly: GCF_039545035.1. Lineage (NCBI taxonomy): Bacteria > Pseudomonadati > Planctomycetota > Planctomycetia > Pirellulales > Pirellulaceae > Novipirellula > Novipirellula caenicola. The sequence continues at coordinate 897,713 of NZ_BAABRO010000001.1, forward strand.
GATCGAGCAGGCGCAGCCCTCACCGAGCTGGAACAACAACGACAGACGTGTCGGATCGCCCAACGCCGAAAATAAGTCTGCTTGAGCCGCGATGTGTTTTGCGACTTTAGTCCGTGTGGTTGCTGACATAGCGTTCAATGTTCTTCATCTGTTCGGTCCAACCGCCTTCATTCATCCGATACGCTTCGCTACGTCTCGCCTCTGGAATTCGATCAAATCCGGACTCAACCACCTTCAGAAGGGTTCCGGATTCGGTCGGTTCGAGCGTGAACTCGACGGTCGTCGGGGGCTCGCGCGAGTAGTCGACATCGGGCTCGATCGCGTAGGGATGCCAGAGGAAGGCAAATCGATCCATCGGATGGATTGCGATCACCTCGACTTCCATTCGAACGTGTTCGTAGCCGGGATAGGTGATTTGCCCAAACGACTTTTCACCGACCACAAACGGTCGCTCTAGATTGACACCGAACCATTGACTAAACGCGACATGATCCGTAAGCGCATGCCACACCTTCTCGATCGGTGCTGGCAAATCAATCTGTTTTTCAATTCGATCCGACATGCTTTCCGTCATCGAAGCCTCTCGCAAAAAAACTGTTGTGCAACCGCATGGTTGCATGTTAGAATTTCCCGCCGGATCGTCAAGTTGAAAAGTGAAAAATGATTGAGATGTCGAAATCGCTTCCCGCCGTTCGATCAATGACAAACGTTATCCACCCTGCCCACTCACACTGGAGTTCACGATGAAATTGTTAATGGTTCGCTCGCTCGTGGCTGGACTGCTCGTCATGGCCGGAAATCTGTTGGCACAGCAAGCGGAACCGATGCCCAAGCCAACCGCAGAGCATCAATGGCTGGAAAGGTTGTCAGGCGAGTGGTCGACGGACGCAGAGTGCAAAATGGGGCCTGATCAGCCTGAGGTTCAATGCATCGGTTCACTCTCGTCGCGGATGGTCGGCGGCTTTTGGCTGCTTCTTGAGATGAAGAGCGAGATCGCAGGACACACGATGACCGGCATCCAAACGATCGGATTTGACGTCGGCAAAGACAAGTTCGTCGGCACCTGGATCGATTCCTCGAGTTCGTTCATGTGGAAATATGAAGGATCACTCGACAAAGATAAAACAAAACTGACGCTCGAAGCTGAGGGTCCGAACTTCTTCAAGGAAGGAGAGACGGCAACGTTTCGTGATACCTACGAGTTCAAATCGGATGACGAGTTTGCGATGAAGTCTCAAATGCAAGGCGAAGATGGCCGGTGGATCACGTTCATGACGGGAACGGCAACGCGGCGGAACTAGCAACGTGATAAGTCGCCAGTCAAGCGGCCACAAAAACATGTAGCCATTGTTGAAGATCCGATCGATGGCGCTTCGCATGAACGCCTCGGTGAACGATCGTTTTCGCCCTTTGAGTTTTCGCGATACGCTCGTCTCCTGAACCGATTTCGCGGAATTCATTCGTAGTCCGCCGAACATGCCCCTCGATGTGCAGAGTCCCATCTTTTTGCCGTTCATCTTTTTGCCTTGTTCAACAGTCACGGCTGGCCTCGACATTAAAAAGCCGCAGCTCGATCGAATTGTGGTTCGGCGACATCCACCAAGCGCCACACCGCAAGTACGGCAAAAAGATGGAGGGCAAAAACATTCAGAAAGCAGGAGCATGCGGCGGTATCCCATTTTCATGCCCCCTCCATTTTCCTGCCCAATTAAGTAGCCAACGCGGTCCTCGGTGACACGACGCAGCTGCTCACTCGATTTTTGTTTCCGCCACGTCCATCAAACGCCGGATAGCCAGCGGGCAGGAAAATATCCAGATTGCAGGACCACCCTGCGGTGTCCCATCTTTTTGCCCTACATGTTTTTGCCTTGTTCAACAGTCACGGCTGGCCTCGACATTAAAAGGCCGCAGCTCGATCGAATCGTGGTTCGGCGACATCCACCAAGCGCCACACCGCAAGTACGGCAAAAAGATTAAGGGCAAAAAGATTAAGAAACCAGAATCATCGGGCGGTACTCCATTTTCCTGCCCCCTCCATTTTCCTGCCCAATCCAGTAACCAACGCTGTCCTCGGCAACACGACGCCGCTGCTGACTCGATCCTTGTTTCCACCACGTCTATCAATCGCCGGATGACCGGCGGGCAGGAAGATGGGATGGGCAGGAAAACATTAAAAATGCCAACCCATCGTGCAGAGTCTCATCTTTTTGCCACTCATGTTTTTGCCGTATTTCAGTTGCCAAGGCTGACACCAGTGAGATGCCTTCGCTGCTCGATCGAATCGTGGT